>SLQW01000063.1 GCA_007131295.1 Pseudomonadales bacterium | reverse complement strand
TGGCGTAGCGCAAGCTGGCATCCCGCGTCGGACTAAATTCCGATGCCAAGGGCCAGGGCGGCGACGGCTAGCGTGGCGATCACGGGTATCACCACGGTGATGACGCCGATGTCCTTGTAGGCCTGCCTGTGCGTGAGCTGCATGATCGTCAGCGTGGCGATCACTGCGCCAGAGTGCGGGAGCGAATCGATGCCGCCACTGGCCATGGTCACCACGCGGTGCAGCACCTCCGGATCGACGCCCATTTCGATGTAGTGTTCCGCCAGGGTCTGCATGAAGATCTGCAGCCCCCCGGATGCGGACCCGACGATGGCCGCGACGATGCTGACCGAGACGACGGCGGACAGCAGCGGTGGCAACCCGGAGCCGAGCATCAGTTCCGAGAAGTTGGTGAAGCCCTCTGTCTGGCTGACCACACCGCCGAATCCGATGACCACGGCCGTGTTCAAAAGCGGCATGATGGCGTCGTCGGCGCCGCGGCCCAGGGTGGCCATGGGCTGTTCCCACAGCAGCGGAAACAGAATGAGCGCTGTCACGCTGCCGAACAGCAGCGCGAGCGACGGCCAGAGCACCGGCTGCGTGTTCGCGAACAGTACGACCCGATGCCACCAGGCGCCGTCGGGTTCTATCGTGTCACCGAAAGCGAGCAGGAGCAGGCGCGGCATGATGATGGTGCCGAGGACCACCACCAGCGGAATGATTGCCAGCCTCCAGGGCGGCATTTCCGGATCTTCGAGGCCGGCCTTGGGAATGATGTCGCGCGGACCCGCCTCGAAGCCGTCGCCGATGCGCGCGGCGCGCAGGCGTTCCCGCTCGAGGTAGGCGATGCCGAGTCCGAACATGATCAGCCCACCGATGATGCCCAGGCCCGCGGCAGCGAACAGGCTGGTGTCCAGGGCCGTGGCCGAGATCACGTTCTGCACCGAAGGCGCGCCGGGCAGCGCGCTCATGGTGAAAGTTCCGGCACCGAGTGCGGCGGCACCGGCGAGCAGGCGCTTGGGAATGTTCGCGGCTTGAATCAGGGCAAGGCCCAGCGGGTAGACGGTGAAGATCACCACGAACACGACGACGCCACCGTAGGTGAGCACGGCGGTGGCGATGACGATGATCCAGAGCGCGCGGTAGGCGCCGAGCTTACGCGCCATTGCCGCAGCGATGCTCGGCGCCGCCTTGCTTTCCGCCATGGTCTTGCCGAACACGGCGCCGGCGAGAAACAGAATGAAGAAATTGCCCGCGAACGTGAATGCACCGAGCGGTCCGAACGGCCAGTGCTCCGTGAGAGCGCGCGGCACCGTGATGTCGTTCGTCATGGCGACGATCACCGAACCGGCGAGAGCGGCGAGCAAAATGTTGGTTCCGCGCAGGGCAAGTGCGATGAGTACACCGAGACCGAGCAGCAGGCCGATGTTCGCAATCATTGCAGTGGCTCCCCCCTTGCGCCGACGCCGGTCCAGACCTCGCCCGTTCCGCGTGCGGTTGCCGCGTGGGGCCCGGTGCGGTTCATGCGGGTCTGGAGTCTCGACGACGATACCCGGAATCAGCGTCGGATGCGCCCTGCCACGGGCTGGCGTGGACTGCTACCCTCGCCCTCCCGGCACAGAGGAGGGGACGCCATGACCAGCTATGCCGAACAGGTGCTCGGCCAGCGAGTGGTTCACGACGCCGACAGCCATCTGATGGAAACGCCTGAAATGCTTGCTGAGTTCGCGGATTCGGATATCCGTGCGCGGCTTGCGACCTTCGACTTCGCCGGATCCACGGGTGGCCAGAGCGCGATCGTCGACCGGGCGCGGGTCCTGCAGCAGGACCCCGAGTTCCGCGCCGGGGCTGCGGACGAACTGATGCTGCGCAAGAACTGGAATGCGCCCGGGTCCTTTCTCAAGGAGGACCGTCCCGCCGCGCTCGATCTGCTCGGGTTCCGGACCCAGATGGTCTTCAATACCTTCTGGTCCGGCTACCTCTGTCGCCTGGAACAGGCCGACGACGTGGAGCTCGCCTACGGCGCGGCGCGTGCCCACAACCGCGCGCTGATGGATTTCTGCGCGGTCGATCCGCGCCTGCTGGCGACCCTTTACGTCCCGCTGATGGACTTCGAGCGCTCGGCGGCCATGGCGGAGGAGGCTATCGCCATGGGTGCCAGCGCCCTGTTGGTCGCGTCGGCCTGTCCGCGTCATCACAGTCCGAGCCACGTGCAGCTGGATCCGGTCTGGGCCCGGGCCGAGGAGGCCGGCATTCCGATCGTGTTTCACGTCGGAGGCGGCGGTGAGCTGCTCGCCCCGATGTATTTCGAGAACGGGCGTCCGCGGGTGAAGGACTTCCACGGTGGCGACGAGAACTTTCGCTCCGTCGACTACATGGCGATCCCGACGCCGGTGACGCAGACGCTCGCGACGTTGATCATCGACGGCGCCCTGGAGCGTTTCCCGCGACTGAAATGGGGCGTGATCGAGCAGGGGGCGAGCTGGCTTCCGAGTTTCATGCGTTACCTGGATTCCGCCTACGAGGCCTTCGCCCGCCACGAGGAACGGCTGCAGACACTTTCGCTGCGGCCTTCCGAGTACGTCCGGCGCCAGATCCGGGTGACGCCGTATCCCACCGAGGATGCAGGCTGGATCATGCGCGAGGCGGGCAGCGAGACGCTGTTGTTCTCCTCCGACTTTCCTCACGTGGAGGGCGGGCGCAATCCGATCAAGCGCTTCGAGGCGAGCCTCGCGGTCTGCTCCGAGGCGGACCGCGATCGTTTCTATGCGGGCAACATGCGTGACCTGATGGGGCCGCAGCTCGACCGCTTATAGCTGCCGCCCCTGGAGGTCGGAAGATCCTGGCCGCGCGGAATCAGCGCGGCGGCAGGCCCCGCTTGGCACGCTCGGCGTTCATGCGCTCGCGGTCTCCCGGGAGGCGCTCGCCGAGTTCGGACTCGTCCACGGTTCCCGCCATGTGGCGCCCTGCTAGCCCCGCGTTGTACATGATCTTCTTCACCGGCGTGATCGCGAGAATGGTGCGCAGGGGTGAGTTCAGAATATTGTAGAAAGCCTCTTCGCCCGCTTGGTCGTTCGGGCTCACCTTCTTCGACAGCGCGCGATAGAACCACTCTTTGGTTTCATCGTCCTCGAAAAACTCACCGGTACCTTTGAACGTGATCGCGCCTCGCGGCCACTCCGCCGGAGCGTTTGGCGGGTAGGCCTCGCTGCTGACGTTGACCGAAACGCGTGGATCGCGGCGGATGGCGGCGGCGCGGTGGCGGTGGCTGGCGAACGTCAGCCAGATTTTGCCATCGTGCCAGACGAAGGCGTGGGTGACGCCGACGGGCCAGCCGTCCTTGGTTGCCCACATCAGGACGCACTCGCCTGAGTGCGTCATCAGCTGATCCACCTCCTCGTCGCTGAACGGGTAGATGGATACGATTTCGTGGTCCTTCGTCTGGGCCTTGGCCATCTGGTCCTCTCCTGGTTTCTACGGCGAGGACGAATACCAGCATAGATGAAGGTGAAAGAAAAGACGGATGCGTCAGCTGCCGAATGCCCGTTCGAAACCGCGTTCCAGCCGCGCAACTGTCGCATCCACGTCTGCGAGCTTGTCGAGGCCGAACAGACCGATGCGAAAGGTCTTGAAGTCCTCTGGCTCGTCGCATTGCAACGGCACGCCGGCAGCGATCTGAATGCCCTCGGCCGCCAGCTTGCGACCACTGTGCAGTTCCGTGTCCTCCGTGTAGCAGACGACCACGCCCGGGGCTTCGAAGCCTGCGGCGGCGACGCTGGTGAAACCTCGTTTTGCGAGCATCTTGCGTACCTGCTCACCGAGAGCGAGCTGAGCGAGCCTCGCGCGTTCGAGCCCGAACGTTCGCGTCTCGACCATGGCGTCGCGGAAGCGGCGCAGGCCGTCGGTGGGCAGCGTTGCGTGATAGGCGTGTCCGCCGTCTTCATAGGCCTGCATGATATTGCGCCACTTTTTGAGGTCGCAGGCGAAGCTGCTGCTCGTCGTCTGTTCCAGGCGCTCCAGGGCGCGCGCACGCAGCATCACGAGACCCGCGCAGGGCGATGCGCTCCAGCCTTTCTGCGGTGCGCTTATGAGCACGTCCACGTCCAGAGCCTGCATGTCAATCCAGATGGCGCCAGACGCGACGCAGTCGAGAACGAACAACGCACCGACTTCATGGGCCGCATCCGCAACCGCGCGCAGGTAGGCATCGGGCAGCATGATGCCCGCAGAGGTCTCCACATGGGGTGCGAACACCACTTCCGGGCGGGAGACCCGAATCCGCTCCTGCACGGCTGCGATGGCGGGTGGTGCGAAGGGTTGCTGGTGCCCCTGCGCGAGCGGTGACGCCTTCAGTACCTCGGTGGCGGCGGGTATCCGGCCGGCTTCGAGGATCTGGCTCCAGCGATAGCTGAACCAGCCGTTGCGGATGACCAGGCAGCGTCGTTCACCAGCGAACTGACGGGCCACGGCTTCCATGGCGAAGGTGCCACCGCCGGGTATCAGAGCCACGGCATCTGCCCGGTAGACCTCGCTGAGGCCGGAGGCGATGTCTCGCATCACCTGCTGAAAATTCCGGGCCATGTGGTTCAGGGAGCGGTCGGTGAAGACCACCGAGAATTCTTCGAGGCCACCTGGGTCGATGGCGGAAGGCTTGGCGTTCATGGCTGATCCTGCTGTTCGGAAACGGCGCGGACTATACCCGCCGCGTCACTCATCGTCTCGCCGCCAGCGTTTCAGCAGCAGGATGAACATGCCGGGCACGTGCACCATGCCGAACGCGGAAGCGAAAACGAGCAGGCGGTCGAGTGTCGAAAGCGGTTCCGGGCTGATGGCAGCGTAGCGCAGCGCGGCCCATCCGAAGCCCGTCCCTGCGAGCACGAGGATGGCACGAGTGAGCATGAGTCCGGCGCCGCGACCGGCGACCGTTGCCAACCGTTTGTGGACGAAAGCTGCCGCAGTCAGGGTCAGCGCGGCGAGCACAATCAGGAGTAGGGTCTGCATGACGGCTCAAAGAAGTCCGACGATTTCCGACGCAGCAGCGAACGGCGTCATCGTGCCCTCGCGCACCCGCGCTTCGAGCTCGGCCCGGCGTCGGTTCAGCTGCTCGTTGCGCGTCAGGCGTTCCTGGATCAGCCCGAGCGTCAGTTGCTCGAGCCACTGGAGGCGCTGCCGTGTGCGCCGGTCTTCGAAGGCACCGGAGGCCTGTGCCTGATCCCGGAAGCTCTGCAGGAGTTCCCAGATCGTGTCGATGCCGGACTGCTCGAGAGCGGAGCAGGTCAGGACGCGGGGTGTCCAGGCGCCGCGCCTGCCGAGCAGTTCCAGGGCAGCCTGATAGTGCCCGCGTGTACGCTCGGCCTGCCTCAGCAGTTCGCCGTCGGCCTTGTTGATCACCACTGCATCGGCGAGTTCGATGATGCCCTTCTTGATGCCCTGGAGTTCGTCGCCGGCGGTGGGCAGGAGCAGAACCAGGAAGAAGTCGACCATGCCGGCCACTTCATACTCGCTCTGGCCGACGCCCACGGTCTCCACCAGGATCACGTCGTAGCCGGCCGCCTCGCACAAGAGCTTGGTCTCACGGGTCTTCTGGGCCACGCCGCCAAGCGCCCCGGCCGAGGGCGAGGGGCGAATGAAAGCATCCGGATGGCGCGACAGCTCCTCCATGCGCGTCTTGTCGCCCAGAATAGAACCACCGCTGACCGGTGAGCTCGGGTCCACGGCGAGCACCGCAACCTTGTGGCCCTGGGCAATCACGTGCTGCCCGAAGGCTTCGATGAAGGTGGACTTGCCCACGCCGGGGCTGCCGCTGATGCCGATACGGATGCTGCGCCCGGTGTGGGGGAGCGCGGACTGCAGCAGGGTTTGGGCGGCGTCCCGATCCGCGTCCCGCGTGCTCTCGACCAGGGTGATCGCCTTCGCCAGCGCCCGCCGCTGACCGGCCAGCAGGGCGTCGATCTGCGGGCCACTCACCGGGCTACTGCGGCCTCGATGGCCTGGAGTACGTCGCGGGCCGCATTCGGGATCCGGGTGCCGGGTCCGAAGATGGCGCGGGCGCCGGCCTGCTTCAGGAAGTCGTAGTCCTGGCGCGGAATGACGCCGCCCACCACGACGATGATGTCGCTGGCGTCTTCGGCAGCAAGCGCTTCGATCAGCTGCGGCACCAGGGTTTTGTGGCCGGCGGCCTGCGACGACACGCCGATGACGTGGACGTCGTTCTCCACGGCCTGCCGGGCGACTTCATCCGGCGTGGAGAACATGGGGGAAAGATCGATATCGAAGCCGAGATCGGCGAACGCGGTAGCGATGACCTTTGCACCGCGGTCGTGGCCGTCCTGGCCCATCTTCGAGACCAGCATGCGTGGTCGCCGCCCGTGGTGGGCGATGAAACGCTCGATGTCGTTCTTCAGCCCCTCCCAGTCGCGATCGTGTTCCCAGGCACTGCCGTAGACGCCGGAAACGGTGCGTGTCTGCGCCTTGAAGCGGCCGAACTCGCGTTCCAGCGCAGCCGAGATCTCGCCCACCGTGGCCCGCACCCGGGTGGCGTCGATGGCCAGTTCGAGCAGGTTGCCGTTGCCGGACTCGGCGGCTTGATGCAGCGCCTCGATGGCCCGGTCCACGGCATGTTCGTCGCGTTCTTCCCGCAGCCACTCCAGCCGCTTGATCTGAGCTGCGCGGACGGCCTCGTTGTCGATGTCGAGGATGTCCACCGGTTCTTCCGCGGCGTTCTCCTGGCGGTACTTGTTGACGCCGACGATCACGTCCTCGCCACGGTCGATGCGCGCCTGCTTGCGCGCTGCGGCTTCTTCGATACGCAGCTTCGGGAGCCCCGCTTCGATGGCGCGCGCCATGCCGCCCTCGGCTTCCACCTCCTCGATCAAGGCCCAGGCGCGATCGGCAATGGCCTGCGTGAGACTCTCCATCATGTAAGAGCCACCCCAGGGATCGACCACCTGCGGGATACCGGTTTCCTCCTGCAGGATCAGCTGGGTGTTGCGGGCGATACGGGCGGAGAATTCGCTGGGCAAGGCAATGGCTTCGTCGAGCGCATTGGTGTGCAGCGACTGGGTACCGCCGAATACCGCCGCCATGGCCTCGATGGTGGTGCGGACGACGTTGTTGTACGGGTCCTGCTCGGTCAGGGACCAGCCGGATGTCTGGCTGTGGCAGCGCAGCATTTTCGAGCGCGGGTCCTTCGGTTCGAAGCGGTCGATGATGCGTGCCCACAAGAGCCTCGCTGCCCGCAGCTTGGCGATCTCCATGTAGAAGTTCATACCGATGCCCCAAAAGAAGGACAGCCGCGGGGCGAACTGATCGATAGCGAGCCCGGCGGCCAGAGCGGTGCGTACGTACTCGAGGCCGTCGGCGAGCGTGTAGGCGAGTTCGAGGGCGGAGTCCGCGCCCGCCTCCTGCATGTGATAGCCGGAGATGGAGATCGTATTGAAGCGCGGCATGTGTGCGGTGGCGTAGCTGATGATGTCGCCGATGATGCGCATGGATGGTGCCGGCGGGTAGATGTAGGTGTTGCGGACCATGAACTCCTTGAGAATGTCGTTCTGAATAGTCCCCGACAGGTCGGCAGCCGCCACCCCCTGTTCCTCCGCCGCGACGATGTAGGCGGCGAGCACGGGCAGCACCGCGCCATTCATCGTCATGGAAACGGAAACCTGGTCGAGCGGAATGCCGTCGAACAGGATCTTCATGTCTTCCACCGAGTCCACCGCCACGCCGGCCTTGCCGACATCGCCGGTGACTCGCGGGTGATCCGAGTCGTAGCCGCGATGAGTCGCGAGGTCGAAGGCGACGGAGACGCCCTGACCGCCGGCGGCAAGCGACTTGCGATAGAACGCATTCGATTCTTCGGCGGTGGAGAAGCCCGCGTACTGACGAATGGTCCAGCGCCGGCCGACGTACATGGTCGCCTGCGGGCCGCGCACGAAAGGCTCGATGCCGGGCAGCGTGTCGGTGAACGGTAAATCGGCGACGTCCGCCCGGGTGTAGAGCGGCTTCAGCTCGATGCCTTCCGGCGTGTGCCAGGCGAGGTCGGCGGGCGCCAGGCCTTTCGACTGCCTGATTACCTGAGCCTCCCAATCCTCGAGGTTTGCGGGCGGGGGCTGATACTCGGGTTTCTCGCTCATGGACACACGAACTCTCGTTGGGCGTGGAGAAGGGCTCAGGAAACCGGAGACGAAAGGCGGTCGTAGCAGTGCTCCCGTTCGCCGGCCGCGCGTGCGCAGGGGTGCAGCCGCGAGCCCGGATCTCCCGCCCCGGGGGAACGCCGGCCGCGATCGCGGCCGGCTCGCGCTCACTTCAGCTTGTCGATCACGGCGCCGAACAGCTGCTCATCCGCGGGCAGGGCTTTCTGCACCGGCAGCGGTTTTGATACCCAGGTGACGTTGACGAGGTGTCGCCAGTTGATGTTCTCGCAGGTTGAGTTGCCTCCCCAGGTGCCGCACCCGAGCGAGAACGTCTGCCGCAGACCGTTCCAGAGGTTGCCGGAGTTGGACGCCGCCTGGGGCTGATTGACCATTATCCGGGCCGTCTTGGTGCCGTTCGCAAGCTTCATGATGTTTTCGTCGCTGTACGAATAGATGCCACAGGAGTGCCCCATGCCCTGGTAGGCCTGGATACGGTTCGTCAGTGCCACCGCCTCGTCGATGTCCTCGACCTTGTAGAAGGCCATGACCGTCGAAAGCTTTTCGCCGGAATAGGGATGCTCGGGGCCGGTTCCGGTTTCAGGCATGATGATGAACAGACGATCTTCCGGAATATCCACGCCGGCCATGGCGCAGAGTTCTTGCGGCTTCTTGACCACGGCGTCGGCGTTGAGCGCGCCGTTCTTCCACAGCACCGCAGCAATCTTCGCGTAGGCTTCCTTGGGCGCCACCCAGCCGCCTTCGGCTTCGAGCGCCTTGATCAGGTCGTCATAGATCGCCTTGACCGCGATGACGGAATTGTCAGCGGAGCAGGACGCGGCGAGATCCAGCGTCTTCGAGATGCGGATCTTCTGCGCTGCTTCCTTGAGGTCCGCAGTTTCATCCACCGTGATAACGGCATTGCCGACGCCGACGCCCAGCGCGGGCGTTCCGCTGGAGTAGGCAGCCTTGACCATGCCGGCGCCGCCGGTGGCGAGGATGAGATCGCACTGCTTCATCAACTCGTTGGTTTTTTCCAGGCTCACCGGGCCGACGTCCTGAATCAGGTCGGCTGGTGCGCCCATCTTCTCCAGGGCAGCCCGCATGCGATCGATGATGGTCTTGTTGGTCTTGTAGGCGCGCGGGTGAGGTGCGACCACGATAGCGTTGCGGCCTTTGACCGCGTTGATGCCCTTGATGATGGGGGTTGCCTCGGGATTCGTGGACGGTGCCAGGGCGCCGATCACACCGGCCGGCTTGGCGATCTTGACGATCTGCCGTTCCGCGTCCTCTTCGATGACGCCCACGGATTTGTCGTTGAGGATGTCCATGAGTGCCGCGCGGATCTTCACCGACATCTTCAGGAATTTACCGTTGTAGTCACCGAGCTTGGTCTCATCGAGTGCGAGTTGCGCGAGTTCCTCGGCCACTCCCGGCTGGGCGCAGGACCAGACCATGGCGCGGATGAGCTCGTTGACCCGCTCCTGGGTGGCATCGGCAATCTGCTCCTGTGCCTTGCGCGCCCGTTCCATGATGGCGGCGATTTCCGCGGCGGGATCCGCGGCCTGGGACTCGAGCGGCTGACTTTGCGTTTGTGCAGACATGACGAAATCCTCGCTCTTGCGGCTGTTCGGGCGCGACCTGCACGCGTGCAGGTCAGCGGCATCATTCAGGGTGCGAAGGATACACCCACCTCGCTCCGCTGGCACGGGTGCAGAAACTGCCTCAAGCCTGGCTCTTGACGGCGAAATCCCCCTCGAATTCGACAGCCACCTTGCCCGCTGAAGCGATCTTTGCAGTAAGCGGGAAGCGCGCCCGGCCGGAGTGAGCCAGCTCAGTGAACGCCGCGTCATGATCGTCGAAAAGGCACACGGCCACGATTTCCTCGGTGACCGGACGCAGGTAACGGATGCGACCCTCCGCCAGCACGATGGAGCCGGCCAGCCCGCGCAGGCCGAGCTGCAGGTGGATCATGGACCAACCGCACAGGGCGCTGATGGAGTAGAGGCTGCCGGCGAAGCCGGTACCGTGGATGTTCACGTTGGGTGCCAGGTCCGCGGCCAGTTCCAGCGTTGCGTCGTCGAAGCGGCGCAACGCCACTCCGAGGGCGCGGGTCAGCGGAATGCGCTCGCGCCAGAGGGCTTCGAGTTCCCGGCAGAGTTCGTCGCGGGTGAGTGAGGCTGCGGAATCGCTCATGTCAGTCGTCGCTGTCGGCAGGACGCGCATTATGCCTGTTGGACGCTGGAAGGGCCTGATGCGGGCTCGAACCTGTCGGAATCGCGGGTACGGAGCGCACAAAACGCGTTCCCGCTTGGGGAAGACGCGAGCGCTGTGTCAAAATCGACAGCCGTGCCGGTTTTTCTCTGGCCATGCGCCAACCCCACCCGCGCGCCGCGTGCTCGCGGCTGCAGGTGTTCGCGTGCTGCCGGAACTCACGCCCAGGGAATGTGTCGATGGATTTCGAACTCGACGACGACCAGATCGCCTACATCGATACCGCGCGGCAGTTCGCCGCGAAGGCGCTCGCTCCTCGCGCTGCAGAGTGGGATGCAGAAGCGATCTTTCCGAAAGACGTGCTGCGCGAGGCGGGTGATCTCGGCTTCATGGCGCTCTACACGCCGGAGTCGGTGGGCGGTATGGGGCTCTCGCGCCTCGATGCGAGTCTGATCTTCGAGGAGCTGGCCGGCGGCTGCACTTCGACCGCGGCTTTCATGACTATCCACAACATGGCCCTGTGGATGATCGCGACCTTCGGCAGCGAAGCGCTGCGCGAGGGTATCTGCCCGACGCTGGTCAGTGGCGAAAAGCTGGCGTCCTACTGCCTGACGGAACCGGGAGCCGGTTCCGATGCGGCATCGCTGCGGACGACGGCCCGCATCGACGGCGACGATTATGTGCTCAACGGGCAGAAAGTGTTCATTTCCGGCGCAGGCGACACCGACATCCTCGTAGTCATGGCGCGTGTCGCCGATGGCGACGGCCCGCGTCCCGGTGCCAAAGGCATCTCGAGCTTCGTCGTGCCCGCAGATGCCGAAGGCATCACCTATGGCCGCAAGGAAGCGAAGATGGGCTGGAACAGCCAGCCCACACGTGCGATCACCTTCGAAGACGTGCGTGTACCTGTCGGGAACCGCCTCGGTGCCGAAGGTGAAGGCTTCAAGATCGCCATGAAAGGACTCGATGGTGGTCGTATCAACATTGCCACCACCGCCGTTGGCACGGCCCAGACTGCGCTCGAAACCACCGCCCGCTACGTGCAGGAGCGGCAGCAGTTCGGTGGGCCGATCAGTCAGTTTCAGTCGGTGCAGTTCAAGCTGGCCGACATGGCGACGGAGCTGGTGGCCGCGCGTCAGATGGTGCGCATGGCTGCCGCGCGGCTCGATGCGCAGCATCCGGAAGCCACGGTCTACTGTGCTATGGCGAAGCGCTTTGCCACCGACGTCGCGTTCGCCGTGTGTAACGAGGCCGTCCAGGTGCATGGGGGTTACGGCTACATTCGCGAGTATCCGCTCGAACGTCACCTGCGTGACGTGCGGGTGCACCAGATTCTGGAAGGGACCAATGAGATCATGCGCGTGATCGTTTCCCGACGCGTGCTGATGGAAGGGGCAACCGAGGTGATCCGATGATCGAAAGCAGCACAGATAAACTGAAGCTCACGGTGGAGGGCAACACCGCCCTCGTCACCATCGACAATCCGTCTGCGAACGTCTGGGACGAGGAGAGCCTTGCCGGACTCACCGATCTCGTCGCCCAGCTCGACGCGGATCGGGACATCTACGCCGTCGTCGTCACCGGAGCGGGCGAGAAGTTCTTCTCCGCGGGGGCAGACCTCAAGGTCTTTGCCGATGGCGACAAGGCACGCGCGCGGATCATGGCGCGCCGCTTCGGCGAAGCGTTCGAGGCCCTGGCCAACTTTTCCGGCGTTTCCATTGCAGCCATCAATGGCTACGCCATGGGTGGTGGCCTCGAGTGCGCGATGGCCTGCGACATCCGCATTGCCGAAGAGCACGCACAGATGGCGTTGCCGGAGGGCACGGTCGGCCTGCTGCCCTGCGGTGGCGGGACCCAGAATCTGCCCTGGATCGTTGGCGAGGGTTGGGCCAAGCGCATGATCCTCTGCGGTGAGCGCATCGATGCCGCTACCGCCGAGCGCATCGGGCTGGTCGAGCAGTTGGTGGCGAAGGGCGAGGGTCTGAGTACCGCCAAGGCCCTTGCCGCCAAGGTCGCGAAACAGAGCCCGGTCTCGGTGACGGCCTGCAAGACGCTGATCCAGCAGGCGCGCCACCGACCCATGGGTACGGCCTACTCCCAGGAGCGGGAAGCCTTTGTCGACCTGTTCGACACCGCGGATCAGAAGGAAGGCGTGAACGCCTTCCTGGAGAAGCGCCAGGCCAACTGGACGAACGCGTGATGGAGGGGGAGAAGCTGCTCAACGACCCGGACGCCCCGGCGATCCTGTCCGAATGGGAAACGGTCGACGGTCAGGTTCTCGGCGTCGTCACGCTGAACGTGCCCAAGACCCTGAACTCGCTGACGCTCGAGATGATCCGCATCATGGATCCGCAGCTGCGGACCTGGGCGGAGGCGCCCGGCGTTGTCGGCATCCTGTTGCGCGGCAGCGGCGAGCGGGCGTTCTGCGCGGGTGGAGACATTCAGGCGCTCTACCGCGCCATGATCCGCAACCACGAGGCGGGAGACCTCGTCGACGACCATGCGGAGACCTTCTTCGAGGAGGAATATCGGCTCGATCATCTCCTGCACACCTTCCCGAAGCCGGTCGTCTGCTTTGGCAACGGGGTGGTCATGGGTGGTGGTCTGGGCCTGCTGTCGGCATCCAGCCATCCGGTGGTGACGGAAACCAGTCGGGTGGCGATGCCGGAGATCACCATCGGTCTGTTTCCCGATGCGGGCGGCACCTCGCTGCTGACCCGGATGCCGGGGGCCATGGGTCTCTTTCTGGGTCTGACTGGCGCCCAGATCAACGGCGCGGACGCGCTCGAGGTGGGTCTGGGGCGCTTCCTGATCAGCGGCGGCAGGCAGGCCGAGCTGGAAAACGCCCTGCGCAGCAACTCCTGGGCCGGCGATGCGAAGACCGACGGCGCCATGCTCGATTCGGTGCTCAAGGAGTTCGACGCCATGTCGCGGTCGGCGCGACCGCAATCGCGGGTGGCTGCGAACCGTGCTGCGATCGACGCCGCGCTCGAGAATCACGTGGGCGACTATCCGGCCGTGCTGGCGGGGGTGCGTTCGCTGGCCGGACGCGACGACTGGATCGACAAGGGCCTCGCGACGCTGGAGAAGGGCTGCCCGGTGACGGCCGGCATCGTAGTCGAGCAGCTCGCCCGTGCGCGCGACATGGCGTTGGCCGACATGTTTCGCATGGAGCTCGTCATCGGCACTCATTGCGCCCGCAACCCGGATTTTGCCGAGGGCGTGCGCGCTTTGCTCATCGACAAGGATCAGGCGCCGAAGTGGAGCGTGGCGTCCCTCGATGAACTGCCGCAGGAACAGGTGCTCGAGCACTTCGAGCAGCCGTGGCCGGAGCATCCGCTGGCCGATTTGAAGGACTGACGCCAAGGCGTGTAGCGCTCGGGTAGACGCTCGCGCAGACGACGGGAGGTAGCAGGTATGGCGCGTATCGGTTTCATCGGCCTTGGCAACATGGGTGGCCCGATGGCGATCAATCTGATCAAGGCGGGTCATGACGTGGTGGCGTTCGATCTGGTGGAAGCCGCGCTCGAACGCGTGCGCGCGGCCGGAGGCCGCAGCGCCGCCTCGGCGCGCGAGGCCGTGCTGGACGCCAACTTTGTCGTGTCCATGCTGCCGGCGGGACGCCACGTCGAAAGCCTCTATCTGCAGCAGGAGAATAACGCCTGTCTGCTCGACGAGATCGCGCCGGAGACGGTGATCATCGACTGCTCGACCATCGCCGCCGAAACGGCGCGTAAGGTTGCTGCGGCGGCCAGGGAGCGCACGCGGCGCATGCTCGATGCCCCGGTGTCCGGAGGCGTGGGCGGGGCCGAGGCCGGTACCCTCACCTTCATGATCGGAGGCGATGCCGAGGTGGTTGAGGCGGCCCGCCCGGTGTTCGAGGCCATGGGGCGGAACGTTTTCCATGCCGGCGACGCCGGTGCCGGTCAGGTTGCAAAGATGTGCAATAACATGCTGCTAGCGGTGTTGATGACGGGCACCGCGGAGGCGATCGCGCTCGGGGTCGCGAACGGACTCGATCCGAGCGTGCTGTCGGACATCATGAAGCAGTCCTCCGGCGGCAACTGGGCGCTCAACGTCTACAACCCCTATCCGGGTGTGATGGATGGTGTTCCGGCGTCGCGGGATTACAGCGGCGGTTTTCAGGTCGATCTGATGATCAAGGATCTCACCCTGGCAATGGAAGGCGCCGCGGCGAGCGGCCAATCCACGCCCATGGGGGCGCTTGCGCGATCGCTTTACGTACTACACAAAAATGGCGGGGCGCTCGGACACGACGATGCCGGTGGGCTCGACTTTTCGAGCATTCAGAAGCTGTTCTCGAGCTGATCGCTTACGCGCAGGCTCAGGCGCGAGCTCGCAGTGCGGGAACCTCGTAGGGCAGCTCCTCGATTGCGAGCGCGTGCCGACCTACGAATAGCGGTGCCTCGCTCAAATCGATACGCACCACCGCGAGCAGTTCGCAGCGACCTTCGTCGCATGCGGCCGCAACCACTTCGCCGACTTTGTCGCCTTCGGCACTGCTGACGGTCACTGGACTGCCTAGTTCTGGCGGACTGCCTTGGTAGTCGGGGATGGAAAAGCGATACATGCGCTTTTTGAGCTTGCCGAGGTGTTGGGTCCGGGCAACCACTTCCTGGCCCAGATAACAGCCTTTCTTGAAGCTGATCAGGCCGTTGGCCTGCAGATTCAGCGCCTGGGGAACGTACTCGCCGGCCGTGCGCGGCGACAGCTCGATGTACCCGGCGCGGATGCGGTGGGCGGCCCAGCGTGACCAGGGGACGGCGCGACAACGGGTTGCCAGGCGCCGCCAAAGCTCCGGAGCCTGTTCCACCGGTAGCCAGATTTCGAAGCGCGCCCGATCGCCGCGATTGCGAATCGCCGTGACCGGTTCCTCGGCTGGCCCTGCCGCCACCGGCCCTGCCTTTACCGGCCCTGCCACAACCACCTCGCCGGGCTGCGGAGCCGCGCCGCAGATCTCTGCCACCAGTGCCTCGGCACCTTCTCCGACCAGCCCGAGACCGACGATGCTGTCGCCTGGTTCGATCAGGTCTGCTTTAGAGAAGACTATGAACCGTGCAAGCAGATCGCGTACGGGGACGATGAGGTCCCGATGCAATCTGAGGGTCAGCGCGTCGGGTGCACCCCAGACCCGGAAGGTTGCGATGGTCCGGCCTTCGCGACTGCACAGAGCCCCCGGCAGGGCACGATCAGGGGCGACTTCGCTCAGATCGCAGGTTGCATAGCCCTGAAAGAACCTGCTGGCTTCCGGACCTTCGATCCGCAGCTGCCCGAGAGGCGACAGGTCAGCGAGCTCGGGTTGCAGGCAGGGCGGGGGACCGTCGAATGCGGCGACGCCTGTTGCGCCATCGACGTCCTCGAAGTGTGCGCCCTGACTTTCGAGGAATTGCTGCCAGTCCGTATGCATGACGCTTGCTCCTTGGGACCTCGCGGCGTGCGGGCAGTGCAACCTGGACGAGGTCCATGCGTTTCTGGCTGCCGGCGGTCAGAGCGCCTGGGAGCGATGGCTCCGCTGCCGATGGGCTCTGCCCCACTTCTTGGGGCGCCTCGAATGTAGGCTGTCGCCAATCCTCTCTGCGGTGTCCGGTAGGGGCTGCTATGATCCGCGCGCTCACCGCTTTCGGATATCCGATTGGCTGAAAGCGGCGCGCATTATAGACAGGCTGCGGCAGGCAGGTCATGACCGAAGATGGAGAAAGTCACGAAGGGCTCGGCCTCGCAGAGCGGCGCATATGGTGGCGCAGCCGCCGTGGCCTGCGCGAACTGGATCTGCTCCTGCTGCCCTTCGTCGAGGATGTCTATCCCAGCCTCGACACGGCGGCGCGCGCTGTCTACCTGCGTCTGCTCGATCATGAGGACCCTGAGCTCCTGGTCTGGCTGACGGGGCGGGAAGTGCCGGCAGACCCGCAGCTCGCCGCGATGGTCGAGCGCGTTCGCGCGCACGACCGGCCGGTCAGCTGACGCCGTGACCCTGCGCGGGCCGGTGGCGCTTGCGCCGTCGCGTCTGGCCCGCCGTCTGCTCCTTCTTGGGCCCGGCGTCGTCCTGCTGCTCCTCGCAGCAGCCATCGCAGCTCGCAATCCCTGGCCCTTGCTGCCCATTCCGGCCGTCCTGCTGACCGTTCGGTCTGCGGCTCGGAGCTGGAAACGTGTCCGGGCGCTGGATCTGCGGCCGCATGCGCTGTGCCTGGATCTGGGCGACGGTCGCTGGCAGCCAGTCAGCCCCTGCGGTGAGGCGCGTATTTCCAGCCTGGCGCTTAGCGTTCCGGTGCGCCTGGAGGCGCCCGGTGGAAGGTTGTGCGTGACGGTCTGGCGTGACGCCGTCGATACGGCCACTTTCCGGCGGCTCGCCCGGATGTTGCGCCATGGGCGCTGGCCCCGGGCGCCGTCACCGGGCAGCGAAATCAGTCGAGACGCCAGCGGCGTGAGGCCTGGACGTCGAGTCTGAGCGGTGAGGGCGTCAACACCGTATCGCGCGGTGTCGGCAGCGTCTGCGGGTAGTCCAGCGTGTAGTGAAGGCCGCGACTCTCACGGCGATTGAGTGCCGACTGAATGATCAGCTCGGCGACGAGTGCCAGGTTGCGCAGCTCGATGAGATCGTTGGAGACCTTGTAGTTGGCGTAGTACTCATGAATTTCGCGCCGCAGCAGCTCGATTCTGTGCTGCGCTCGTGCAAGGCGCTTGTCGGTGCGGACGATGCCGACGTAGTCCCACATGAAGTGGCGCAGCTCATCCCAGTTGTGGGAAATCACCACGTCCTCGTCCGAGTCGGTCACCTGGCTTTCATCCCAGGCCGGTGCTTCGGGCTGGGCCTCGGCCTGGGGCAGCAGACGCAGGATGTCTGCGCTGGCCTCTCGGGCGACGACGACGCACTCCAACAGGGAGTTGCTGGCCATGCGATTCGCGCCATGAAGGCCTGTGAACGAGCATTCGCCTACGGCGTAGAGCCCGGGCACGTCCGTGCGGCCGTTGCTGCCGGTCACCACGCCGCCGCAGGTGTAGTGTGCGGCTGGCACCACCGGGATCGGTTCCGCCCTGATGTCGATTCCGAACTCGGCGCAGCGAGCGAGAATATTCGGGAAGTGGGCCTGGAGCCGATCTTCGCCGAGATGGGTCACGTCCAGAAAGACACAGTCGGCACCGAGGCGCTTCATTTCGAAATCGATCGCGCGGGCGACGACGTCCCTCGGCGCCAGTTCCGCCCGCGGATGAAAGCGGCTCATGAAGCGCTCGCCGTCCGGCAGCCGCAGCAGCCCTCCCTCCCCGCGCAGGGCCTCGGACACAAGAAAGCTTTTGGCTTTGGGATGGAACAGGCAGGTGGGGTGGAACTGGTTGAACTCCATGTTCGCGACCCGGCAGCCTGCGCGCCAGGCCATGGCGATGCCGTCGCCCGTGGAGCCGTCCGGATTCGAAGTGTAGAGGTAGACGCGGCTGGCTCCCCCGGAGGCCAGGACCACAAATGGCGCCTGAAAGACCTCGACCCCGCCGCTGCGGCGATTCAGGGCATAGACACCGGCGCAGCCCGAACCGGGAAGACCCAGCTTTTCTCGAACCACCACGTCGATCGCCACGTAGTGCTCGAAGACTTCGATCGAGGGCGTGGCGCGCACGCGTTCTTCGAGGCTGCCGCTGACGGCGATGCCGGTGGCATCCGCCGCATGCAGGATCCGGCGATGGCTGTGGCCGCCTTCCTGGGTCAGATGAAACCGCGGCTGACCGTCAGGGCCGTCCTCCGTGTCGAAGTGCACGCCGTGGTCCACCAGCCAGCGGATGGCGTCCGGACCCCGCTCGACCACGAAGCGTACGGCGTCCTGATGACACATTCCCGCGCCGGCCTCCAGCGTGTCCTGGATGTGCGCCTCGAGATCATCTTCCGCATCCAGAACCGCAGCGATGCCGCCCTGTGCCCAGCTGGTGGAACTCACTCGCAGGCTGTCCTTGGACAGCACCGCCACCCGGGCGCCGTGCGCCAATCCCAGTGCCGTTGCGAGCCCGGCCGCGCCGCTGCCGATGATGATCACGTCGTAGGCATGGCGCGCTGTCACGTGACGAACTCCTTGCGACCTCGCGGCCCGCGCGCGAGGAGTGGTGGCCGGCATCGCCGGGGCTGGGTGCAGCCGGTAGTATACGCATTCGTTCGGCGGCAGAATCGGATGCGGCCTGGGGTTTGAGCGAGCTTGCTGCCCGCCGGATTGCCGCTGTCGCGCCCGGTCGGAACGGTTCTGCCGGTCACTCGTGGGCATCGCGCTTGCGTGCATCGGATTCGGTGCAACGTCCGCTGCAGTGCACCGAGCCGCGCGAGTCGGGCAAACGGCCCGAGCTCTCCGTCGGGTGGGCGGCGTGCAGAGAAAGGGAACCATCGGGTGGCTGGAGCGGTCAGAATGTGCGGATCCAGGCGGGGCGGGGTGAGGTCGTGGTGGAAACTGTGCGCAAGCGGGAAGCGGGAGTGGATCCGGGCCCGATGAGCGCACCGAAGGCCACCGATGCCCGCCTCGTAGAGCGGGTTCAGCGCGGCGACAAGCACGCGTTCGATCTGCTGATGGGCAAATATCAGCACAGGATTCAGGTGCTCGTGGCGCGCTACCTGCGCGATCCGGATGATATCCAGGACGTGACTCAGGAGGCCTTCGTGAAGGCCTACCGGGCGCTGCCTAAGTTTCGTGCCGAGAGTCAGTTCTATACCTGGTTGTACCGCATCGCGATCAATACGGCGAAGAATTTCCTGGTCGCCCGCAGTCGGCGACCGCCAGCTTCGGATGTCGATGCGGCGGAAGCGGAGTACTACTCTGGTGGTGAGGTGCTGCAGGAGATCGAAACGCCCGAAAACCGGCTCGCGGGTGACGAGCTGCAGCGGGTGGTGTTCGAGGCCATCGAAGAATTACCTGAGGATTTGCGCACGGCGGTGACGCTGCGGGAGTTCGATGGTCTGTCCTACGAGGACATCGCAGCCGTCATGGATTGTCCGGTGGGCACCGTGAGATCCCGTATCTTCCGTGCCCGGGAGGCGATCGATGCCCGGGTCAGGCCCCTCCTCGAGGGGACATGAACGTGGACTGAACCGGGAACGAACGTTGCCCGCGGGAGTCATAGGTAGCACAGGACGGCGGCGCCGAGTGGGCGCGGTTAACGAGGTGTAAGACCATGAGTGAACGTTTGCGTGAGTCGCTTTCCGCGCTGATGGACGATGAGGCGGACGACCTCGAGCTTGGCCGTATCCTGAGGGCCATGGAACAGCAGAATTCAGATCTTGGTGCTACCTGGTCGCGCTATCAGCTGGTGAGTGCCGTGCTGCAACGGCGGGTCGGCGGCCAGGGCCTGCAGCCGCTGGCGTTGACGCTGGAAGACGAAGATGATTCAGCGCTGGCTGACGCTTCCGCTGATGATGCGGCGAAGGTGGCAGGCGATGCTGCCGCACCAGAGCGTCGTCGCTGGCGCGGTCTCACGAGTTTCGCGGTCGCTGCCTCGCTGACTGCCGTCGCAGTTGTCGGCTGGCAATGGCAGGCGCCGAACCCGGTTGACGCGCCGCGTGCGCTTCCAGAGGCGCAAGTGGCGGCTCCGGTACGGGCGCCTGACCGGCGCGCGTTGATTCCTGCAACGCAACAGCCGCCGCAGTTGCTGGCGCGAGATCCGGAAAGCGCCTCGGCCCGCGAGCGGGCGGCGTCGGTCTCCAGCCCGGAGGACAAGCTGCGCAAGCAGGTCGAGGCCTTCATGGTCAGGCACGCAGAACACAATGCACTTCACAGCCGTTCGGGCATGATGCCCTTCGCGCGCATGGCCGCATTCGACGGCACTGAGTGAGACGGACGTCGGTGTCGTTGACAGCTGAGCACTGCCGAGGCATGAGAAGTTCCGGACTGCTGATTTCGGCTGTCCTGCTCCTTGCGGCCTTGCCGCAAGTAGGCTTGGCGAAGTCGCCTGAAGTCTGGCTCGAGCGCATGCACGATGCGCTCTCTTCCCTCAACTATCACGGTGAGTTCAGCTACTACCACGGCGGTGAGCTTTCCAGTCTGCAGCTTGCCCACGCGGTGGTGGACGGTGTGCGTCATGAGCGCCTGGTGCATCTCAACGGTGCGCCGCGGGAAGTGATCCGCATTGGCAACAGGGTCACCTGCGTGCTGCATCCGGGCGATCGACTGCTCGATCTCGACGAGAGTATTCCCGCCGGTCCCTTCGCCCAGGCTTACGCGCGCAGTCTCGAAGGGCTGCCGCGGGGTTACCGCGTCAGCCTGGGGTCCGAAGACAGGATTGCCGGACGGGACACGGTGCAGGTACGGATCGAGCCTGCGGCAGGTGATCGCTACGGCTTCCGGCTCTGGTTGGATCGGGAAACAGCGCTGCTGTTACGTTCCGAGCTTCTGGATACGGCGGGAAGGCCCCTGGAAATCTTCCAGTTCGTCCGGATCGAAATCGGCGCGCCCATCGACCCGGCGCTGCTCGAGGAACCTGCGGACGACGATCTGGTCAAGTACGATCTCGCGTTCGAAGACGCCGAGCTTGCAGGCGGCGAGCGCCTGGTGCATTGGGAGGCGAGCTGGTTGCCAGAGGGCTTCGAGATGGCCGCAGCGGACGTGCGCCGGGCCGCCTCCCAGCAGGAAGGCGTTGCCAATATGGTTTTCAGCGACGGCCTCGCCAGTTTCTCGGTGTTTCTCGAGCCGGCACCACGCGGCGCAGCACTCACGCATACGGCCCGTCACGGCGCCACCATCGCAGTGATGCGCAGAGTACAGGCGGAACTGCCGGAACCCTGGCGGGTCACGGTGGTTGGCGAGGTCCCCGAAGAGACGGCGGCGCGCGTTGCTGAGCACATCCGACCGCTCGCTGCGGTCGAGTGACTGCTACACTTGGCGAAGCACTCGCCATGGTCATATCCAGACATGCAGCTCGAGCAGGCTGAAGTTATCGCGGTTGAGGCCGATCGCATACGCGTAGCCGCCCGCCGACGGAGTCACTGCGGGAGTTGCGCGCTTCGAAGCGGTTGCGGACATGGTCTGCTCGATCAGTTCGGGCGCTCCCGTAGCGTAACCATCGACTTGCCAAGAACGAACATTCCGGACAGCGTCGAAGTAGGCGAGACGCTACTTCTGGCGGTGCCCGAAGGTTCGATTCTGCGCGCCTCCTGCGAGCTCTACGGACCACCTCTGCTCGGTTTGTTAGCTGGGGCAGGCCTTGCCTCGATAGGGTTTCCGGATACGGAAGCCGCTGCCGTGACAGCTGCCGTTGCGGGCTTGCTTGTGGGATGGCTGTTCGCTCGTTGGCGATTCGCCACAGGTGCCGGTATCCCTCTCAGCTGTCGAGCGCCGGGGAGTAAGGTGGAATCCGGGACTGAACCACGAGTCGTATGAATGGTCTGAATTTGCGCACGCGGCGACGAATCTTTCATTCAGCCAGATCGACAATCGGAGTCAACATGTTCGCATCTGTCCGCGCCATCATTGTTCTGTCGGGGCTGCTCTGCTGCGGCTTGCTTCTGTCTGGCCTGGCGCCGACAGCAGCAGCCCGCTCTGGTTTGCCGGACTTCACCGAGCTGGTGGAGCAGGCGTCGCCGGCCATCGTCAATATCTCCACGATCCAGCGCGGCTCGTCGGGTCAGGGCGGCCTGCCGCGCGGGATGGATCCAGAGAGCATTCCCGAGTTCTTTCGGCACTTCTTCCGTGGGATGCCCGAAGGGCCGGCCCAGCGCGAACGTCGTTCTCTGGGTTCCGGTTTCATCATTTCTGCGGATGGCTATATCGTCACTAACAACCATGTCGTTGATGGCGCAGACGAGATTTTCGTGCGCCTGATCGATCGGCGCGAGTACTCGGCGACGGTCGTCGGCACGGATCCGCGTTCAGACCTTGCCCTGCTGCGGGTGGAGGCCGAGGACCTGCCGACGGTCGAGGTCGGCCGATCTGAAAGCCTGAAGGTGGGCGAGTGGGTGCTGGCCATCGGTTCGCCCTTCGGATTCGACTACTCGGTGACCGCAGGAATCGTCAGCGCCAAGGAGCGGAGCCTGCCTGACCGCAATCGCGAGAACTACGTTCCTTTCATTCAGACGGACGTCGCGATCAACCCCGGTAACAGCGGCGGCCCGCTGTTCGATCTCGATGGCCGCGTCGTCGGGATCAACTCCCAGATCTACACCCGTTCTGGCGGTTTCATGGGCCTGTCGTTCGCCATTCCCATCGACATCGCCATGGAAGTGATCGATCAGCTCAAGGACACGGGCACCGTTTCCAGGGGCTGGCTCGGCGTCATGATCCAGGACGTCAACCGTGATCTGGCGGAATCTTTCGGGCTCGACAAGCCGGCAGGTGCTCTGGTCGCGCGGGTGGTCGACGATTCGCCCGCAGCCGCTGCCGGCGTCGAGGCAGGTGACATCATCATCGAGTTCGCCGGCCGCAGCATTGATCTCTCCAGCGAGCTGCCGCATATCGTCGGTCGCACGCGCGCGGGTTCCGAGGCGCCTATGGTGGTGGTTCGCGACGGTGAGCGGATGACGCTCAGCGTGACGGTGGGTGAACTCGCGGATGCTGGCGCTGAGGTCGCCGGCACCACGCCGGGTCACGACGCCGAAAATCCGCTCGGCCTGACCGTGGAAAGTATGTCTGAGAGCGCAGCGCAGCGGCTCGGGGTCACCGGTGGTGTTCAGGTCAGCGCGTTGCAGGACGGCCCGGCAGCGCGTGCCGGCATCCGTCGCGGTGATGTCATCACCCGGCTGAACAACGAGACCATCGAGACTGTCGCGGATTTCCAGCGCATCGTCGGCGATCT
>SLQW01000123.1 GCA_007131295.1 Pseudomonadales bacterium | reverse complement strand
TGTGGGAAGGTGTGCTCGCCGCAGGCGAGCGCGCCGATCGGGCCCGACCCGGACGCCCTCAGTCGACCGCAGCAAGATCCGACGGTTAGCATTCCCGCGACCAACGAATGGGGGATACCACCTTGAGCCGAATCAGAACACGCCTCGATGAACTCGGCATCGTCCTGCCGCCGCCCATGGATACCAGCAAACTGCCGTTCGATCTCACCCGCATCGAGGGCGACCGGGTGCTGCTCTCGGGCCACGTTCCTTTCGACTCCGACGGCCGCCTGCTGCAACCGCTCGGGAAGGTCGGCGCGGAGGTGACGCAGGAGGAGGCTGCCCGCGCCGCCCGTCACGTTGCGCTGGGACTGATGGCTAGTCTGGAGCAGGCCCTGGGTGATCTCGATCGGGTACGCGGCTGGCTGCGCCTGTTCGGCATGGTCAACGTGGCCCCGGACTTCGTCGCGACGACGCCGGTGATCAACGGCGCCTCGGAAGTGATTCTCGAAGTCTTCGGCCCCGAAGTCGGTCGCCACACGCGTTCCGCCATCGGGGTTGCGGCCCTGCCGTTCGGCGTACCGGTGGAGATCGAGGCCGAGGTGGTCATCCGCTGAGGAACCGCGCGTGGCGGCACCGACGCGGACGCTGACCCGACGCGAACTGCTGGCCCTGGCGTGGCCGGTGATCCTGGCCAACGCGGCGGTACCGCTGCTAGGCCTTGCCGACACGGCCGTGATCGGTAATTTCGGTGAGCTCGAGGATCTCGGTGCGATTGCCTTCGGCGCCGTGATTTTCAGCTTCGTCTACTGGACCTTCGGCTTTCTGCGCATGAGCACTACGGGCTTCGTTGCCCAGGCGGTAGGTGCTCGCGATGAACCGGAGCTGCGCGCGACGCTCTGGCGGGCCCTCCTGACCGGAGTCGTCCTCGGGTTCGGTCTGCTGCTGCTGCAGTGGCCCATCGGCCGAGTCGCGCTGTGGCTGCTGGACGGCAGTCCCGAGGTGGCTGCGGTCACTGCGAACTATTTTCACATCCGCATCTGGGGTGCTCCTGCTGCGTTGGCGCTGTTCGCGCTGATGGGCCTGCTCATCGGCCTGCGACGCACCCGCCTGCTGCTGTTTGCCCAGCTGTTCCTCAATGGTCTGAACATCGTCCTTGACGTCTACTTTGCAGGCGTACTCGGCTGGGGTGCCGAGGGCGTGGCATTGGGCACCGCGCTGGCGGAGTGGATCACGCTCATCGTGGTCGGCGCCATCGTTCTGCGCCTGTTGCGCGTGCGGCACGCGGACGAGGAGGCCTTCTTTTCCGGGTCACGCATCCGGGACCCCGAACGGCTGCGGGGGCTGCTGTCTGCCAACGTCGACATCATGCTGCGCACGCTGCTGCTGGTGTTCAGCTTTGCCTGGTTCATCCGCCAAAGTGCGGTATTTGGCGACGATGTGCTTGCGGCGAACCACATCCTGCTGCAGTTCATTTCGTTTGCTGCCTTTTTTCTCGATGGCTACGCCTTCGTCGTGGAAGCGCTGGTGGGGGAGTCGGTGGGAGCGCGGGATCAGGCCGCTTTCGATCTCGCCGTCCGTCGCTCCACGGAACTGGCGGGCGCGACCTCGGTCATGCTCGCCGTGGCGATTGCTCTGCTCGGTGAAAGCGCCATCTTCCTAGTGACGGTGCATGATCCGGTACGCCTGGCCGCCGCGGAGCTGCTGCCCTGGGCGGCGCTCTACGTGGTTTTGTCTTTTGCTGCGTTTCAGCTCGACGGCATCTTCATCGGCGCCACGCGCACGCGGGCCATGCGCAACGCCTCGGCCTTCGCCGTGCTGGTGTTCCTGCCTTCGGCGTGGGTCTTGATGCCTGCGCTAGGCGGCCACGGGCTCTGGCTCGCGTTCGTGGGTTACGTCTGCGCCCGCGCGCTGGGGCTCGGATTCTACTACCCGTCGCTGCGAAGAGACGTCGCAGGCCCGCGGGCGCGGCATTGACCTAGGGGTAAGGCACATTGGTCATGTGTGGTTTGCGAAGTGGATTCAGGTAGCGTTCGGCGAAAGGCGGCTACACTTGGTGCGGTATCGGGTATCGGGTATCGGGTATCGGGTATCGGGTATCGGGTATCGGGTATCGGGTATCGGGTATCGGGTATCGGGTATCGCGTATCGGGTATCGGGAGGGCGGGCTTCGAGTGCGCCTGCGGCCGCTGTGGACCCTGAGTTACCGGTCAACTGCTGGAGAAAGAGCCATGAGACATGTTTACGTCCCGCTGCTTGTGTCGCTGCTGCTAGTGCTCGCCGGATGTGCGACGACAGACCCCTACACGGGCGAGGAGCGCACCGCACGCGCAACCACGGGGGCCGCGGTCGGCGCGGTCGCCGGTGCGGTCATCGGTGCGGCAACGGGGTCGGGCAGTCGCGACCGCCGCAAGCGCGCGCTCATCGGCGCCGGGGTCGGCGGCCTTGCCGGCGCCGCTGTGGGGGGCTACATGGACCGCCAGGAGGCACGGCTCCGAGAGCAGCTCGAAGGGACCGGCGTCAGCGTCACTCGGGTCGGGGACGACATCATCCTGAACATGCCCGGCAACGTGACCTTTGGTTTCGACAGCGCCGATCTCCGGCCCGAATTCAATGATGTCCTGGATTCGGTGGCTCTGGTGGCGAAGGAATTCGACCAGACTCTGATCGAAGTTGCGGGCCATACGGACATTACCGGTTCGAGGGCCTACAACCAGCAGCTCTCGGAACGGCGCGCGGAGTCGGTGTCGCGCTACCTCGAACGCCAGGGCATCCACCATCTGCGCTTGGCGTCTGCCGGCTTCGGCCCCGACTATCCCGTCGGCGACAATGCCACCGAGGCCGGTCGTGCCGCCAACCGTCGGGTGGAGCTCACCCTGTTGCCGCTGACGCGTTGACGGAGATGCGTCAGAAAATGCCGGCCTCGAGTCCCGCTGCCAGCGCCATGCCGAGCTCGCGGCAGCGCTCGAGGCCGGCTGCAGTCACTTCGCCGCGGACGATCACCGGTTCCTGGACCTCGGTGAACGGGTAGCCCTTGACGATGCGCCGGATTTCCCGGACTGCGCCGCGGCCGTCGTTGCCGCAGCTGACGAAGATAGCGTAGGGCAGCGGCTTCAGTTCGCCTTCGACCTCGTAGTAGGTCCGGTCGAAAAAGTCCTTCATCTGTCCGGACATGTAGCCGAAGTTCTCCGGTGTCCCGAGCAGGATGCCGTGCGCCCAGCGCAGATCGTCCGGGCCGGCCTCCGCAGTGTGCAGGCAGCGAACTTCGACGTCCTCGATGTCGGGGTGGCGCGCGCCTTCGAGCACGGCATCCTTCAGGCGTTCCGTGTTGCCGGTCTTGGAGTGCCAGACGATGAGCAGATGGTTCTGTGCAGTCATGCCGCCGAGCATAGCAGGCAGATGACATGAAGCCTGATCCCGCGTGCACGCTGCGCTTGCTTGGGGGAGACTGTCGTCCGGTACAGCGGCTGGAAAACCGGGGGAACACTTGACGGAAGCCGATGCGGCTCTCGGACGCGCCATCGAGGCACTGAATGCCGCCCATGACTGCGACCCGAACCGGCGCTGCCACCAAGGTGTCGAACAGGCTGTGGAGCGAGTCTGGTGCGACACCGTCGCACGCTGGGTCGGGCGTCTGGCAGCAGAGGCGTCGCCTGCGCTGCGCCTGGCGGCGCACGCACAGCACCTGGAGCGCTGGCAGGATCCGCGCAGCAACTGGCCTGAGGGGCGAGCGGGTTACCTGCGCTGGCGCAAGGCACGGCAGCGGGCCCATGCGGAGCGTGCGCGGGAGCTGCTGGCGGCGTCCGGCTGCTCGCCGGTGCTGATCGAGCGCGTGCAAGCGCTCGTGCGCAAGGAGCAGCTCGGACGGGATCCGGAGGTTGCGATACTCGAGGACGCGGCTTGCCTGGCTTTCCTCGAACTCGATCTCATGGATTTCGCCGCTCGACACCCGCGCTCCGATGTCCTGCGCATCCTGCAGAAGACCTGGAAGAAAATGTCCCCGGCCGGCCGGACGGCGGCTCGTGCGCTCGAATTGCCGCCACAAGGCGCAGAACTCGTAGCCGAGGCGCTTGCGCATGGGTGACGTCGATCTGGCCATCTCCCTGGAAGATGTGGAGGCGGCCGCCCGTCTCATCGAGGGGCAGGTGATTCGAACGCCTACGCTGCGCTCACGGACGCTATCGCATCTGACCGGGGCAGACGTCTGGCTGAAGTTCGAGAATCATCAGTTCACTGCTTCTTTCAAAGAGCGCGGTGCCCTGAACCGCCTTATGGCGTTGAGCACGGACCAACGCAAACGCGGCGTCATTGCTATGTCCGCAGGTAATCATGCGCAGGCTGTTGCCTACCATGCCCAGCGTTTAGGTATCCCTGCAACGATCGTCATGCCGCGATCGACGCCGAATGCGAAGGTGGATCAGACGCGGGTATTCGAACCCGAGGTGATCCTGCATGGGCTGGTCTTCGATGAGTCAGCGGCGCTGGCGAATGAGCTCGCGAGGGACCGGGACCTGGTCATGATCCACCCCTACGATGATCCTGCAGTGATGGCTGGGCAGGGTACGCTGGCGCTGGAATTACTGGCCGATACCCCGAAGCCCGAAGTGATCCTGGTTCCGATCGGGGGTGGCGGACTCATTTCCGGGGTGGCTACGGTGATGGCCGCGCTGTCGCCGGAAACGGAAGTGGTGGGCGTCCAGGCGGAGCGGTTCCCCGGAGCCTACCGCGCGCTCAAGGGGGAGGCGCCGGAACCCGGGTCTTTTACGGTAGCAGAAGGTATCGCGGTGAAGGCCCCGGGCGAGCTGACCCTGCCGGTTATACGGAACAAGGTTCACGACATCCTCCTGGTGTCAGAGTCGGATCTCGAACGCGCTGTGCTGATGTTGCTCGAAATCGAGAAGACCGTGGTCGAGGGAGCGGGGGCAGCGGGGCTGGCAGCATTGCTCGCGAATCCCGACCGGTTCTGCGGCAAACGGGTGATGCTGTTGCTTTGCGGCGGAAATCTGGACCTGATGGTGCTGTCGTCGCTGATCCTGCGCGGGCTGGTGCGCTCCCATCGTCTGGTCCGCGTCCGGGTGGAGGTTCCCGATCTGCCGGGAAGCCTCGGGGAGGTGTGTCAGCTGCTTGGCGAGCTGGACAGCAACATCATCGACATTCAGCACCAGCGCGCCTTTTCCGGATCGTCAGTGCGCGCTACCGGGGTGGATTTCGTGCTGCAGATGCGCGGCGCCGAGCAGATCGAGCAGGTGCTCGACAGTCTCGCGCGCCGGGGTTACAAGGCCCGCCTCGTCGAAGGCTGATACGCCCTCAGCGTGCGGCGATGGTGCGCAGGGGCGGAAGCGCCGTTTCCTCGGCCGCTGGATCGACGGCGGTTTCCGGCCGCGGCGTAATCGCAACAAAGACTGCCGGGACGAAATAGAGCGCCAGGATGGCAGAGCCCGCCACGCCGCCGGCGATAGCCGTTGCCAGCGGTGGCCAGAACGTACCGCCGAACAGGATCAGCGGCAGGAAGCCGCCGATGGTGGTCACCGTGGTCGAGACGATGTGGCGGGTGGAGTCCAGCACCACCTCGCGACAGCGCAGCCGATCGCCCGTTCGTGCTCCGGGATCAGCCTTGAGTGCGGACAGCACGATGATGGCGCCGTTGACCGCGAGGCCGACCAGGCCGAGCGTACCGATCATGGCGGTGAAGCCCAGCGGCCAGCCGAACAGGCGGACCCCGAACAGCGCCAGGCCCACCGAAAGCAAGCCGACCAGCCCGATGATCGCCGCGTGGCGGAAGGAGTTCAGCGACAGCACCACCACCGCGACGATGAGCAGCAGAAACAGGATGAACGTACGCATCAGGTTACCGACGCTCTCGTTGCGCTCTTCGGCTTCGCCGCCGAACTCGAATCGGTAGCCAGCGGGCAGATCGAGGCGGACTTCGGCCAGCGCCTGCTCGAAGCGGGCGAGTGCAGCCGCCGGCAGAACGTAGGGCAGCAGAAAGCCCTGGACGGTGTTGATGCGATCGCCCTGAAAGCGCTCGATAGTGCTTGCTGCAGGTTCGAGAGTCAGGCGCGCGAGTTGCTCGAGGGGAATGCCTGCGTAGCCGCTGTTGCCTTCTGCGGCGACCAAAGGCAGCGTCGCGAGGCGGCCCGGCGTCTGGCGCGCGTCGTCCGCGAAGCGCACGCGGATCGGCAGTTCGTGGAGGCCTTCCATGACCATGCCCGCCGCACGGCCGCTCAGGCTGGCCTGGAGTTGGGCGGGCAGATCGGCAAGGGTTAACCCGGCCTGAGCAGCGAGGTTCTCATCCGGATAGACCGCCAGCTTCGGCTCGGCCCGGTCGAGCGCGGCGCTGGTGTAGGTTACGCCGTCCGTCGCGGCGAGCACGGCGCGAACGCGCTCGCCGAGATCCCGCAGCACGGCGAGTTCTTCGCCGACGATGCGGACTTCGATCGGGGCATCGAACGGCGGCCCCTGTTCGAACGGCAGCGCCAGTACCCGCGCGTTGGGAAACTCGGTGGTCAGACGCCGCTGTAGTTCCGGCAGCAGCTGCTGCGTCGCTCGGGCAGAGCGCGTGCCGACGAAACCCCCGGCAAAGCTGGCCACACCGTCGTTGTTGCCGATCGTGTTGTAGAACACCCGCGGAGCGCTTTCGCCGAGGAACATGACATCGCTGGTAACGGCGTCGTATTCGTAGAGGATCGCGCGCAGACGCTCGACGTTGCGGCTTGTTTCCTCGATCGAGCTCTCCGGCGGCAGTGTCATCTGGACCTGAAACTGGTCGCGGTCGACCGGCGGGAAGAACTGCATCGTCAGGGTGCCCGCCAGCACGAAGCCGGTAATGGGCAGGGCGAGACCGACGGCGACGCCGATGAGAGGGCGCCGGAGGACGACGTCGAGACTTCGGGCGTACGCGCGGCGTATGCCTGCGTGCCTGAAGCCGCTCACCCACCAGCCATGCTCTGATCCTGAGTTCCGCAGCGGGAAACGTCGCTCCATGAAGCCGGCGACCGCGGGCACCACGGTCATCGCCAGCAGGAAGGAGCTGGTCACCGAGAGCACCACGGATATCGCAATCGTCCCCGTGAACTCGCCGGTTCCCCCGGGGGCAAACGCCACCGGCAAAAATGCGCAGACGGTGGTGGCCGTAGATGCCGCGAGCGGCACGAACAGGCGCCGCACGCTGGTAGCGATCGCATCCGGGATCGTGGCGTCGCGCCGTCGGCGCAGCTTGTACTCCTCGACCACCACGATCGCATTGTCGATCAGCAGACCCAGGGCAATGATCAGCCCCGTCACCGACATCTGGTGCAGCGGGATGTCCATGAACATCAACCCGGCAAGCACCATGGCCATGGACAACGGCAGGGCCACGCCCACGGTGATCGCTGAACGCACGCCCATGAAGAAGAACAGTAGCGCCATGATGATCAGCAGCGCCGCGAGCAGGTTGATGCTGAGTTCGCTGAGACGGGCGCCGGTGTACTCGTTCTGATCGAAGACCACGTCCAGACCGATCTGCGTCGGCAGGTCGGCGCGATAGCGGTCGACCACCGCGAGCGCGTTCTCGACCCAGTGATCGATACGCTGGGCTGGCTCCATGACGAAGCCGACGATCACCGCGCGCCGGCCGTTCTCCAGCGCCATGGTCGGTGGCGGGTCACGCGTGCCCTTATGCACTTCCGCGACGTCACCGACCCGCAGGGTTTCGCCCGTGGCGAGGCGCTGCACCGGAATCCGATTGATGCGCTCTACGGAATCGAGCTCACCCCTGACCTCCACGAGCAGTTCACTGTCGATCCCTTGCAGGCGGCCGGCAGGCGATCGGGTGTCCGCGGCGGCGATGCGCTGCGCGAGCCGCGCCGCGGACAGGTCGGCCGCGGCCAGGGCGTGAGCATGCACATCGACCCGGATCTCCTCGATGGCTTCGCCATAGAGTCGGGTTTCGCGGGTGCCGGGAACATTGGCGAGTCGCGTTTCGAGGTCGCGGGCGAGTCGGGTGAGCATACCGAGCTGCGCGTCGCCGCTGCCCTGCCAGGTGAAGGCGAGAATCAGGGTGGATGCGATCGGCTCGCGGACTTCCAGGATGGGACGGCCGGCTTCCGCGGGCAGGTCGGCCTCCGCCTCGGCGAGCTTGTCGCGGACTTCGCTCCAGACCACGTCGGCCGTATCCGGGCCGACGTGGTCGGAAAGCTGGACGATGATGATCGAGCGTCCGGCGCGGGACAGCGAGCGCAGTTCGCGGATCTCCGCGATTTCCCGCAGCCGGCCCTCGAGCCTCTCCGTGACCAGCGCCTCGACCCGCGCCGCGGTGGCGCCAGGAAGCGTCGTTTCGACCTCGGCGAAGCGCCGCGTCATGGTCGGGTCTTCCTGGCGTGCCAACGTTTGCAGGGCAGCCATACCGGCAACGAGGATGAAGCCGATCGCGATGATGGTGAGGCGCGGATTGCTATAGAAGAGAGCAGCCAGCGCGGGGCGAGTCATCGCTTGGCTCCCGCTTCGACTGCCTGACCCGGGACGATGCGCTGGGTACCGGTGGCGACGACGGAGTCCCCGTCTGCGAGCGTGCCGCGCACGAACACGCGGTTCTCCGCGGTATGCAGCACTTCGACCAGGCGGCGCTCCACCCGCTCGCGGTCACCGTCCGGGACGACGACGAACACGGACCAGAGCCCACGCTGTGCCTCGCTCAGGGCGGCGAGAGGTAACCAGAACCCGGAAGCGTCGACGGTGCGGGTCAACGCGAGCTCGATCAGGGTGCCGGCAGCGGGAACGAAGTCCTGGCCGGAGAGAGCGAACAGAGCCGTCACCGTCCGTGTGCGCGGATCCACTTCGGGCAGCAGGTGCAGCAGGGTACCTTCGAGCTGACGCGTCCCGAGGCGAAACCGGTACGGTTGTCCGGGCGTCAGCGTCTCGGCTACGTCCGCCGGCAGACCGATCCGGGCTTCGCGCCTTGCGTCCTCGACGACACGCAGCACGGGCTGCCCCGGCGTCACCATGGCGCCCTCGTCCATGTGTCGGGTCTGGATCCGGGCCGTGTAGGGTGCATGGATGCGGCTGCGGTCGAGGTCCACCTCCGCTGCACGCAACGCTGCCTTGGCCCGTGCGAGCTCTGCGCTGGCGACGGCGACCTGCGCCTCGCGCGATGCCAAATCGAGGCGCACCTCATCGAAGCGCTGGGCAGAGGTGTGGCCGCGCTCCAGCAGATCCCGGTGTCGGCGCGTGGTTTCTCGTGCGAGTTCCTGTGCCGCCTCGGCCACGGCTAGCTGGGCGCGAGCGTGGCGCGACGCGGCCGCCGCCTGTTCCCTGGCGGCACGGAGCGGTTCGGGATCGAGTTCGGCGAGGAAGTCGCCTGCCTCCACGTTGTCGCCCTCCCGAACGTGGATCGCATCGATGGCGCCAGCATGGCGGAAGCCGAGAACGGAGGTGCGCCCGGCTCTGACCTCGCCGCCGTAAACCCGCTCCACGTCATAGCCGTTCTCGAGCACTGCTGGAATCACCGCGACGCCGAGCCGGGCGTGGGCTGATGGCGTGCAGCAGATCCACAGCAGCAGGAGAACATTGGCGGCGAGGAAAGCCGGCACCAATCGGCGCGTGCCCAACAGGCGGTTGATGGCCCCGAACTTGTCTCCCGCGTAGAGCAGCATGCGGACCTCCGATGTGACGCTTGTTAACAATGTATTCATTGCTTACATCGCCACTCTGCGCGTCGATGTTTGCAATGTCAACATGGGATGTGTGACGATTTGACGGACCTCGCCGGGAGCCCTGGAGAGCACAGTGAACGCAAGCCAACACTCGGAGGGGGCCTACCACCATGGGGATCTGCGCACGGCCCTGCTGAAGACCTGTTGTCAGCACATCGCCCGCGAGGGCACGGAAGGTCTCAGCCTGCGTGCGCTCGCGCGGGAGGCCGGGGTGTCGCCGACGGCGCCCTATCGCCACTTCGACAGCAGACAGGCTCTGCTCGCAGCGCTGGCCACCGAAGGCTTCGAAGAGCTGGGGGCAGCCATGGCGGCCGTCAACGCGGACGATCCTGTTCGTGCGTTGTTCGAGTGCGGCATGGCCTACGTCCGCTACGCTGAAGCCAATCCGGTGAAGTACCACCTCATGTTCGGCGATGTGATCGGCGACTTCTCGGGACATGACGAACTGATCATTGCCGCCTGCGCGTGCTACGAGCGCATGGAGGCGGTTCTAGCGCGGGGGTTGGAGTGCGGTGCTCTACGTAAGGCGGATCTGCGTGAGCTTGGCGGTACCGCATGGGCCATGGTGCATGGCCTGGCCGGGCTGGTGCTCACGGCGCAGCGCAAGGCGGCCCTGATGCCGCGGGAGGAAATGCTCGAGATTCCACCGCTGCGCGCGCAGCATGCCGTCGCGACGGCCCCGGAGCGGGCGCTGCTGCGGCTGATGGAGGGTCTGGTTGCCGATCCCGCGAGTCTCGCCTCCCTTGGCGACGCTGACGCATCAGGCTGAGCGATCCCAGGATATGCACCACATTACTCGCAGCCGGTAGGCTGGCAACATGTAAGAGTGTCCATGTGCAGCGACGCGCCCTGCTTGCGCACCGACCAAGGAGATGCCCGATGTCCCTGTCCGCCCTCGCTCCCTTCACGCGCGTCGAATCCCGCACGGACAACGCCATAGCGCCGGACACTCAGGGCATGAATTTCTATCTCGCCGATCAGAGCCTGCGGGATCTCCTCGACATCTATCTGCCGGCGGATCTCGGCGCCCATCTCGCGCCGCACCTCGAGCGTCTTGGGGGGCTGGCCGCGAACGAGCTCGACGCGCTGGCGCGGCTTGCGGACCGCCACCCTCCCGAGCTGCACCCGCGAGACCGCTTCGGGCGCGACATTCAGCACATCGAGTTTCATCCTGCCTACCACGAGCTCGAACGCTATGCGTTCGGAGAGTTCGGCCTGCACGCCATGAGCCACCGGCCGGACGTGCTGGGCTGGAACAGGCCCTACCCCATGGTCGCCAAGCATGCGTTCACGTTCCTGTTCAATCAGGCCGAATTCGGACTCGGCTGTCCGATCAACGTCACCGACTCGGCTGCCTACCTGATCCGTCGCTTCGGCCGCGCCGGGCTCAAGAAGCGCTTCCTGGACCGCATGCTGACCCAGGATATGGCTCGCCACTGGCAGGGCGCACAGTTCATGACCGAGAAGGAGGGCGGTTCCGACGTGGGCGCGGCGACCACAGTCGCCAGGCAGGTGGACGGCAGCTGGCAGCTCTGGGGCGAGAAGTGGTTCTGCTCCAATGCCAATGCCGACGTGATGACCCTGCTCGCGCGTCCAGAAGGCGCGCCTGCCGGTAGTGCCGGCCTGGGCCTGTTCGTCATGCCGCGGCTGCTGGATGACGGCAGTCCCAACCGCTACCGGATCGTGCGCCTGAAGGACAAGCTCGGAACCCGCTCCATGGCGAGTGGCGAGATCGTGCTCGAGGGTGCTGAGGCCTGGCCGCTGGGTGAACTCGACCGTGGCTTCGCGCAGATGATGGAGATGGTCAACCACTCCCGGCTTTCCAACGGCGTGAAGTCCGCCGCATTGATGCGGCGGGCGGTCCATGACGCCGGAACCGTCCTGCACGCGAGGCACGTGTTCGGCCGGCCGCTCGACCAGATGCCGCTGGCGCGGCGCCAGATGCTCAAGCTGCTGCTACCGTCCGAACAGGCGTTGTCCATGTGGCTTTTCACCGCCGATGCGCTCGACCGGGCTGAGGGTGGCCCGGGCCGTCGGCGGGTGGATCCGGCTGTTGCCGACGTGCTGCGACTGGCCACGCCGGTGCTGAAGTTCAGGGCCACCCGCGACGCCCGCAAGGTCACGGCCGATGCCATGGAGATGCGCGGCGGCTGCGGTTACGTGGAAGACTTCGTTAACCCACGTCTGGTTCGTGATGCCCATCTCGGGTCGATCTGGGAGGGTACTTCCAACATCGTGGCTCTCGATGCGATCCAGCGAGCCGTGGGACGCAAGCGTTGCAGCGGCGCATTCGTCGCGCACCTGCACACGTGCCTGGACGAGGCGATCACTGTTCCAGTATCGCTACGCGACGAGTGCCGCCAGCTTCTCGATCGGGCAGTCGCGGTGGCAGAGCGGGCCGCGGCCGAGCCGGAACGGGAGAGCCAGATCCGCGAGGCGACCGGACTGCTCTACCACGCGGCCAGCGCGGCGCTCATGACCTGGGAAGGGGGGCGCATCCATGCGCTGCGCGGCGATGCTCGCAGACTGCTGCTGGCCCGATTGGTCATCGACCACCACCTCAGTCCTCGCGACCCGCTGGATCCGCTGGACCCTAACCGCGATGCGGCGATTACCGGGGCCTTGCTGGACCCCATGCCGGTGCCGATGACTAAGGCGCTGGAGCTGCAGTAAGACGCAGCGTCAGAAGCGCATGTTGCGCGGCGCAAGGATCTCCACCCAGTAGCCGTCAGGGTCCTTGATGAAGGCGAGCCCTTTCATGCGGCCGTCGTCCGGACGCTTGACGAACTCGACCCCGAGCTGTTCGAAGCGTTCGCAGGCAGCATAGACGTCCGGTACCGCGATTCCGATGTGGCCGAAGCCGCGCGGCTCACTGTTGCCGTCATGGTAGGCCTGATCAGGGTCGTTTTCCGTGCCCCAGTTGTGGGTGAGTTCAAGCAGGGCACGCTGGCCGAACAGCCACTCCGAGCGATCACCGGGTTCGCTTGGCATGGCAGCACGCTCTGCATCCGTGAGCAGGCCGAGGAAGTAGAGCGAAAACTCCGCCGCTTCGAAGTCCAGCTTGCGGATGAGCGTCATCCCGAGCACCCGGGTGTAGAAATCGAGCGAGCGTTCTGGGTCTTTGATGCGCAGCATCGTCTGGTTGAAGACATAGTCGCGGGTGACGGGGTCCTGCTCGCTGCAGGCGCCGGGTGCCTTTTCACCATGCATGTCGTGTTCTGGCCTCCTCGTTTGCCGAAGATCGCTGAGGGAGAGAATCGCCCCACCATGTGGGTGGCGCCAGGCTGGACCATAACACCGTCGCGGTTTCGGATCCGATGCGCGCAGCGCTCTGGCGGCGCAGACGTTATGCTCGGCGCTCGATTCGAGCGAGGAGGCGAGCGATGCGACTGTCACGACCCAGGGTACCGGCACTACAAAGCAACGAATGGAACGCGGAAGCGCAGGAAATCATGGGGCGCTTCGGTGATGGCGAGCCTTTCAATATCTTCAAGACGCTATGCAACCATCCCGAACTCATGCGGCGTTGGCTGGTATTCGCGAATCACATTCTCGGCAAGTCGACGTTGCCGGTGCGCGAGCGCGAGATCCTGATTCTGCGCATTGGATGGCTGTGCAAAGCGGGGTATGAGTGGGGTCAGCACGTGCTCATCGGCCGCGAGAGTGGCCTGACTGACGACGAAATCCAGCGCATCAAGGCCGGTCCCGATGCCAAGGGCTGGTCGGATACGGACCGGGCGCTGCTGAGAGCGGTGGACGAACTGCACGCCGATGCGCACATCTCCGATGCGACCTGGGCCGCGCTGGCTGACTCCTGGTCGACCCAGCAGCTCATGGATCTGGTGTTCACGGTCGGGCAGTACAACCTGGTCAGCATGGCCCTGAACACGTTCGGCGTGCAGCCGGATCCCGGGCTGCCGTCGCTGGAGGACTGACGTGGCGCAGCAGGATCGGCGCTTGCTCGATTCGGCGGCCGAAATCCCGGATCTGCAGCCGGGCGGCGTTTCCCGGGCCAGCTTGTCGTATCTGGACCGGTTGCGCCGCAAGGGCCTCGTGTCCATCGGTCCGGCATGTGCAGTTGCCGGTTGCGATGACCGGGATGCGGTGGTATCACTTCACCATTCGTTACTCTGGGTAACGATATCGTTACCCAGGTGAGATGAGGGTCCGCAATGCACGTATGCGTCTACTCCACGATTGCGGTGGTACTGGCTCTGCTCATGCTGGCGCACCTTGGCGATCCGCTGCGCTGGATGTGGATCGGGGCCTACCTCGCTGGAGCCGGCCTGTCCCTCGCCATCTGTCGCCGCGAACTGCACTTCTGGACCCTCCGCATTCTCGCCATTGCCGCCACCATTACTCTGTTCATCTTCGCCTTCGGGTTCTTTTCCCGCGCCCCGCACCTGGGTCCCGAGTGGTATCAGGCTGACGGCAAGGCGCAACCACTGGCGCTGCTCGCGGCCACGTTCTGCATGCTGGCGGTGGTATCCGCGTACACTTGTCGTATGAAGGGTGCTCAAGACGAAGAGGAGTATAGTGAAGGCCACTCCGGAACTTCGCACTCACACTGAGCCGTCAGGCAGGCTTTCCGAATCGCTCCCGCAATGCGGGAACACACTCTGTCAGATAAACCTCCAGAGCTCGTTCGTTCCAAGGCGCTCGCAGAGCCACGTTGACGTCAGTGGCGCCTGCGTCCAAGTAGGCAGCAACGGTCGCGACCGCTTCCGCCGGGGTGCCGGTCAGGGCGCCCTCGTGTACCCGCGCCACCATCGGGCCCCAATCGGCGCGCATTCGAGCAAGTTCGCGCTCGGCATCCGCTGCGTCGAGTCCCAGATGGAAGCTTAAGTTGACGCCGCGGCGGATCGTGGTCGGATCCCGCTGTTCCGTTCTGCACCAGCCGTCGAGGACGCCGGACAGGCGGGCGAACTCGGCGGGCGAGACGTAGGCCGCATTCCAGCCGTCCGCATGGCGCGCCACCAGGCGCAGGGTGCGCTTCTCGCCGACCCCACCGATCCAGATCGGCAGGCGCTGCTGCAGGGGGCGTGGCAGGCAGCTGGCGTCTTCCGTCCGGTAGTGGCGTCCCTCGAAGCTGGTGCGGTCCTCGCTGAGCATCTGTCTGATCAGCGCGGTGGCCTCGTCCAGCATGTCCAGCCGGGTGCCCAGGTCGGGAAAGTCGTAGCCGTAGGCGGTGGCTTCCCAATGGTGCCAGCCCGCGCCCAGGCCGAGCTCGAAGCGCCCCCCGGAGATGTGATCGAGCGTGGTCGCAGCCTTGGCCAGCAGCGCCGGATTGCGGTAGCCGACGTAGAACACCAGGCAGCCGATCCGCGCCTGCTTCGTATCGGCAGCGAGTGCTCCGAGGGTGGCCAGGGCCTCGAAGTGGGGCTGGGTGCCGCCTGCCGGCGGCGCCTCGTAGAAGTGGTCCCAGGCGGAGATCCAGTCGAGGCCAGCCTCGTCGAGCTGGCGCCAGGTGGCCCGCAGTGTGTCGAACGTCAGGTTCTGCTGACCGACGTGGGCACCGAATCGTAGCTCTGGCATGGTCGCTCCCTTTGCGGCGGGGACACAGCATAGCGGGCCCGAGTCCCTGGACCCAGGCGGTATACTGCCGGATATCCGGCAGAAGGAGGGCAGCAATGAAGACGGATGCGAGGCTCACGAATCACGAAATCACCATCTGCCTGCAGGGCGGTGCGGTGCTCGGACCCTTCAAGGCCACTTGGTCGAAGGACATGCCCAGCGACGTCCGGCAACTGACCAAGGACTATGACGCCTGGCTGCAGGGCGGCAAACAGACCCGGTTCAAGTACCACCTACACGATCCCCACGCCCATGTGGCACACACGCTCTTCCTGAGCTTCACTAACGTCACTGGCATTTATGATCATGTCGACCTTCGGGAGCATGATTGAGCGGTCGCGACGGGCGAAGAAAGTGTGCGTTGCGGCACAATCCCCGTATTCAATTGCGGCGTCGCTTGACCATTCATTGTGCAATGCGTCATCATTAAAGGCGTTCGCTGCAAGTAGCCATGGAACTTTCTGAATTCGGCTACCTCTAACGCGGCAACGGTTCGTAAAACCCCCGGCGGCACCTCCCCTCCCCTCCCCAATCCCTTGTCGCCGGGGGATTTTTTTTCCGAGCTCATCCTTCGAACGTAGTGCATAGCAAACGCGTGCCGTTTGCGGCGCCATGTTCGTAAGTCTTGGTCATGAGCGCCCGCCTGTGACCGACGCCTGCTCGCAAGCGTGCGCCTCAGATTCGCCGCTGTGGCCTGACGGGTGCGGCCTGGTCAGGCCCTGAACAGCACTAACTCACTGTTTTGGAAGAGCATCCATCGCTGGCGTCGATCCGCCCGCGCGAATGCTGCCGGCCGGCGGGCCCATCGCTTCGGCTTTGCGCAGGCAGCGTCGGTCAGCTGGCCGGGCAGGGGCCGCAGGTTGCGGTTCAGGCTGGTCTCCGTCTTGGACGGCCCCTGAGGTTGCGCAGGGTTCGGAACAGGATACGGCGGAGGAAGCGCAGCCAGGGCAGGAGGGTTTCCCGCAGGCGCATCGGTATGGCTAGCATCGCCGGTGTGGCAATGAGCGTAAGGATGCTGGCAAACGTCAACCCGGCGACGATGCTTTGCGCCAGCGGAACCCAGAATTGTGCAGTGCGTCCACCGTAGTCGATCTCTCGGGCGATGAGGTCCACACTCAAGTGCCCTGCGATCGGCAGCAATCCGAACACGGTGGTAACGGTCGTCAGCAGTACCGGGCGCAGGCGTTGAGCACCGGTGCGAACGATCAGGCTGATGTCATCGAGATCTGGGCGCTGCCGGCGCAGACCGTTGAACGTATCGATGAGCACGATGTTGTTGTTCACCACGATGCCGGCGAGTGCGACGATCGCCACGCCCGTCAAGATCGCGCTGAACGGGGAGCCGGTGATCAGCAGACCCATGAGCACGCCAGCTGTCGACATCACGACCGCGAACAGGATCAGCGCGGCCTGGTAGAAGCTGTTGAACTGGGTCACGAGCAGCACGAACATCAGCAGCAGGGACAGCAGAAAGGCCAGGCCGACGAAGGCCATCGCCGCTTCCTGTTCCTCATTGGCACCGCGGAACTGAATGCGCAGTGCTGGATCGATGGTCTGGGTATCGAGCCAGGCCTGGATCTGACGGACCTTGTCGTCTGCCAGGACACCGGGCGCCACGTTGGCCCGCAAGTACTCCACCCGGACGCCGCCAACGCGCTGAATCGTATCGACGTTTGGTACCGGCGTCTGAGTGACGAAGCTCGACAGCGGTACGGCGCCTTCCCGGGTGGGAATCCGCAAGGCGTCGAGCATGGAAAGGCCGCGATGCTCATCCGGGAAGCGGATCCGGATGTCCACCTCCTTTTGGGCGTCGAATGGCCGGAATTCGGCGATCTTCAATCCGCCCGTCACCATTTGCACCACGGTACCGACGGTCGTCACGTTGGCCCCGAACTGGGCGGCGCGGGCGCGGTCGACGTCCAGGCGCCACTCGAGTCCAGGTTGGGAACGGGTGTCGTCGACATCGCGCAGACCCACGACGTTCTCGTCGACCCAGTCGCGGACCCAGGCCACGGCGGGTTCCAGCAGCTCGCCATTGCGGGACGAGAACTCGAGCTGGATCGGTTTGCCCACCGGCGGACCGCCCTCGAAGCGCTGGATCTCGATTTCTATCCCCGCCAGGCCCGCAGTGCGCTCGCGGATCTCTTCGAGTATTTCTTCGCCGCTGCGAGTGCGGTCCATCTGCTCGTGCATTTCCAGGAAGATCGAGCCGATTTCGTCCAATACGACGTTGAAGCCCCGGAAGCCAGAGCCTCCCGGTGGATTGGTACTGGTGTTCGTGGCCTTGATGCCCGCCACCTGTAACACCTCGTTTTCCACCTCGCGGACCAGATCGTGAACCTCGTTGACGCTCAGGTTGCCCTGCGCCTTGACGGTAATGCGGGCGAAGATCGGATCCATCTCATTGAAGAAGATGAAGCCGCGGCCGTAGTTGCCGTAGGCGGTGAACGAGCCCCAGAGCACCAGCAGGGTCAGCGCAAAAACGGTCAGGGGCCAGCGCGCGGCGGTGTCCAGAAAACGGGCGTAGAGCCCCGTGGCGTTGCGTAGAGTACGCGGGTCCCCGTTCTCGAGTACGTTCAGTTCGGCGAGCGTGCGTTCGTCCGGCGCGCCCACCTTGCCAATCAGGGCACCGAGTGCAGGACCGAAGAACAGGGCATAGGCCAGAGAGCCGATCAGGACACAGAACACCGTGACCGGCAGATAGAGCATGAATTTGCCGGATACGCCGGGCCAGAAAATCAGCGGCAGGAACGCGGCCAGGGTGGTGGCGGTGGAGGCCGTCACCGGCCAGAACATGCGTTTCGCCGCCAGCGCATAGGCCTCGCGGCGATGCAGCCCTTCCGCCATCTTGCGGTCGGCGAATTCCGTAACGACGATGGCGCCGTCGATGAGCATGCCGAGGCCGAGAAGCATCCCGAACATGACCATGAAATTGAACGAGTAGCCGAAGCCATTCAGCAGCGTCACGGCGAACAGGAACGAGGTGGGAATGGCCAGCCCCACGAGCATGCCGCTGCGCAGTCCCAGTGCCGCCACCACGATGGTCATCACCAGCGCAAGCGCGGTGACGATGTTGCCGGTGAGCTCGTCGACTTGTTTCTGCGCGTCAGGCGCTTGGTCCTGCGTGTAGAAGACCTGTACACCGGAGGGAAAGGTCCCGCGCATTTCGTCGACCAGCTCGCGGGTCTGGCGTACGGTTTCGATCAGGTTCGCGTCCACCCGCTTGGAAACTTCCAGCGATATCGCGGGAATACCGTTGACGCGGGCGAAGCTGGTGCGGTCCTTGAAGGTACGGCGGATGTCAGCGACGTCGTTCAAGGTCACGACCGTGTCGCCGTCGGTCTTCACCGGAATGCCGAACAGGTCCTGGGCCGTCTCGATGACGCCTGGCACCTTGACCGAGAACCGCCCCGAGCTCGCATCGAGAGCACCGGCCGGGATCAGGCGGTTGTTCTGCGTGACGCTGGTGACAAGCTGATCGATGTCTATGTCGTAGGTTTCGAGCAGCGCGGGGTCGACGACGATCTCGAGCACTTCCTCGCGCTGGCCGCGCATCTGCGCTTCGAGCACACCCGTCAGCGCCTCGAGCTCGTCTTTCACCCTCACCGCGGCGTTGTAGAGTGCCCGCTCGGGGACACCCTCGCCGGCGAAGTTCACGGTAATAATGGGAAAGTCGACCGTGCTGATCTCGGAGACGATCGGTTCGTCGGCGGTTTCAGGCATCTTCGGCCGGGCACGATTCGTGGCTTCCCGCACATCCATCAGCCCGCGCGTGGCGTCGAAGTTCGCGTCGAACTCGACCACGACCGTAGCTGAGCCTTCAGCCGCATACGCCGTGATTTCCTTGACGCCCTGGATGGAGCGCAGCTCCGTTTCCAGGGGCATCACGAGCAGCCGTTCCGAATCCTCTGGCGAAATACCCTCGTGGGGCACCGTGATGATGAAGACTGGAACCTGAATGTTCGGTTCCGACTCGATCGGCATCACCATGTAGGACCAGCCGCCGACCAGGAGCACCATGGCCAGCAGCGACAGCGAGGTCCTGCTGCGCTGAACGGCCCAGTCGATCATCGCGTTCATGGTTGGCTGGCTCCGCTGTCGCGTTCACGCTGCGCCGCCGCGGTGGTATCGATACGAACGGGCAGTTCGGGCGTCTGCAACGGCTGGGCGACATCCGCCGTGGGTATCGGCACCACGCGCTCTCCGGGGACGACGAGTTCCTGGCCCACCGTGATCAGACGGACGGTCTCCGGCAGCCCAGTGACCCAGAGCCCCTCAGCGCTGTCTCGAATGACTCGGATGCGGACGAATTCGACCCGATCATCGGCGTCGACAATGCGCACGCCGAGTTCGCCTGTGTCGTCAAGGGCCAGCACGGAGGACGGAACCAGGTGCGCCAGATGTTCCTCCACCGGCAGCTGGATCTCCGTGGTGATGCCCTCACGCAGGGCGCTGTCCGGATTGGGTACTGCGACCTCGATTCGAAACGTCCGGGTCGTCGGATGAGCGGCATGGGCCACAAACGTGATCACGCCCCCGACCCGTTCACCCGTGAGCAGCCGCCCCTGGCCCTGGTCGCCGAGCTTCAGGCGCGCCACGTCCCGCTCGGAAACCTGACCGACCAGCAGCAGGGGGTCGGGGTCGAGTACCTCGGCGCAGACCTGTCCTGCCTGAAGAAAGTCCCCTAACTCTACCGGGCGGGTCTCGACGATGCCGTCGAAAGGCGCTCGCATAGCAGTGTAGGACAGGTCCAATTCGCGCTGACGCAGGTCGGCGCGTGCGCTGGCAAGGCGAGCACGAGCACTGGCCACCCCCGTGGCGGATACCAGTCCCTGGTCGGCGAGACGCTGGGCGCCGTCGAACTCGATTTCAGCCAGGGCGACGGCTTCCCGTCCCTCCTCGAGGCGCGCAGGCCGACTGCCAGGGTCGATGCGACAGAGGATGTCTCCTGCCCGGACGAGATCGCCTCTCTCCACCGGCAGGGCGGCAATGAGACCGCTGGTCTCGGCTCGAACGGCGACCCTGCGGTTGACCTCGGTGCGCCCGCGCACCGCAATTGCACCGCGCTGGGCCTCAGCATGCAGGGTACGTACGCGAACGGCGGTCGGAGAATCGTCGCGCTCTCGCAGCAGTGCGTCACGCGTTTCCGCCAGCGGCGGCGCGGGTGCACGATTCCCGTCGTTGCCAAGCAAACCCGAGAGCATCCAGAGGATGAACACGAGCGCGACGATCAGCGCGGCCAGGTAGGTTTTCTTCACCACAACATCCTTTCGCAGGCTATTCTGGTTCCGCGGTGGCGCGCCGTGTTCCTTAACGTAACATCATAGCAGAACGCCTGGATGCCCACGGAGGCATCCAGGCTTCGTCTCATCGTGATTCGAACCCGATTCGTCGGATCCTGGGCTCGATCACGCCTGAGCGCTGGGGCGTGCGTCAATGCGCTCGACGAGCGCCTTGATGTTGCCGCACTCCTCCGGCAGGGGCTGGCCGACGCTGCCGCCGAATTTCACGAATGCGTAGAGCAGGATGTCTGCAAGCGTCAGCCGGTCGCCGCAGACGTACTGCTTGCCAGCAAGCAGGCCGTCGAGCCAGACGAGCTTTTCGCGCGCGATGGTCTTGAGGCCATCGGCAGCTTCCGGCAGACAACGCACGCGGTCCTTGAACAGCGGCAGACCCTCACTGTAGCGAAAGCCCTGGGACATCGGTTCGACGATCTGGAGATCGATCCGTCGCGTCCACATGCGGGTTTCGGCGCGTTCTTCGGGTGTGGACCCGATCAACGGCGGCGCTGGCTGTTTTTCTTCCAGATATTCACAGATGGCGGTGATCTCGGAGAGAAAGCTGCCGTCGTCGAGTTCCAGGGTCGGTAGGCCCCCCGCCGGATTCCGCTTCAGATGCGCTTCCTTGCGGTTGTCCGCGGCCATGATGTCAACTTCTTCGAGCGGTACGTCCATGCCTTTCTCGGCGATGAAGATCCGTACTACCTGAGGGTTGGGACCGAGCCCGTTGTACAGCTTCATGCTTCTCTCCTGATTCATCTATGGGTGCGTCAGCTCGGCAGTTTAGCCGGGTTGGAGGCGCACCGACACGTCACCAGCTGCCGGTGTTCGGCATCGATGTCCAGGGCTCACGCGGGGGTAGGGCATCGCCGTGCTGCAGAAGCTCGACCGAGATTCCGTCCGGCGATCGAACGAAGGCCATGCGGCCATCGCGCGGCGGCCGATTGATGGTCACGCCCAGTTCCTGAAGATGAGTGCACATGGCATAGATGTCATCGACTGCGTAGGCGAGATGGCCGAAGTTGCGTCCCCCCTCCAGCGCTTCGGGATCCCAGTTCCAGGTCAGCTCGATCTGGGCATCGCGCTGTCCCGGCGGCGCTAGAAAGACGAGCGTGAAACGGCCTGCAGGCTGCTCGACCCTGCGCACCTCTTCGAGACCGAGACCGTCACAATAAAAGCGAAGGGATGCGTCGATGTCCGATACTCGGACCATGGTATGGAGATAGCGCACAGAGAAACCTCCAGCAATCTGGCTGCAAACGGGAAAGCGATGATGGGGGACTCCGGTGCCTCAGGGGAAGGCACCGGCGTCAGGGCTCCGCCTCGCAGGGTCAACGTGCGCGGGCGGCAGCCAGATCGGCCGAGGTTTTGCGCAGGCTCATGCTCAACAGGCGGGAGATGCCCCGGAAGATCTCGGCGCCGAGTCGGGGTTCGTCGTCCACCAACAGGTCGAAGTCCTCCCGGGTGAGGGCCAGCACCCGCGCCGGCGTCTGGGCCACCACCGTAGCCGAACAGGTCAGGCCGTCGATGATCGACATCTCACCGACCGAATGGCCACTGCGGAGGGTGGCGATCGCGACCCGATTGCCGTCCTCGGTTTCCTTCAGTACTTCCAGGTTGCCGTCGATGACGAAGCAAATGTAGCGGCCCGGGGCACCTTCGCGGAACACGAGGTCACCGGTCTCGAACTCGAGGTTGATCAGGCGCTGCCCGATGCGCGTCAGCTGATCGTCGTCGAGTTGCTCGAAAATGGCGGTGTCTCGCAAGAGCTGGAGCGTTTGCGGATTCATGCTGCCCGCACCTCCACCCGGGTCTTGAGCGTCCCGTTGACATGGATGTCCACAGCAGCGGAGGCGCTGGCTCCGCGCCGGACCTCCACAAGGTGGTGATCCTCGAACGGCAGTTCGACGTTGGTCCAGAGGTAGGTTCCGCGCACTCCGGGGGCTCGCCGTTTGCGGACGCAGCCGTCGAGCCAGAGCGTCAGGGTGCCGTCTCCGGCCTCGGTCAGCTCCACGACGTGCTGGCCGAGGGTAAAACGAGTCAGCACGGTCTCGGGCGTATCGGCCATGCACTGCTCCGCAAGTGGCTTGTCGTCGAACGGCGTCGGTGTGACGCACCCCTGCAGGGAGCATAGTCCAGCATCGGAGTGTTGCAACCTCGAACGCGTTCCGGGTAGATTTGTGATGTTATAACCTTTTTGACTGGCCAAAGTTGCAGTATGGGCGACCCAGACGAAGTCGCTCTCGGGCCGTCACTAACCTGCCTGGCGCTTTCGCTGTTCGTTGCGCGTGCGTCCCGGTTCGTTCCGGTGTTGCTCGGCGGCGAAACGTTCTATATGGGCATGCTCGTCATTGTCTGCCTGGCGGGTGCCCTCACTTTTAGCTTGCGATGGAGACATGGTCTATGAAGGGCTTGCTGGCAGTGCCGCTGGTCGCGGGTTCGGCCGTGGTCTGGGGCGGCATGGGCGTTCACGAACACGGCGTGGCTGACCTCGCAATCGCCGTCGAAGGCGATCGCGTGGATCTGATCCTCACTGCGCCCACTGGCGATCTGGTGGGGCTCGAGCGCGCACCGGCAACGGTCGCCGAATGGGAGGGCATCCGGGACGGTATCGCGGCGATCGAGGCCCATGACGGTTTCACGTTCCCAGGCGCGCGCTGTGAGCGCATCAGCGTCGAGGTAGAACTGCCAGACCTGCTGCTGACCAGGCCCGATGCGCATGCGGCCGGCGAAGTTTCGGACGAAGTCTCGGATGAAGTCTCGGACGCAGATCGAGACCATGGGCATCATGATCATGATCA
>SLQW01000170.1 GCA_007131295.1 Pseudomonadales bacterium | reverse complement strand
TGGGCCACTGCAATCGCGGCGATCATCAGGTCGTTCGGGCCAATCGGTTGACCACGCGCAGCCAGGTCAGAACGAATCAAGGCATAGTGCTCGGCGCATGCATCGTCGAAGCTCAACGACTTGAACGGCTCAGCAAACACATGAACACGTTCGAGGTTCCGTTCCACCCTGCCGCTGTTACGCGCACCCCAAAGCAATTCAGCCCGAACCACACTGCACAGAGCCAGTTCCAGCGGTGAATGGGAACGAAACCGTTCGCGCAGCGCCGGTTCCCGCGCATTGAGAAGGTGGATGCAGATGTTGGTATCGAGCAGCTTCACTCGAGCGGCGCCCGGCGCTCGAACTCAACCTGCTCGTCGCGTTCCATCGGGGCGATCTCGTCATCGCCAAACAGCCGCTCGAAGTACCCTTCGGGCCAGTCCGCGACCAGGTCCTTGCGGGCCAGTTCGGCAAGGTAGCGCGAGACGCTCATGCCGGCCCGTTCAGCCCGGTGCCGCAGAGATCGCGCCTCGTCGTCACGCAGATAGCAGTGGAGTTGGGCCATGAATCAGGATCCAAATATATTTGCATATATGCTATTGAGTTCGGCGCCCTGGATCAACAGGCCTGCCAATCGGACGATCCGGTCAATCCGCCCGCACGAACTGTTCGGGCAATCCGGTTCAGGTTGCCGCACATCCGGGCTGAGACCCGGTGGTTATTGCCGACGCTGGCCTTCGTTCACGGATCGCGGCCGACGATGACCTCGAAGCAATGCCTCCCGGCGGCGTGGCCGGAGAAATCCGGATGGCCGTGACGACGCGGGACCGGCGCGGGCTCCGCATCCCGGTCGAAAGCCGCACAGAGTTCGTAGCGGCGCTCGTCAACGACCCGGTACTCGTAACGTTCGCCGGTGGACGGATCACGCAACCACGGCAGGTCGCGACCCGACACGACGCCGTCGAGCGCCGCCGGCAGCCCCTGTTCCCGGGCGTGATGGTCCTCGATCGCCGCGACGATCTGCTGCAGGTCGGCCACCCGCCTGGCGTCGAGCAGGCGGCTGCGCTCTTCCTGCGGCGAGCCGAGCACGATCAGGCCTGCCACCACTGCCACGACCACGACCGCCGACGCGGCGATCGCCAGGATCCGCTCCAGACTCACGCCGGCGGCTCCGGCGGATCCATGCGCCGGAGCTGGCGCAGGTAGTAGCCGAAGATGGCGCCGGCGGTCAGCGCCACCACCAGCACCTTGAGCAGAAAGCGCAGCGTCAGCGCACCGCCGAGCAGGTTGAAGATCAGCGTCGCGACATTGCCGAGCAACACCAGGGTGGCGAGAAACAGCGTCAGCCAGGTGAGCCAGCGGCCGACGCCGCCGGCTCGCGCCGGGTCCACCTGCCGCAGGATCTGCCGGGAGACCAGCAGAAACACCGGAAAGGCGGTCAGCAGGACCGCCACCGCCCAGCGGATCCGACCCCGCGCCGCCTCACCGCGCCAGGGGCTCTCGGCCGGGTCGGGCAGCGCGAGATCGATGAACTGAAACAGCAGGCTGCCGAAGTGCCACGCCGAAAGGTAGAGCGTCGAAAACGCCACCAGATACAGGAAGGCCTCCCGCGGCGAGGTGACCGACGCGGGACGTGGCACCGGCGGGGTGAAGGGTGTGGTGGCGTAGCGCCCGAGCGCCTCGTCGACAGCCGCGGCCGGCCAGCCTGCCTCACGCAGCACGTCGGCGATCTCCGCACGACTGCGCCCGGCGGTCAGCGCTTCCCTGACGAATTGATCCAGGCGCGCCTGCTCCGACATAGTCAAACTTCCCCTTTTTGGTTGCGTCTCAGGTGCCGGAAACGTGACTGCCCAGGAGCTAAAGCGGTGCGAGCGCGGCAGCAACCAGCGCGGGGCCGCCATTGAGCAGCCACTCCGCCGGGGTCGCGTCCGGACCGATGAGCCGGTCGGCGAGACCGGGCAGTCCCGGTCGCGGCTGCGGTTCAGTCACGGCTTCGCCCGCAGATAGGCCGGGGCCTCGGCAGCGTCCGCCGCCGTACCGTAGCGCCGGTCGAGGGGATAGTACTCGGCGTAGAACTGCACCTTGCCGGCCACTTCGTCGCCGGCCTCGGCGGCGATGAACGCGAGCATCAGATCGATGCCCGCGGACACGCCCGCCGCCGTCCAGACCTCGCCGTCGCGGACGAAGCGTTCCTCCACCACCTCGACGTCGCCGAGCGCACGCAGCCGGTCCAGCGAGCCCCAGTGCGTGGTCGCGCGCCGCCCGATCAGCAGTCCCGCCGCATGCAGGACGAAACTGCCCGTGCACACGGAGAGCACCGCCCGTGCCGCAGCCGCCTGCCGGGCGACGAAGCCGGTGAGCGCGATGTTGTCCACCTCGTGCCGCGTGCCCTCACCGCCGGGAACGAGCAGCCAGTCCAGCGGCGGGCAGTCCGCGAACGCCACGTCCGGGTTCACCGAAAGGCCCTTGGCGCACACGATCGGCCGCATCGCCTCGGCCACGAGCAGACAGCGCTCCGGTCCCTTCACGTACTTGCTCCACACCCGCAGCATTTCCCAGGGTCCGATGAAATCGAGTTCCTCGGCACCGTCGAACACGAGTACGCCGAACGTCGTCACCGTGTGGCCTCCCTCTTGTCGTGGGTCGTGACCTGCTGCGCATCGACCGTAAGCGACTCGCAGCCGGTGCGCACCGTCGCCAGCTCGAGCCCGCACCGCGTCATAACAAATGTTATAATGCCAGGATCCCTCACACAGGAGGCTCCCACATGGCCCGTCGCGTCAAGCTCACCGCCATCGGCAATTCCACCGGCATCGTGCTGCCGAAAGAGCTCTTGGAAAAGCTTCGCGTCGGCCGCGGCGACGAACTGCTCATCCTGGAGACGCCCGACGGCATCCGCCTCACGCCCTACGACCCGGAGTTCGCCGAGCAGATGGAGGTGGCCGAGCGGATCATGCGCGAAGACCGTGACCTTCTGCGCAGGCTGGCGGAGTGAATCGCATGGATCTCGTCTGGATCAGTGCCGAGTTGGCACTTGCGATCCACCAGCGTCAACTGGCCGAGCACGGCGGACCCGAGGGCGTGCGCGATCTCGGCATGCTCGAGTCTGCGCTGGCGCGGCCTCGTCAGCTCCAGAGCTATGGCGATTCGCCCGACCTCTCCGCCCTCGCCGCGGCCTACGCAGTAGGGATCGCCCGCAATCACCCATTCGTCGACGGCAACAAGCGCACCGCCTACGTCGTGTGCAGGGCATTCCTGGTGCTCAACGGCTGGGACATGGTCGGTGATCTGTCATTGCGCTATCCGGTCTTCCTCGGCGTCGCAGAAGGTACGGTGACCGAGGCTGAACTGGCCGAGTGGCTGCGGGAGCACAGTCGCCCGGAGCAGGTGAGCGAGCCCGCCGGAAGCTACCGCTCGTCCTGACGCGCCTCGACGGCGCGCGCGAATCGCTCCACGTCACGCCGCGAGCCGATGGATGGATTCGCCTGCAAGCGGCCGTCCTCCAAGCACACGTGACGGTAGCCGGTTAGACTGCAGCCGTTTCCCGACCAGCGGAAGAGGCACGACCGCCCGCATGAAGATCGGCATCACCCTGTTCGACACCGACCGCGCCATGCATCCGGCAGAACTCGGGCGCGAGATCGAGGCGCGCGGCTTCGACGCTCTGTATCTTCCCGAGCACAGTCACATTCCCATCTCCCGCCGCACCCGCTGGCCGGGCAGCCGACCCGGTCACGACGATCCCCTGCCGGATTTCTACAGCCGCCTCAACGATCCGTTCATCGCGTTGGCCAGTATCGCAGCCGTTACCGAGCGCCTGGAAATCGGCACCAGCGTCACGCTCGTTCCCCAGCATGACCCGATCCGCCTCGGCAAGACCACCGCCACGCTCGATCATCTCTCCGGGGGGCGCCTGCGCCTCGGCATCGGTTTCGGCTGGAACGAGGAGCAGACCGAGGCCCATGGCGCCGACTTCCGCACCCGTCGCGGCCGGACGGAAGACTGTGTCGGCATCATGCGGGCCCTGTGGACCCAGGAGGAAGCGAGCTACGAGGGCCGGCACGCCCGGCTCGAGCCGAGCTGGGCCTGGCCCAAGCCCGCCCAGCCTTCCGGCCCACCGATCCTGCTCGGCGGCGGCCATGGGCCGCAGCTGTTCGACGCCATCACCCGCTACGGTGACGGCTGGATGCCGATCACGGCGCGCAGCAGCATCGCCGACCGCGTCGCACCGCTGAAGGAGCGCTTCGCCGCCGCCGGACGCGACCCCGACAGCCTGAAGATCGTGGTCTGCGGCGCCACCACCGACCCCGACGGCCTCGCCAATCTCGCGGCAGAGGGCGTGGACACGGCCGCACTGACGATCTGGAGCGAGGATCGCGACGAGATCCTGCGCGCCCTGGACGAATACGCCCGCATCCGAACCGCCGCCAAGGGTGCTTGAGCCACCGCAACGCAGGAGTTTCCCATGCAAGTGACCATGACCGGGCGCATCGCCCTCATCACCGGCGGCAGCCAGGGCCTGGGTTACGCCATGGCCCAGCGCTTCCTCGAAAGCGGTGCCGACGTCGCCCTCCTTGCGCGCCGCGAGGACGTGCTCATGGAGGCCCGCGATGCGCTGCGGGCGACCAGCAACGGCCGCGTCGAGGGCTACGTCTGCGACGTCAGCGACGCAGCGCAGATCGCGGACACCCACGACCGCGTGGTCGCCGAACTCGGCGCCGTGGACATCCTGGTCAACAACGCCGGCCATGCCAGCATGGGGGCATTCGAGGAGATCACCGACGCCATGTGGCAGGCGGATCTCGACCTCAAGCTGTTCGCCGCGATCCGCCTGTCGCGCCTGGTGCTGCCCGGCATGAAGGCGCGCCGCTGGGGGCGCATCCTCAATCTGCTCAACACCGCCGCGAAGGCGCCGCCGGCCGGCTCCGCGCCGACCTCGGTGAGCCGCGCCGCCGGATTGGCCCTGACCAAGGTGCTGGCCAACGAAGGCGCGCCCCACAACGTACTCGTCAACGCCCTGCTGATCGGCCTGATCAAGTCCGACCAGGTCCGGCGCTGGTGGCAGGCGAGCGGGACCGACCGCAGCCTCGAGGAACACATGGCGGCCATGGGCGAGCGGCTGGCTATCGGCCGCATGGGTGAGGCCGAGGAATGCGCCAACCTGGCCTGCTTCCTCGCCTCCGAGCAGGGCTCCTACGTCACCGGCTGCGCCATCAACATGGACGGCGGCATGTCACCGGTCCCCTGAGTACAGCTCGCCGCGCGGCAGCATCGTCTCCTCGAGGTGCCGGCGGCGGCGTTGCGCGAGCTGCTCCTGCCCGCGTTCGATGGCATAGGCCACGTTCAGCAAGGCGATGACACTCGCGCCATAACGCACGCGCGTGCGCAGTCCGGGGTCGACCGGATGGTCGTAGCGGGCGAGGAAACGCTCGAGAAACGCAGGCCCGAGCCAAAGCGTCGCTTCGATCAGGTCGATGGCCGGATCACCGAATCCCGCATCGGCCCAGTCGATGACCCCGAGAATCCGCCCGCTGTCCGCCGCCATCAGCACGTGGTCCCCGCAGAGATCGTAGTGCAGCAGCACCGCGTCCCCTGGATAGGCCGGCGGGGGCTCGATGCGGCCGTTCACGAGCGCCGCGGTCGCCGCCAGCGCCCGGTCGCTCAGATGGGCCTCCAGCGTCGGCCGCACCCGCAGCAGCTCGGCGTGCCAGTCCAGCGGGGCGTAACTTTCCGGATAGTTCTGTTCGACCCCGGCGACCGCGACGCGGGCCGCAGCGGTGCTGCCGTGAAGCGCGTTGAGCAGCGCCGCGAAATCCGCCTCGAACGTCTCGAGCGGCTGCGATGGCCGCTCCGCCCAGTCCAGCGCCCGGCCCGGAATGAGCCGGTAGCCAAAGAACGCGAAGGGAAAATCCGCAGCGGGCTCACCCTGCCATTCGGGCACCGGGACCCTGACTGGCAGCCGTTCGCCCAACAGCGGCAGCATGGCGCACTCGCGCTGCAGGCTCGGCTGCACCTCTGCCCGCTTCGGAAAGCGGAACACCCAGGTGTCGTCCACCAGCCAGGTCTCGCAGTCCCAGCCTTCGCCGAGCGGCACCACGGCGTCGAGTGCAAGTCCGTGGAAGCGATCCGCCAGCAGCGCGCGCACGGCGGGCGCGGTCAGCGGCGCCCGTTCCAGCCGCCACGGCACGCCCGCCGTGCCGGCATCGTCTTTCCGTTCAGCCACCTGCGTCCATCCTCGAAGCGGCGATCGCGCCGATGCTGCGGTGGATCGCTGGCGCCGTCCAGCGGGCAGCGAGGAGCGCGACGGATCAGACGGAGGCCGTGACCTCCTCCGCCCAGACCTGGAAGTGGGTCAGCAGGTTGGGGCCGAACGTGTGGCTGAGCGGCACGTCGGCCGCATCGCGGCCGCGGGCGATCAGCACGCGCCCGGCCCGGCGCTGATTGTGGCGCGGGTCGAACGTCCACCACTGTCCGCCGAGATAGGCCTCGAAAAAGCCGGCGAAATCCATCGGCGCCGGGTCGGGAGGCACGCCGATGTCGCCAAGGTATCCCGTGCAGTAGCGCGCAGGGATATTGAGGGCCCGGCAGAAGGCGATCGCCAGATGCGCGAAGTCGCGGCAGACCCCGGTGCCTTCGTTGAATGCCTCTGCCGCCGTCTTCGTCGGCCTGGCGAATTCGTAGCCGAAGCGGATGTGCTGGTGCACGAAGTCGCAAACCGCCTGGACCCGCGGCCAGCCGAGTGGCGTATGGCCGAACAGATCCCAGGCCGCCTGGGACAGCACATCGGTCTCACAGTAGCGGCTGCCGAGCAGGAACTGCAGCGCCTCTTCCGGCAGATCCTCGACTGCGTGCTGGATGGCATCGAAAGCTACGGGATCCGTTTCTCCGTGATCGCGCAGGATTGCGTTCGCGTAGAGTCGCACACCTCCAGGCGGGGCCACGATCCGATTGCACCAGTTGCCGAAACTGTCCCGGTAAGCGGTGATAGGCACCGCCGGTTCCGTCAGCAGATGATCGGGCTGCACCAGATCCGAAGCGCGCGAGTAGTGCACGTTCAGGGTCAGAATCATCGGCAACGGCTGCGGACACTCGTAGCGCATGTCGAAACCAACCCGGATGTGCATCGTTACCTCTTGCTGATGGCGCCGCGGAAAACCGGCGGCGGGAACGGCGACTCTAGCCTGCATATCTCACCGATTCACGGCTGCGGCCGCGGATCTACCGGGAAATCCTGCCGGTCCGCCGGTGCGGTTGCGCTCGGCCCGGGTGCTCGACGTACTGTAGAGTACGCCTGCGCGCCCGAACTGTCGCGCGCCTTGTCTTTCCCGGCATCTCCACGCCCTCGCTTCGCGCATCGGTGAGATATGCAGG
>SLQW01000091.1 GCA_007131295.1 Pseudomonadales bacterium | reverse complement strand
GTGCCGTCGTTGCGGCGGAGGGTGCCGGGCAGGTGATTCTGATCGGGCATTCCATGGGCGGTCCGGTGAGCGTGGCGGCGGCGCGGCGCATGCCGGAGCAGGTCATCGGCATCGTCGGTGTGGATACCTTTCAGGCGACATTCGTGGACCTTTCCGCGGAGCAGGCCGAAGGCATCATCGCGCCGCTGCGGGCTGACTTTGCGGGTGGCGCGGTCGAGTTCGTGCGTTCGATGTTTGTCGATGCGACGGACGCGGCGCTGCGCGACTGGGTCGTGGCGGACATGGCAGCGGCGCCGCCGCACGTTGCGCTCAGCGCCATGGAGGAATTGTTCGGGGATGCGGTCAGCGGCGACGCGCGTACGGCCGCGACGGCACTCGAAGTGCCCATCGTCGCGATCAATGCGGACCTCTACCCCACCGACGTGGAGGCCAACCAGGCGCACATGCACGCGTTCGATGCGGTGATCCTCGAGGGGACCGACCACTTTCTTCACATGGCGGAGCCGGCGTGGTTCAACCGTGAGCTCGAAGCGGTGATCGCGAACATGGTCGAGGCGCGGGCGGCGGCGGACTGACCCGCCGCTCGGTCAGACGCCGAGGCCGGGGATCACACGAGCCTCCAGGTTCGCGCGCATTTCTTCGGGAATCGGGATCGCGCGGCGGGCTTCCAGATCCAGCGCGATCGCCACGGCCTCGGCGGTGGCCACCGCGGCGCCGGTCTCGAGATCGAACAGCCAGTGGCACCAGGTGTAGGCCTTGCTGCCGACCTGCTTCAGGCCGCTTCGCAGGGTAAGCGCGTCGCCGACGCGGGGATGGCCGCGGTAGACGAAGCGGTACTCCAGGGCGGCGCCGCCCACGTTCGGTGTCTTCGAGCGGTCGCGGCCATCGGTCATGGCGAGCAGGTTCGGGATGCTGTCGGAGACGATGCCCATGAAGTGGCGAGCCGTGAGGAAGCCGGCGGCGTCGCACTGATCGCGGCTGATGACGCCCTGCCAGGTGCGCAGCATCCCGGATTGGTCGGCGGCGGCGAGTTCCGGTGCTGGCCTTGGCGGCGATAGTTCCAGGCCGCGGGGGCGGCCGTGGGCCGGGACCTCGATCCGTTCGGCTGCAGGCGCGCGCAGGGCGGCGGGGAGCGGCTTGGGTGCCCGGCTCGCGATGTCGACCCAGGCGGCGTCGATCCGGAACGTCGCCGCGGGCGTATCTGACACTGTCTCGACCATTTCCTGGTAGATCGTGAGGCCGCCTTCGCCGACGTCGACTATGCCGGCGCGGAGGTAGAACGGCGCGCCCGGGCGCTGCTCGCGCAGGAAGCGGACGTGATGCTCGCGGGCGCAGAGGCTAGCGCCCATCTCGCGTGCGGCGGAGGGGCCGACGCCGAATGCGAGCGCCAGGGCCGTGAGGCCCTGATCGGCCTTGTCCAGATAGAACTGCACGTTCATGTGGCCCATCTGGTCGCACTCCCAGGTCTGCACGCTGGAGCGTGCGACTTCGATCATCGCGCTCATCTGCTCGGTTCCGGCTCCGTTGCCTATGCGGTCGGCGGCGAAGACTACCTGACCTCGCGGCCGCGGTCTCCGCCCCCCGTGGCGGCCGGCTCGGGTAGAATCCGCCCTCGCCTTTGAACCGAGGAGTCCCTGCATGTCCGCATCCGAACGCGCCGAGGCGCTGCGTCATGAACTCGAAGCGTTCATGGAGGCCCACATCTACCCCAACGAGCAGCGCTATCACGACGAACTGAACGCGCTGCCGGATCGCTTCAGCACCGTTCCGCTCATGGAGGAGCTGAAGGCGAAGGCCCGCGAGGCCGGGCTCTGGAACCTGTGGCTGCCGGCGGACCACGGCGGACTCACGAATCTCGAGTACTGCCCGCTCGCGGAAATCATGGGTCGGGTACTGTGGGCGCCGGAGGCGTTCAATTGCAATGCGCCTGATACCGGCAACATGGAGGTGTTCCTGAAGTACGGCACCGAGGCGCAGAAGCAGCAGTGGCTGGAACCACTGCTGGCCGGTGAGATCCGCTCCTCCTACTGCATGACCGAACCCGACGTGGCGTCGTCCGATGCGACCAACGTACGCACGTCCATTCGGCGCGATGGCGACGGGTACGTGGTCGACGGCCGCAAGTGGTTCATCACCAATGCGCCCTACGAGCGCACGAAGATCTTCATCGTCATGGGCAAGTCCGACCCGGACAACCCGAACCGCCATCTGCAGCAGAGTCAGATCCTGGTGCCGAAGGACACGCCCGGAGTCACCGTGGTGCGGCCGCTGACCACGCTCGGCTACGACGATGCGCCGCTCGGCCATGCGGAAGTCCGGTTCGAGAACGTGCGCGTGCCGGCGGAAAACATCCTGCTCGGCGAGGGACGTGGCTTCGAGATCGCCCAGGGGCGGCTCGGACCCGGCCGCATCCATCACTGCATGCGTCTGATCGGCAGCGCGCAGCGGGCGCTTGAGTTCGCCTGCCGGCGGGCGGTGAGCCGCGAGACCTTCGGCAAGAAGCTCTCCGAGCACCAGAGCGTGCTCGAGGACATCGCCAAGTCGTTCAGCGAGATCGAGCAGGCGCGGCTTCTGACCATGAAGACCGCGCAGCGCATGGACGAGGTGGGCGCAAAGGACGCCCGCGACCTGATCGCCGCGGCGAAGATTTCGGTGCCGCTGATGGCGCAGACGGTGATCGACCGCTGCATGCAGATTCACGGCGCCGGCGGTCTCACGGCCGACTATCCGATGGCGGAGGCGTTCAACTACGCGCGCTGGTGCCGGCAGGCGGACGGGCCGGACCAGGTCCACATGATGGCGCTCGGCAAACAGATCATCCGGCGCTTCACGGGCTGAGTGCCGCGCCCGCATTCCGATTCATCCACCATGAGGAGAGGACTGCATGACCAAGGTCACGGTAACGGAGGACATCCAGGGGCCCGCTGCTGCGGTATGGGCGGCATTGAGCGATTTCGGCGGCATCAAGGTGGGCGGGCCGATCACCGCCTTCGAAACCGAAGGTGAGGGTGTGGGCATGCTGCGCACGATCACCATGGGCGGCGGCCAGATCGTCGAACGGCTCGATGTCCACGATGACGCAGCCATGCGTTTCGCCTACTCCATCGTCAACGACGACGGCCCCCTCCCGGTATCGAACTACGCCGCCACCGTCCAGGTCACCGACAAAGGCGACGGCAGCTGCAACGTCACCTGGAGCGGCGAATTCGAACCGCGCGGCGTGCCGGAGGAGCAGGCGAAGGCCATCGTCGAAGGCATCTACAAGGGCGGCATCGCCGGCGCGCGCAAGGCCGTATCGGGCTGATCCGGGCGCGGCAGTGCGGACGCCGGCCTGGATGCCGGTGTCCGCAGTTGACAGACTCGCTTGTGCAATGTTGGATTCGCCGCTCTATCGGGCGATTGAGGAGGGCTCTGACTGGGTTCTCCTTCTTGAGGTGAAGGACTGGGTCGGAGCCCGAAGGGGATCCTGCCATGTACCGCACCACGACCATCCTTTCGGCCGCGCTCGCCGCGGCGATGCTCACCTTTGCCATCAGCGGCTGCGACCGGACCGCTCCGGAACGCACTGCTGTCGAGCTGCCTGACCTCGGCCCCGTCGGTGCCACCCTGCTCGATGGCCTCGGCGACTACAGCATGCCGATCACCAGCGAGCACCCGGAGGTGCAGCGCTGGTTCGATCAGGCACTCATGCTCACCTATGGCTTCAATCACGATGCGGCGGAACGCTCCTACCTGAAGGCCCTGGAGCTCGATCCCCATTGCGCCATGTGCTGGTGGGGCGCGTCGCTGGTGCTCGGGCCGCACGTGAATGCCGACATGAACCCGGCCAACAACGAGGCGGCCTGGGAACGGCTGCAGGCGGCGCGGGCGCTCGCGCCACGCGCCAGCGAGCTGGAGCAGGGCTTCATCGAGGCCTTATCGGCGCGCTATGCGGAGGATCCGCCGGCGGACCGGCGAGCGCTCGATGAGGCTTACGCCGATGCCATGGCTGAGCTGGTGGCACGCTTTCCGGACGATCTCGACGCGGCGACGTTCTACGCCGAGGCCATGATGAACTTGCAGCCTTGGGATTTCTGGTACGAGGACGGGCGCCCCAAGGGCCGCACGCCGGAGATCAAGTCGGTGCTCGAGTCGGTGATGGAGCGCTACCCCGACCACGCCGGCGCTCTGCATCTTTACATCCATGCTGTGGAGGCCTCCGATGAACCGGAACTCGGCGTGGTTGCCGCCGACCGCCTGCGCGACTTGATTCCCGGATCCGGCCATCTGGTGCACATGCCGTCGCACATCTATGCCCGGGTCGGGCGCTGGCACGACGCCATGCTCGTGAATCAGGACGCGGCACAGGCTGACGACGCCTACCTGTCGATCTGCCGGCCGACGCCCGGCGTCTATCCGCTCGGGTACGTGCCCCATAACCATCACTTCCTCTGGTTCGCGGCATCCATGGCGGGTGATAGCGCCACGGCCATGGCGGCGGCGGAAGAAACGGCTCGGCGCGCATCGGAGCCCGAGCTGCTCGGCCTCGAAGGCTTCCAGTTCCTGCAGAACTTCCTTGCCACGCCGGTCTTTGCCAAGGTCCGCTTCGGACAGTGGCAGGCGATTCGTGAGTTACCCGAGCCCGAGGCCGGTCTGCCCTACCTTCGCGGTGCCTGGCACTATGCTCAGGCCCTCGCCGCCGTGCGGGATGACGACGTGGAAACCGCTCGCATGCACCACGATGCGCTCGCGGCGCTCGTTGCCGACCCCGCGTTGGAACAGGCGCTGTGGTTCGATCGCTACCCGATGACCTACGCGCTCGGAATTGCTGAGCGTACGGTCGCTGCCGAGCGGGCTCTCGCTGCCGGAGACACGACGGAGGCCGTCTCGATCCTCGAAGCGGCGGCCGAGCAGGAGGATGCCCTGCCCTACGACGAGCCGCCTGCCTGGCATGCTCCGGTACGGCAGACGCTCGGTGCTGTGCTCCTCGAAGCCGGCAGTGCGGAAGCGGCGGAGGCAGCCTACCGGGCCGAGCTGCGGCGCAATCCCGAAAACGGCTGGTCCCTGCTCGGGCTCGAGCAGGCACTCAGGGCTCAGGGTCGCGAGGAAGACGCGGACGCGGTGGCTGCACGCTTCGAGGCTGCCTGGGCCCATGCGGACATCGAGCTGACGGCGTCACGCTTCTGACTTGTCTCAGAGCCGGCGCAGGTCCTGCTCGATGGCGTCGAGGTCCAGGGGCGGGCGAAAGTAGCCCGCGAGGCGTGCCGCGGGATCGATGAGCACTACCGCGGTGGAGTGGTCGTAGCTGTAGTGTTCGCCACTGCCCGGAACCCGCACGTAGGCGAGCCCCAGGCTCTTCGCGAGCGCATCGATCTCGTTACGCTCGCCTGTGGCGGCGAGGATGCGTTCACCGAAGTAGCCGGCGTAACGCGCCAGTTGTTCCGGTGTGTCCCGCTCCGGATCCACGCTGAGAAACACCACGCGCAACGGATGGCCGTCCGCATGCAGGCGCGCCTGCAGGCGGGCGAGCAGGGCCAGCGTGGCGGGACAGGCGTCAGGACAGTGGGTGAAGCCGGCGAACAGAAGACTCCACTCGCCCTCCAGGTCGCGGCGGCCGAACGCATGGCCGGCCTGATCCTCGAGTTGGAATTCGGCCAGCGGAATCGGCTCTGCGAGCGCGGTGCCTGCGGTCAGCGTCGGCGCGCCGGATTCCGTATCGGATGCGAGCCGCAGCAGCCCAGCGGCCGCAAGCAGCAGCAGAACGGCGATCGCGACAGCGATGAGAACGGCCTGGCGCATGCTCCGAGTGTGCAGGCGCGGTCTCGGGGCGGCAAGCCCGAGACTGGTCAGTTGCCTGACACGCTGTCCACGCAGCCGAAGATCCGTTCGAGGGTTTCCAGTACGGCAGCGGGCAGCGGTGGTGCGAGGATGGCGCCAACGTTCGCCCGCAGGTGATCGATGTTGCCGGTACCGGTGAGGATGACGTCGGCGCCCGGTTCGTGGCGGCAGAAACGGTAGGCTGCCTCGGTCAGCGATGCCACCTCCGGATGCTGTGTCAGGAATCTGAGTGGATCGCGGGCATCCACCGCATCCGCTGCGACCTGGCCGTCGGCGATCAGCGCCGAGACGACCTCGCGGGCAGCGTCGGCGTGGGTCAAGGCGCGGCGGACCGCGAACATGATCAGGGTGCCGACGTCGTGCTGTTGTGTCAGCGGAAACACTCGCGCCCGGGCCGAGGGGTTCAGCAGGTTGTGCCCTACCATGACCACGTCGAAGTAGTCCTCGACGAGGGACTCCGCGAGCATGGCGTGGCCGGTGTCGCTGACGAAGCGCTCGGTGATGCCAAGGAAGCGGATCCGGCCCGCCTGCTGCTGGCGCTGGAGTTCCGGGAGCAGTTCATTGATGCAGTAGCGGTACTGGGCGGCTGTGACACCGTGCAGGTGGAAGACGTCGATGTAGTCGGTGTCGAGCCGGCGCAGACTCTTCTCCAGGCTCTCCCTCAGACCCGCCGCTGAGACCAGCTCGTCACCCCAGCCCGGACTCGCCTTGCTGGAGAGTACTACCCGGTCGCGGCGGCCGCGGATGGCGGCAGCTACCGCGGCCTCGGTGCCGTAGGCGCGCGCCGTGTCGATGAAATTGATACCGAGATCGATTGCGGCGGCGACCAGGTTGGCGGCGTGGGCCTCGTCGTGGCCGGTGGCCAGCCCGAGACGGCTATGCCCGCCGCAGCCGAGTCCGGCCACGCTCACTTCGAGGCCGGTGCGGCCGAGACGAACGTATTTCACCTTGGTGTCCTCCGGGTTGCCATGTCTTCCATGTTAACCGGGCGGGGCGGGGCGGAGGCTGTGCCGCTTCCCCCTGAGTCCAGGATGCACCACCATGCTCGGTCTTTACTTCGAGCCGGGGATCAGGACATGAGCGAACTGCCTTCGACCATGCTGCAGATGCAGTCAACGGTGCGCGACGACGGCACCCTCGAGCTTGCGCTCGAGAGCGTGCCGGTACCGGAACCGCAAGACGATGAAGTCCTGATCCGAGTCGGCGCGGCGCCGATCAATCCATCGGATCTTGGCCTGCTGTTTGGTACGGCGGACGTCGGCACCATCCGGGTCACCGGAACCGCGGAGCGGCCGGCGGTCACGGCGGACATTCCCGAGAAGCTGCGCCGAGCCATGGCGGCGCGCAGCGGTCAGGCCCTGCCCGCGGGCAATGAGGGTGCGGGCGAGGTCGTGGCGACCGGCTCGGCGCCGGAGGCGCAGGCTTTGCTCGGGCGGACCGTGGCCATCCTTGGCGGCGCCATGTACGCGCAGTACCGGGCCATGAAGGCCAAGGAGTGCCTGGCGCTGCCTGAGGGAACGACGGCGGTTCAAGGTGCCTCC
>SLQW01000056.1 GCA_007131295.1 Pseudomonadales bacterium | reverse complement strand
GCATGACCTCGCGTGCGCGCACGATCCGTCCGCCGAATACCTGGCCGATGGCCTGGTGCCCAAGACAGATGCCGAGGATCGGGATCTTGCCCGCGAAGGCCTTGATCACGGCCATGGAGATGCCGGCCTCGTTCGGTGTGCACGGCCCCGGCGAGATCACGATGCGCTCCGGCGCGAGCCGGTGGATCGCGGCGACGTCGATTTCGTCGTTGCGATGCACGACCACCTCGGCGCCGAGTTCGCCGAGATACTGCACCACGTTGTAGGTGAACGAGTCGTAGTTGTCGATCATCAGCAGCATGGCGTCAGTCCTCCGGGTCGAGCATGAGGCCGCGCTCGGCCAGGGCCGCCGCATGGAACATCGCCCGGCCCTTGTTCATGCTCTCCTTCCATTCGAGTCTCGAGATCGAATCTGCGACGACCCCACCGCCGGCCTGAATGTGCAGGGTGCCGTCTTTGAGCACCGCCGTGCGGATGGCGATGGCCGTGTCCATGTTGCCGTTCCAGGCCAGGTAGCCCACCGCACCGCCGTAGATGCAGCGTCGCACCGGCTCCAGCTCGTCGATGATCTCCATGGCGCGGATCTTCGGCGCGCCGGACAGGGTGCCCACCGGCAGCGTCGCGCGCAGCACGTCGAGCGCAGTCGCCCCTTCGCGCAGCCTGCCGATGACGTTGGAGGAGATGTGCATGACGTGGGAGTAGCGCTCGATCACCATCTTTTCGGTGACCTCGACGCTGCCGGTGGCTGCCACCCGGCCGACGTCGTTGCGGCCGAGATCGATCAGCATAAGGTGCTCGGCAATCTCCTTCGGATCGGCGAGTAGCTCCGCCTCCATGGCCCGGTCTTCCTCTTCCGTGTGGCCGCGGCGACGGGTGCCGGCCAGGGGCCGGTTCGTGATCACGCCGTCTTCGACCCGGGCGAGGATTTCCGGTGAGCTGGATACGATCTGAAAGTCGTCCAGATCCATGAAGTACATGTACGGTGATGGGTTGAGGCTGCGCAGGGCCCGATAGAGATCGATCGGCGGCGCGGAGAACGGCACCGACATGCGTTGCGACAGCACCACCTGCATGACGTCGCCGGCGCGGATGTATTCGCGCGTGCGCTCCACCGCCGCCATGAAGGCTTCGCGGCCGAAGCCTGATACGAAATCGGATTCGCCGATCGCCGGGCCGTTACCCTGTGGTCGGTCGCGGGTGACGTCCGCGGGCAATGCTGCGGTGAGACCGGCGGCGACGCCGGCGAGGTGGCGTTGCGTCTGCGCCAGTGCATCCGGCTGCTCCGGATCCGCATGGCTGATCAGGGTCATGCGACCGCGCAGGTTGTCGAACACGATGACGTCGTTCGACACCATCAGCAGGATATCGGGCGTGCCGAGTTCGTCCGGCGGTGAACTCTCTGCCAGACGGTGCTCGACGTAGCGCACGCTGTCATAGCTGAAGTAGCCCACCAGGCCACCGCTGAAACGGGGCAGACCGGGAAGTTCCGGTACCCGGTAGCGGGCCTGGAATTCGGCGACGAAGGCCAGCGGATCGTCGCGCTCGACTTCCTCCACCACCTCACCATCGGTTTCCACCGTGATCCGGTGTCGCTTCACCCGCAGGAGCGTCCGGGCCGGAAGGCCGATGATCGAGTAGCGCCCCCACTTTTCGCCGCCCTGGGCGGATTCGAGCAGGTAGGAATACGGCCCGCGGGCCAGCTTCAGGTAGACGGACAGCGGCGTGTCGAGATCGGCGGGAACGTCCCGGGTGATCGGAATGCGGTTATAGCCCGCGCGGACGAGCGCATCGAATTCTGCTGGGGTCATGGCGTGGCCCTTCGGTCCCTGGTCTTGATCTTTGGACGTGCACGAACGGCCGGGACGCGGGTCGTCGCCGGCAGGGACCGCCTCACCATCGTGCGTGAAGCGTGCTGTCCTGAGTCGGTGCCATCCGGGACTTCCGGGGCCGCAGAAGGAGCGGCGAGACTAAATCAGCGCCAGGAGCGAATCAACAACCCGGTCGGCGCCGGCGGCGTGGATGTCCTCGCCGTGGTTGTAGCCGTAGCTGACGCACACCACCGGCATGCCGGCGTTGCGGGCGGCGCGGATGTCGGTGATGGAGTCGCCCACCATGAGTGCCCGCTGCGGATCCGCAGCAAGCTGGCGGCAGGCCTCGAACAACGGCGCCGGGTCCGGCTTGCGCTCGGCCAGGGTGTCACCGCCGATGACCGCGCCGAAGAAGGCTTCCAGATCCAAGGCCCTGAGCAGCTGCCGTGACAGGCCTTCGTATTTGTTGGTGACGCAAGCGAGCGCGATGCCCCGACCCCGCAACGTCTCGAGAGCTTCCCGAACGCCCGGGTAGGGTCGGGAGCGATCCGCAATGTGGGCGGCGTAGTGATCGAGGAAGTGCGCGTGCATGGTATCGACGTCGTGTTCGGCTGCGGCCGCGTCTGGATAGCGCTCGGCAAGGGCGCGTTCGATCAGCAGGCGCGCACCACCACCGACGAAGCGTCGCACCAGGCCCTCGTCCACATCGCCATGACCATAGCGCGTGAACGTCGCCAGCAGGGCTCCGTGCAGGTCCGGAGCGCTGTCCACCAGGGTCCCGTCCAGGTCCAGCAGCCAGGTTGAAAAGGTCGTGGCCTGCATCAGCCGACTTCAGCGAGTGCGCTGCGCATACGGCCGATGGTGGCGGCGTAGTCGTCGCTGCCGAAGATCGCCGAGCCTGCGACGAAGGTGTCGGCCCCGGCGCGCGCCACGGCCGCAATGTTGTCGACCCCGATGCCGCCGTCCACCTCCAGCCTTACCGGGCGGTCGAGTGCATCGAGCATGCTGCGCGCCGCGGTAATTTTCTCGAGTGTCTTCGGAATGAACTTCTGGCCTCCGAAGCCCGGGTTCACCGACATCAGCAGCACCATGTCCAACTCGCCATCCACCCAGCGCAGGTGGTCCAGCGGTGTGGCCGGATTGAACACGAGACCGGCTCGGCAGCCGCCCTCGCGGATTCGGGTCAAGGAGCGGTGTACGTGCTCACTCGCTTCCGGATGAAAGGTGATCCAGGTGGCGCCGGCGTCGATGAAGTCGTCGATGAGCCTGTCCACTGGCTGCACCATGAGGTGCACATCGATGTCGGCGGTGACGCCGTGGCGGCGTAGCGCCTTGCAGACCATGGGGCCGATGGTCAGGTTCGGGACGTAGTGGTTGTCCATGACGTCGAAGTGAACCATGTCGGCCCCGGCAGCGAGGACTGCGTCCACTTCCTCTCCGAGACGGGCGAAGTCCGCCGATAATATAGACGGGGCGATTTTGTAGTCGGTCACGTCGGTCTCCGTGTGGTCTCGACCCGGCTCAGGGCGTCCCGGCTTCAGCTGTCTTGAGCCGCCGGCGCAGCATCGCTAGACGCTCGAGGGTGCCGATATCCTCCCAAAGGCCATCGTGCACCTGAGCACTGACCCGCCCCGCGGCGATGGCCGCCTCGAGCACCGGTCGCATCGGGCGGAAGCCCGCAGCCAGCCCGGCGAACAGCTGCGGATGGTAGCGCGCCATACCGGCGTAGGTCAGCGTGCCCTTACCGTCGCCACGCAGACGGCAGACATCGCCCAAGCTCCCGGGCACGGGTACACCGAGGTCGAAGTCGCCGCGTTCCTGCCACGACGGGCGGGGGACCATCAGCAGGTGGGCGTGGATGCCTTCGGCGAGTGGTGCCAGGGCCGCCGGATCGAAATCGCAGTAAATATCGCCGTTGACAAGTAGAAACGGTTCCTTGCCGAGCAGGGGCAGGGCCTTGATGATGCCGCCCGCGGTCTCGAGCAGCTCGGGCTCATCGGAGAAGACGATCTCCAGATCGAATCCCTCGCCGTGTCCAAGGCGGCGTCGGATCGCAGCGCCCAGGTGGTGCAGATTGATCACCACCCTTGTCACGCCGAGCGCGGCCAGCCGCTGCAGATGGTGTTCGATCAGAGTCTGTCCTGCGACCTCGATCAGCGGCTTCGGTACCGCCGCCGTGAGCGGCAGCAGGCGCACACCGCGTCCGGCTGCGAGGATCATGGCGTTCGACATCAGACCCTGGCCCTCAGGCGGGCGAGAGCGGCGGGCAGGGCCGGGATTACTTCGGCGTCCAGCCAGCGTGCCAGGGCAGCGGTTTCCGGATGTCCGGGGGCGACCGCCAGGAGGTGCTCGAGAACCCGTGGCATGTCATCCAGGTAGTGGTGCTGGTCGCGGGTGAGCGCGACCCGCGCGAAGATGCCGAGGGCCTTGAGGTGGCGCTGGATACCGCAGAGGTCGAAGCCGCGCGCGAACGCCGCGGCGTCTTCGAGGCCGCGGATTCCGGCGGCGCGTGCTTCCTCCAGATAGTTCGAACGAAGCCTGCGCACTTCGTGCTCGGGCCAGCGCAGGTAGCAATCGCGCAGCAGGGACACCGCGTCGTAGCACACCGGTCCGTGGTGCATGTCCTGAAAGTCCACCAGCCCGAGCCGGGTGTCACCGTCGAGCAGCAGCAGGTTGCGGGAGTGGTAATCCAGGTATACGCAGGCGCGGGGTTGCGTGAGAGAGGCTTCCGTCAGCGCCGCCGCGCTCTGCTGCCAGAGGTTGGACGGCAACGGCAGTGCCAGCATGCGCTCCACGAACCAATCCGCGAACAGCCCGAGCTCCCGCTCCAGCCGGGCACGATCGTAGTCGGGAAGCGCCGGTGGATCCTGCTGCCCCGCCTGCTGGATCTGTACCAGGGTGGTGATCGCGAGCCGGTAAAGCCGCCGGCGTTCGTCTTCGTCTGCCGGGGCGAGCGCTGCTGCCAGGCACCGATCGCCGAGATCCTCGAGCAGGAAGAAGCCTTGCTCCACATTGGCGTCCACGACTTCGGGCGCGTGCAGGCCGTGCTGCCGGAGCCAGCTCGCAAGGGCCAGGAAGGCGGCATTGTTTTCGGACTCAGGCGGGGCATCCATGAGCACGAGGGGCCCTGCATCGGTGGCGATGCGATGGAAGCGGCGGGTACTCGCCTCGGCGGCAAGGGCGACGCGCTCTGCCACCTCGCGTCGATCGAGGCTCGCGAGCGCATTGCTCAGCCACGTCTCGCGCCGGGTAGCGCGTCGTGTCGCCTCCATCGTCAGCTTCCTCGCCTGCACCGTTCTCGAGGGTGCGGGATGATAGCATCGAGCTCCCACGGCCACGGGCAAGATAGCTGCCCGGCTGTTGCTGCCGTATCATGCTCGTTGAGACGGCCTACCTGCCCTTGCGAACTCGGATTCCGTAGACGAATCTGCAGGGCGGTTGTGCTCCGGTCCGGTCATCTGCAGGCGGGAATGCCCAGCCGGGTGTGGCCCTTCCAAATCAGGATCGTCGATGGTGTTGTCTTCGCTCGAGTCGCGTGTGCTGCCGGTGGTTCCGGTACTTCTCCTACTGTTCGGCCTGCTGACCGTCGCGGAAACACGCGCTGCGTCCAGCTGGCAGTGCCGGGCCGGCCCAGACGGGGAATGGGTCTGCGATCCAGTGGAACTGGACCCTGGACCTATCGAGCGGGGTCCGATAGCGCCCATCTACCGTCGCCCCCAGACCACGCCCGCAGACGGCAGGGACGAGGCCAGGCAGCGGGTGTTCGGCCAGACCATCGAGCAGGCTGAGCTGACTTGGGTACCGCGTCAGGCGCTGCCCGCGGCCACCCGCGAGAACATCCCCGAGTGGTGCGCCGGTGCCTACCAGGAGCAGCCGCTGATCGAGACCGAGCTCGGGGCTGATCTCGACCCGAACCGGGTCGATGTGCGTGCTCGTGAAGTGGACTGGGTCCTCGGTGAGTCGGGCTCGCTCGATGGGCGGGTGGAGGCCCGGCAGGGCGAGCGGCGGGCGACTGCGCGCTCCGCGTCCTTCGATGAGCGCAACCAGACATTCGTGCTCGAGGGCGACGTGCGCCTGCAGGAGGCCGGGGCACTCCTGCTCGGCGAGCGCGCCAGCGTCAATCTGCGCGAGGGAGACGCAGAGATCGACGAGGCCCGCTTCGTTTTCTATGAAGGGAGCTATCGCGGATCTGCAGACCGGCTCGAGCGCGAGGACGGTGTTATCCGGGTGCGCAATGCGCGCTTCACCCGCTGCGAGCCGGGCAACGATTCCTGGCAGGTGATCGCGGGCCGGGTGGAGATCCCCGAGGACGGCAAGGTAGCTCGGGCGCGCAATGCCCGCCTCAACGTCGGTCCGGTTCCGGTGTTCTGGACGCCCTATCTGCAGTTCCCGCTCACCGGCGAACGTCAGAGTGGCTTTCTCATGCCTTCGGTGGGTTACTCGTCGGAGAGCGGACTCGATGTTGCGCTGCCCTACTACCTCAACCTGGCGCCCAATTACGACGCGACACTGACGCCCCGGATCATGACCGACCGTGGCTTTCTCGGTGAGGTCGAGTTCCGTCACATGACCCAGCGCATGTACAACGTCCTCGGCGGTGCCTACATGCCCGAGGACGACAATTACGACGGTCGCTTCTCGTTCAGTGAGTTCCGCGAGCGGGTCGAAGGTGGGATCGAACCCCCGGGCGTGTTCGAAGCCAGCGAGCGCTGGCTGGTGCAGTTCCGGCACAGCGGGTCCTGGTTCGATGGTTTCACGACGGCCGTGGATTTCGCCGAGGCCAGCGATGACGACTACTTCCGGGATCTCGGCACCGATCTCACCGTCAACGCCCGTTCCGAAATCGATCGTTCCGCCCGCATGCGCTTCCGGCGCGGGGGGTTCCAGGCCCAGCTCTGGGCCCAGGATCTGCAGGTACTCGAGCCCGGTGAGCCCGACAGCTACCGGCGGCTGCCGCAGTTCGACATGAGCTGGTATGCGCGGCCTGGCAGCTTCCCGCTTGTCGCCGGTATCGACGCCCACTATGCCCGCTTCGATCGCAGTGATGACGACGTCACCGGTTTCGATGCGATCACCGGCGATCGCGCCCACGTGGTGCCGCGGCTGCGGTTGCCCATCGAGCGTGGCTGGGGGTGGTTCATCGCCGACGCGGCCTATCACTACACCCGCTACGATCTCGACGACACGCCGCTCGGCTTCGACGATTCGCCCACTCGGTCGCTGGCTTCGGGCAGCATCGATCTCGGTTTGCGCTTCGAGCGTGACGCGCTGCTCGGCGGCACACCGCTGCTGCAGACGCTGGAGCCGCGCCTCTATTACCTGTACCTGGAGGAGGAAGACCAGAGCGATCTGCCGCTGTTCGATACGACGGAATTCACGTTCGGCAGTACGCAGCTGTTCCGGGAAAACCGTTTCGCGGGTGTAGATCGGATCAACGATGCCGACCAGCTCACCGCGGCCGTCACCAGCCGGATGATCTCCCGCGCCGACGGTGAGGAACTCCTGCAGGCCACCGTAGGTCGAATCTTCTACTTCGACGATCGTGACGTGACGCTCACAGGCGGCGTAGACGACGCACAGACTTCGAGCCGGTCGGGCTGGGTGACAGAGCTGGCCATGCGAGTCGGTGCCGGTATGGACGCTCGCGCGCTCTGGGTTTGGGACACGCCTGACAGCGCCCAGCGGCAGCGCAGCTTTCAGCTCCGCTACCGGCCGGATGCGAGGCGGGTGCTCAGCTTCAACTACCGTCGCCGCGGCAATGACGTCAAGCAGTTCGATGCCGGGATACTCTGGCCGCTGTCCACCCAGGTATCCATGCTCGCGCGGTACTTCTATGATCTGGAAGAAGACCGCGTGATCGAAACCTTCGGTGGCCTGCAGTACGATGATTGTTGCTGGCGCTTCCGCCTGGTGGGTCGGCAGTTCCGCCGTCCCTCCCGCGGGCTCCAGCCCACCGATACCGAGACCGGTGTCTTCGTCGAAGTCGTGATGAAAGGGCTCGCCGGTTTCGACGGCGGTCTCAATTCGATCCTCGAACAGGGCATTCGTGGCTACCGGGAGCATCCTTTAAATGACATCTGAAGCTCTGCTGCGCAAGGTCGCCGGCCTGCTCGCCCTGCCGCTGCTCTGGGTAGCAGTCAGCGCCAGTGCCTTTCAGGAACTCGATCGCGTGGTCGCCATTGTCGATGACGACGTGGTGCTTGCCTCTGAACTCGTCGAGCGCCTGAGTTATATCGAACAGCAGTTCGCGTCGAACAACATGCAACTGCCTCCCCGTGACGTGCTTGTGAGTCAGGTGCTGGAGCGCCTCATCCTGGACAGCATCCAGCTGCAGATGGGCCAGCGGGCTGGCGTACGCGTTTCTGATGAAGAGCTCACGCAGGCCATGATGGGCATCGCCCAGCAGTCGGGTATGAACCTCGATCAGTTTCAGCGGGCTCTCGCCGCAGACGGTATGAGCTTCCGGGATTTCCGCGAGCAGATCCGCCGTGAAATGATCGTCGGTCGAGTGCAGCAGAACCGGGTCAGTGATCGCATTTACATTTCGCCCCAGGAGCTGCGGAACTTCCTCGAATCCCCGGTCGGCCGGGCGGCCACGTCCGACGACTTCCGGGTCGGACACATTCTGCTTGCGGTCTCCGACGAAGCGTCGCCGGCGGCTGTGCGTGCGGCCGAGGAGAAGGCGCAGGAAATCGTCAGCGAACTTCGCGATGGTGCCGATTTCGCCCAGATGGCTGTGGCGCACTCGGCAGACCAGCGCGCGCTTCAGGGCGGGGACCTCGGCTGGCGGAAGGCCGGACAGCTCCCGAGTCTTTTCGCCGAGCAGGTGCTCGCTGCATCGAAAGGTGAGGTGCTCGATCCCATCCGCAGCGCGTCCGGGTTCCACATCGTCAAGGTCACGGACAAGCGTGGGACCGGCAATACTCTGGTGGATCAGACCCGCGCCCGTCATATCCTTATTCAGCCCTCGGAGATCCGCAGCGAAAGCGAGGCTGAGAATCTGATCCGCGATCTCTACGAGCGCATTCAGGATGGGGAGTCCTTCGATCAGCTGGCCCGAGACCATTCCGACGACCCGGGCAGTGCCCTCTCCGGCGGTGACCTCGGCTGGATCATGAGCGGACAGATGGTGCCGGCGTTCGAGGAAACCATGAGGGCCACCTCTACCGGGGGGCTATCGGAGCCGTTTCGCAGTCAGTTTGGCTGGCACATCCTGGAAGTGACCGACCGCCGGGCGCAGGACATGAGCACCGAATTCCGTGAACGACAGGCTTTGCGGATCCTGCAGGAGCGGCGTTTCGATGAGGCTCTGGAAGCCTGGCTGCAGGAAATTCGCGACGAAGCCTACGTCGAGGTGCGGATCTGACGACAGCGCGAGCAGGTGGTGGGGCACGATGACGCAGCGACTCGCCATCACGCCTGGAGAACCGGCAGGCATTGGGCCGGATCTGGTTCTGGCCCTGGCCAGCCGTCCCCGCAGCAGCCAGTGGGTCGTCGTGGCCGATCTCAAGATGCTCGCCGAGCGCGCCCGCTGGCTCGAGCTCGACATCGAGCTGCGTCCCTTTGATCCCGAAGACGACAGCGTCGATGCACCCGGCACGCTGCGTGTCATGGCCATGCCCGCTGCCCGACCTGTGCGCACCGGTATACTCGACCCCGGCAATGCGGCATACGTTCTCGCTACCCTCGAGCAGGCGGTGGACGGCTGCATGGCCGGCGTTTTCGATGCCCTGGTCACCGGGCCGGTACACAAGGGTGTGATCAACGAGTCCGGTGTACCGTTCTCGGGCCACACTGAACTGCTTGCCGAGCGCACGAACAGCAGCGCAGTGCTCATGGTGCTCGTGGCCGACAATCTGCGTGTCGCGCTCGTGACCACGCACGTACCGCTCTCCGCTGTCCCCGCGCTGATCACCGAGGCGCGGGTCGAGCGGACGTTGGCCATGTTCCGCAGCGGACTCTCGACCCACTTCGGCATTGATTCACCGCGCATCCTGGTAGCGGGGCTCAACCCGCACGCCGGAGAGGGTGGCCACCTGGGCCGCGAAGAACTCGAGATCATCGAACCCGCCTGCGCCGAGGCGCGGGACCGCGGCTGGGACGTGGTCGGGCCGCTGCCGGCGGACACGCTGTTCACCCCGTCGGTGCTCGAGGGCGCAGACGGCGTACTCGCCATGTACCATGACCAGGGTCTGCCGGTTCTCAAGCACGTCGGCTTCGGGAACGCCGTGAACGTCACGTTCGGGCTGCCGATCATCCGAACCTCGGTGGATCACGGTACCGCATTGGATCTTGCCGGTACGGGACAGGCGGACAGTGGCAGTCTGGCGGCCGCCCTGGCCGCAGCCGAAGCGATGGTGGCGCGCAGGGTCGCTCGCCGGAATCGCTGAGCCCGCGGTCCTGGCAGGCCGTCAGCCCGACGCTCCGGTGCTGGCGTGGTTTTCGAGGAGTGGCGCGATGAGAGCAACCGTTCGAGGCCGTGCCCCCCAGTATGGTGGTGAGGGGCTAGGGCCCCATCGTGCGCGTCGTCGCTTCTCTCAGAATTTTCTGATCGATCGCAGCACTATAGATCGCATCGTCGCCGCCATCGGTCCGCGTGGCGACGAGCACCTGGTCGAGATCGGCCCAGGCCGGGGCGCTCTAACTGGACAGCTCGAAGCGGCTGCCGGCGAACTGGTGCTGATCGAAATCGACCGCGACCTGGTTGCGGCCCTGGAGCGGCGTTTCCCTAATCTGCGCATCCTCTCTGCGGATGCGCTCAAGGTGGATTTCGATGCGCTGTTTGCCGCCGAGGTGCGTTACCGGGTGGTCGGCAACCTGCCCTACAATATTTCCACGCCGCTCATCTTTCGCCTTCTGGCCCACGCGACCCGGATGCGTGACGCCTACTTCATGCTTCAGGACGAAGTGGTGGCGCGGCTCGCCGCGCGACCCGGCGAGAAGGCCTGGGGCCGACTCGGAGTCATGGTGCAGTATCACTGTCGCGTCGAACCTCTGTTCGGCGTCTCGCCCGAAGCGTTCACCCCCAAACCCCAGGTCCGCTCCAGAGTTGTACGCTTGGAACCCTGGCCGCAGCCGCCGTATCCGGCAGCGGACTATGCGCTGTTCGAGCGCCTGGTGCGGACGGCCTTTTCCCTGCGCCGCAAGACCCTGCGCAACGCGCTGAAGTCGCTGCCCGGGGCCGAGGCTCTGCTCGCCGCCGGTGAATTCGATTTCTCGGTGCGCCCGGAAAACCTGGACGTGGCGGATTTCGTTGCCATCGCCAACGCGTTCGCCGCGCAGCAGCCTGACGCGCCGGGACGCTGAGCTGCCGTGGCAACGTACGCCGTCGGCGACATCCAGGGGCATCTGGAACCGCTGCAGAGAGTGCTGGATCAGGCCCGCTTCGATCCCGCTTCGGATCGGCTGTGGCTGGTGGGCGATCTGGTCAATCGCGGTCCTGAATCGCTCGGTACGCTGCGCTTCCTGCGGCAACTCGGCTCGACCGTTGTGGCGGTGCTCGGCAACCATGACCTGCACCTGCTTGCCGTAGCGCTGACGGATCGGGCGCCACGCCGCAAGGACACCCTCGATCCGGTGCTCTCGGCGCCGGACCGCGATGAACTGCTCGACTGGCTTCGGCGCCGACCTCTGGTGTACCACGAGCCCGGACTCGATGCAGTTCTGGTGCACGCGGGGCTCCCCTTTGTATTCTCGTTAGAGCAGGCGCTGGCTCGTTCGCGGGAGGTCGAGGCGGTGCTGAGTGGCGACGATCCTGCGGCTTTCCTCGCCGAGATGTACGGCAACGAGCCAGCGGCGTGGCAGCCGGATCTGACCGGCGTCGACCGACTCCGGGTCATAGTCAACTACTTCACCCGCATGCGCTTCATCGATGCTGAGGGACGTCTCGACCTGGCCGCCAAGGAAAGTGCGGCGCGGGCGCCGGGCGGCTACTTTCCATGGTTCGCGCGGCTGCATCCCGATTTCGAGAAACGGCGAATCGTGTTCGGGCATTGGGCAGCTTTGGAAGGTCGGGGTACGCCGGAGAACTGTCTGGCGCTAGACACTGGCTGCTGCTGGGGACGCTGCCTCACCCTGCTGCGCCTGGAGGACGGCGAGCGCTTCACCGTGGGTTGCGGCTGATGCAGAGCTATCTCGTCGGCGGAGCGGTGCGTGACGCCTTGCTCGGTCAGCCCGTTTCCGAGCGCGACTGGGTCGTGGTCGGAGCCACGCCGGAGGCGATGATAGAACGCGGCTTCCGTCCGGTGGGTCGCGACTTCCCGGTGTTCATCGATCCCGCGACCGGTGACGAATACGCGCTGGCACGCACCGAGCGCAAGACCGCGCCCGGGCATCAGGGTTTTGCTTTCCATGCCGCACCGGACGTGACGTTGGAGGAGGATCTCCGGCGTCGCGATCTCACCGTGAACGCCATGGCGCAGACTGCGGACGGTGCGATCATCGATCCCTGGGGCGGGCGTGCCGATCTCGAAGCGCGCATCCTGCGGCATGTTTCGCCCGCTTTTGTCGAGGATCCGTTGCGCGTGCTCAGGGTCGCGCGCTTCGCTGCGCGGTTTCACGCACAGGGCTTCAGCATCGCCGCTGAAACCCTGGAACTGATGACCGATTTGGCACGCTCCGGAGAGCTCGACGCGTTGACACCCGAACGAGTCTGGCAGGAACTCGAACGTGTCCTCGCCGGGCCCGACCCGACCGTCTTCTTCGATGTCTTGCGGGATGTCGGCGCGCTCCCACCTTTGTTGCCGGAACTGGTCGCGCTGTCTGCGGAGCATCCTGCGTTCCGCGTCCTCGCCCACTTGGCGGAGGCATCTGACGAGCGAGCTCTGCTGCGCTGGATAGCACTCGTTACTGCAGCCTGTCGCGACCAGCGCAGATTGCCGCTGGCGGAGGATCCGACGGATGCGTCCGAAGCTGGTGCGGTTGCGGCGGCATTTTGTGAGCGTCTGCGGACACCGCGCGAACACCGCGACGGATCCCTCGCGCTGGCTCGGGCTTTCGCCCCGCTGACCGCGCCTTCGGGTCTCACGCCTGAAGTACTGCTCAAGGCCTCGGCCCGCGTGGACGCGGCGCGCCGCCCGGAGCGCCTTGCCCGGCTTGCCGAGGTCGTGACGGCTCTGCTGACGACGCTCGGGGCGGACGCGGCACGTAGAGAGCGGGCGGCGAGTATTCTGGCGGCGCTGCCGGCAGCGATGCGGGTAGATGTTTCAGATCTGGCGTCGAAGAGCAGCGGCGCCGAGATCGCAGAGCGCGTGAAGGTGCGGCGCCTGACGGCAGTTGCTGCCCTTTTGCAGAAGGAGGCCAGATGATGTCCGAGTCGGCACCTGTCGCGCTCGTCACTGGTGCAGCCGTGCGGGTGGGTGCTGCCATCGCTCGGCATCTGCATGCGCAGGGTTACGACGTGGTCCTTCACTACCGGCGGTCACGCGAGCCGGCGGAGGCGCTTGCGACCGAGTTCAATCGTCATCGCAGCAACTCGGCGCTGCTGGTCGCCGGAGATCTTGCGGCTGCGTCCGGGCCGGCTGCAATTGCGGAGGCATTTTTCGAGCGATACTCGCGCTGCGACCTGCTGGTGAACAACGCGTCGTCGTTTTTTTCGACCACGGTGGAGGAGGTCGATGCGGCAATCTGGGATGAACTGATCGGCAGCAATCTGCGCGGTCCGTTCTTTCTCGTCCAGGCGCTGCTGCCCGCACTGCGCGGGGCGCAGGGCAGTATCGTCAATCTGGTGGATATTCACGCGGAGCGGCCGCTGCTTGGCTATTCCATCTATTCCATCGCCAAGGCCGGGCTGGTCATGCTGACCCGATCGCTCGCCCGCGAGCTGGCGCCTGAGGTGCGCGTCAACGCAGTGGCGCCGGGAGCGATTCTCTGGCCCGAGGATCCGGACGATGTCTGGGGACGGGAGCGGGACGCGATCCTGAAGCGGGTGCCCCTGGGGCGCACCGGCACGCCCGAGGACATTGCCGGCGCGGTGGCCTACCTCGCCGCGGCGCCTTACGTGACGGGTCAGATCCTCGCCGTCGACGGCGGCCGCAGCGTCGTCGTCTGATCCCCGTCCAGCCCGATTCGAATGCACTGCGAGCGGAGCGATTCTTTTGTGGGAAGGTGTGCAACGCGCAGCGTTGCGCGCCGATCGGCGGCGCAGCCGCCGCATGTCGTCTTCGTTCGAGGCCCGCTTCGTTCATTGTTGCTGCCTTCGTTCGGGCGCTGCTTCGCAGCGCATCTCGGGGCGTCGTCTCCGTTCGAGGCCCGCTTCGTTCGTTGTAGCTGCCTTCGTTCGGGCGCTGCTTCGCAGCGCATCGGAGCGCCGCGCCTGCGGCGCGCCACTCCTTCCCACAGACTATCGGGGATGGCTTCGAGCGGAGCGAGTTTCTTGTGGGAAGGTGTGCAACGCGCAGCGTTGCGCGCCGATCGGCGGCGCAGCCGCCGCACGCGTGGCGCCGGAGGGCGCCCGTCAGGCTTCGCGTTCGATCACCAGACGGACCGGCCCGGCATCAGCGATCGCGCCCGGCTTGTGCAGCACGATGCGGACCCAATGCAGCCGAAACGCCGACAGCAGCTCCGCCGCCAGATCCTCCGCGAACGTCTCGATCAGGAGGCGTTCGGAATCCGCCGCAAAAGCCCGTACGCGAGCCACCACTTCGGAGTAGTCCAGCGCGAAAGAGATATCGTCCGTCGCGGCCGCCGGCCTGGCGTTAACCGCCAGATCCAGGTCCAAGCGGATGACCTGCCGCACACGCCGCTCCCAGTCGAGCACGCCGATCCGGGTCGTCACTTCGAGCTCGCGCAGCTCTATACGGTCGCTCATGCGCTGGACTCGAGTGCGGAGAGACTGTCCAGCGGCCACCGCGCCCGGGCTTCCACGGTTAGATCCGCATGCTGTCCTGCGGCCAAACGGCAGGCGCCGGCGTAAGCGATCATCGCGCCGTTGTCGGTGCAGAGCGCGGGCCTGGCGTAGAACACAGTGGCGCCGATCCGCGCCAGCCGGGTTTCGAGTTCCGCTCGCAGGCGCCGGTTCGCCGACACGCCGCCGGCGATCACCAGCCGCTCGCGGGTGGACTCTGTGAGCGCCCGTTCGCACTTGATCACGAGCGTCTCCACCACGGCCTCTTCGAACGCTCGGGCGATGTCGGCGCGAGTGGTTGCATCGAGTTCGTCTCCCAGGCGTTGCACCTCGACGAGTACCCGGGTCTTGAGCCCGGAGAAGCTGAAGTCGAGTCCGGGGCGGTCCGTCATCGGCCGCGGAAAGGTGAATCGGGCAGGGTCGCCGGACTCGGCCAGCTTCGCCAGCTGCGGCCCGCCGGGGTAGGGCAGACCGAGCAGCTTTGCGGTCTTGTCGAAGGCCTCGCCGGCGGCGTCATCCAGCGACTCGCCGAGCAGCCTGTACTGGCCGATACCGGTCACATCGACGAGCTGGGTGTGGCCGCCGGAGACCAGCAGGGCGACGAACGGATATGCGGGCGGATCAGGCTCCAGCATCGGCGCCAGCAGGTGCCCCTCCATGTGGTGCACCCCGAGGGCTGGAATGCCCAGCGCCCAGGCCAGGCTGCGGCCGAAGGCGGCGCCCACCATCAGCGCACCGACCAGGCCGGGGCCTGCGGTGTAGGCTACCCCGTCGAGCTGGTCGCGCCGGATGTCGGCCTCGCGCAGCACCTGCTCGAGCAGCGGCAGCAGCCGCCTGATGTGGTCCCGGGACGCCAGTTCGGGTACCACGCCACCATAGGCGGCATGCAGGTCCACCTGACTGTGCAACGCTTCGGCGAGCAGGCCGGCTTCGGTGTCGTAGACGGCGAGACCTGTCTCGTCGCAGGATGTCTCGATGCCGAGGACGCGCATGGGCTCGTTCGCAGAGGGCTCAAGGGGGCGCGAATCATAGCATCGAGGCGCTTTGCAATCGCCCAATGTGCGGGCTAGAATTCGCGCCCTTTGCGATTCAACAGGTGCTGCACGCCTCCATGCCGACAGTCAAGGTCAAGGAAAACGAGCCGTTCGACGTCGCCCTCCGTCGCTTCAAGCGTTCCTGCGAGAAGGCTGGGATTCTCTCCGAGGTCCGTCGTCGCGAGTATTACGAGAAGCCCACCTCCGTCCGCAAGCGCAAGCAGGCGGCGGCCGTGAAGCGTCATCTTAAGAAGCTGCAGCGCGAAGCGAAGAAGCTCGAACGCAGTTTCTGACCGGTCGGTCCCCGCCCGGGGATCGCCGAGGGACCACCGCTCCGTGGATCTCAAGACCCGCATCAATGAAGCCGTGAAAGACGCCATGCGTGCCCGGGATCGGGAGCGCCTGGCGGCGTTGCGTCTGGTCACCGCCGAGATCAAGAGGGTCGAGGTGGATGAGCGCATAGAGGTGGACGACGCTCGCGTTCTCGCCATTCTCGACAAAATGATCAAGCAGCGCCTCGACTCCGAGCGTCAGTATCGCGACGCCAACCGCGCCGAGCTTGCCGACGTGGAAGCGTTCGAGATCGCCGTCATTCGCGAGTTCATGCCCGCACCGCTGGATGAGGCGGCCATTGCCGAACTCATCGAAGAAGCGATCGCGGCGACTGGCGCCAGCGACATGCGCGCCATGGGCAAGGTGATGGGCGTCCTCAAACCGAAGCTTCAGGGCCGCGCCGATATGGCCGCGGTCAGCGCCCAGGTCAAGCAACGTCTCGGTTGACGAGGTGTCGCATGCGCAGCCGGGACTGCGTGCTATTCTGACCGACCCCTGACGACCTCCCAAGCGACGCGGACATGTCCGGACGCATTCCCCAGGACTTCATCAACGATCTGCTCGAGCGGGTCGATCTGACCGAGGTCATCGGGGCGCGGGTGGAGCTGAAGAAGGCAGGTCGTGAATACAAGGGCTTGTGTCCCTTCCATGCCGAGAAGACTCCCTCCTTCCACGTCATCCCCGACAAGGGCTTCTATCACTGCTTCGGCTGCGGCGCGAACGGTACCGCGCTCAGCTTCCTGCTCGAACACGACCGCATGCCGTTCCAGGACGCCATCGGCTACCTCGCCGGACTTGCTGGCGTGGAGGTGCCGAAGGAGGCAGCCCCGACGCGCCGGGATGAGAGCCGCAGCAACCTCTACGACATCGTCGATCGCGCTGACCGCTGGTTTCGCCAGCAACTCGTCGGTCATCCCAAGCGGGCGGTGGCGGTGGACTACCTGCGCGGACGCGGCGTCGACGGCGCGGTCGCGAAGACTTTCGGTCTTGGCTTCGCACCGCCGGGCAGGCAGGGGCTGATCGAGGCGCTCGGCAGCGACGACGCCCAGCGCAAGCTGCTGCTCGAGGCGGGCCTGATCGGCCAGGCGGAGGATGGCAGCCTTTATGATCGCCTGCGCAATCGCATCATCTTTCCCATCCGCGACCAGCGCGGGCGCACCATCGCCTTTGGCGGCCGCATCCTTGGCGACGGCCAGCCCAAGTACCTGAACTCTCCGGAGTCGCCCCTTTTTCACAAGGGTCGCGAACTCTATGGGTTCTGGGAGTGCCGCAATGCGGTCCGCGACCCGGAGCGCGTGCTCCTGGTGGAGGGCTATATGGATGTGGTGGGTCTGGCCCAGGGCGGTGTGCCCGAGGCCTGTGCCAGCCTCGGTACGGCCGCGACCCGCGATCATCTCGAGAAGCTGTTCCGTCTCGCTCCGGAGGTGGTGTTCTGTTTCGACGGCGACGCCGCCGGCCTGCGCGCCGCCTGGAAAGCCGCCCGGACTGCTCTGGATGTGCTTGAAGATGGCCGCAGCATTCGCCTGCTGTTCCTTCCCGAGGGCGAGGACCCGGACACCCTGATCCGCAAGGAGGGGGCAGAGGCCTTCCGCGCCCGCATAGCCGCAGCGACGCCGTTTTCCGAGTATCTCTATACAGAGCTGGCGCGAGAACTCGACTTGGCTGCCCTCGACGGCCGCGCCCGCCTGGCCCACTTGGCGCTGCCGATGCTGGAGCAGATCCCGGGCAGGCTGGTTCGAACGCTCATGCTGCGCCGGCTTGCGGAGCTTGCCCGGATGCCGGTGGATGAGCTCGAACGCATTGCCCATGCTGGTCGCCAGGCACCGCCGGAACCGCCGCCGCGCGAGCAGGAAGCGCCGCAGCGCCCGGAGCCGACCCGGCGGCGAGTGCGGGTCGCGCGGGAGGATACGGCCACTGCCTTGCTCCTGCGGCGTCCGGAACTCGCTGCCGAAGCTACCGTCGAAGATCTCGAACGCCTCGCGGCGCTTGAGGTGCCCGGCGATCGTCCCGGGGTGCGTCTGCTGCGGGCGCTGCTGGCACAACTGCATGCCCAGCCCGATCTGCCGGCGGCTGTGCTCGTCAGCGCCTGGCTCGGGACGCCCGAGCACGAGCGGCTGGTGCGTCTTGCCGGCGGTGGGGGCCTCCCCGCGGGCGAATTGGCGCAGGGTGAGCGTGCCGTGCGCCAGTTCCGGGAAATTCTGGCCATGCTGCTCGAAGAAGCGGCCGGCATGCGTAGGCAGGTGCTGCTGCAGCGGATCCGCGAGGGTCAGGCCACGCCGGAGGAGCAGGCGGAATACTTCGACCTGAAGCGGGCATCCGCCGGAGTCGGGCAGGCTCGGGCTCCCGCTGCGAGGGGTTGAACTGTCTGGAGTCTGGACCCAAATCCGGGTAGACTGTTTGGCTGCCTTGCGTCCATTCGGTCGATCGAGGCCCTGCCGGTGACCGGGTGCCGACGCCCCTCCAGGTGAGGTCTATCCAGCCCCGGTCAAGGATCTTCGGGCCCGCAGAGTCATCCGATTGATCGCCGCGCCGTAACGCCGAGGAGCACCATGTCCACCGAACACGTCCAGCAGCAATCCCAGCTCAAAGAACTGATCGCCAAGGGCAAGGAACAGGGCTACCTTACCTACGCCGAGGTGAACGACCATCTGCCGGCGGACATCTCCGACCCGGACCAGATCGAAGACATCATCCGCATGATCACCGAAATGGGAATTTCGGTGTTCGAGTCCGCCCCGGATGCAGATGAGTTGCTCTCTGCCGGCGATGCCTCTGCGGACGAACTCGCTGCTGAAGAGGCTGCCGCTGCCCTCGCTGCGGTGGAAACGGAAGCCGGGCGCACCACCGACCCCGTGCGTATGTACATGCGCGAGATGGGTACAGTGGAACTCCTCACCCGTCAGGGCGAGATCGAGATCGCCAAGCGCATCGAGGAGGGCATCCGTGAGGTCATGGGCGCCATCTCGCGCTTCCCCGGTACCGTACAGCTGATCCTCGACGCCTACGACAAGGCGACCGAGGACGAGCGGCTCTCCGACGTGCTCATCGGCTATCTCGATCCGACCGACGATGTTCCCGCCGCGCCTCAGGTGCAGCGGGATGCGGCCGCGGCCGCGAGTGCGAAGAAAGCTGCCGCCGCGCGTAAAGACGATGACGACGATGACGATAACGACGACGACAACGACGGCGAGGAGGAGAACAAGGGGCCGGATCCCGTCGAGGCGGGCAAGCGCTTCGAAGCCATCCGCAAGCAGCTGAAGAAGACCGAGCGCAACCTCAAGCGCTACGGCCGCGACGGCAAAGCCGCCGAGCGCGACCTCGCTGCCCTGTCGGAGATGTTCGCGTCGCTCAAACTGACGCCGAAGTTCTATGACGAGCTGGTGAGCATGGTCCGCTCGCCGCTGGACCGCGTCCGCGAGCAGGAGCGCACCATTTCCACCCTGATGGTGCGCCGCGCGCGGATGCCGAAAAAGGTGTTCCTTAGCGAGTTCCCCGGTCGCGAAATCGACCAGAAGTGGCTGCTCAAGCACCTGGACGGCAAGCACGACTGGACGTCGCGGCTGCAGCCGCATCGCGAAGACCTGCTGCGCGCCCAGCGCAAGCTGCAGGGTCTGGTGGACGAGACGGGGCTGAGCATCGCCCAGATCAAGGAGATCAACCGTGCGATGTCCTTGGGCGAAGCCAAAGCACGGCGCGCCAAGAAGGACATGGTAGAGGCCAACCTGCGCCTCGTGATCTCCATTGCCAAGAAGTATACGAACCGCGGCCTGCAGTTCCTCGACCTGATTCAGGAAGGGAACATCGGCCTGATGAAGGCGGTGGACAAGTTCGAGTACCGGCGTGGCTACAAGTTCTCCACCTACGCGACATGGTGGATCCGTCAGGCCATTACCCGCTCCATCGCCGACCAGGCCCGGACGATTCGTATTCCGGTGCATATGATCGAGACGATCAACAAACTGAACCGGGTATCCCGGCAGATGTTGCAGGAGATGGGGCGCGAACCGACGCCGGAAGAACTCGGCATTCGCATGGAGATGCCGGAAGACAAGGTGCGCAAGGTACTGAAGATCGCCAAGGAGCCGATCTCCATGGAGACGCCCATCGGCGACGACGAGGACTCGCATCTCGGCGACTTCATCGAGGACGTGACTGCCGGCTCACCGGTGGATACGGCCACCGACGAAGGTCTGCGCGAGGCCACTACCTCAGTCCTGTCGGGGCTTACCGCCCGCGAGGCCAAAGTGCTGCGCATGCGCTTCGGTATCGACATGAACACCGACCATACCCTCGAGGAGGTCGGCAAGCAGTTCGACGTGACGCGGGAGCGGATCAGACAAATAGAGGCCAAGGCGCTGCGCAAGCTGCGTCATCCAAGCCGCTCAGATCACTTGCGCAGCTTCCTCGACGAATAACGCCCGCGCTTCCGCGGAAGCGGGACGCTCCCGCGGAAGCGCGCCGTCCCCCGCATTGACGGAACAACGCCTGCCTCTGCAGCAGTGAGCGAAGCTGTTGTGTGAGCAGTGAGCGAAGCTGTTGTGGGAAGGAGTGTCACGCCGTAGGCGTGGCGCTCCGATCCGATCCGTTCTGTATGAGCGCTCAGCCGCGATCGCAGACCCCGATCGCCGCGTTCGAGCCCCACGCGCCCTTACTCCACATAACGCGCCCGCAGAATCTCCCGCGCCGCCGCATCGAGCCCCACAGCCCGCTCTAGGTAGTGCTCCACCCCCTCGAACTCCTCCTCGATGGCCTGATAGGCCGCGCGCAGATACTCCGGCCGCACCCCGGCCAGCGCCATCACCTCTTCCCGTTCGAACGTCGCGTCCTCGCCGAAGCGCGCCTTCATCCGCGGCAGAATGTAGCTCTCGAAATCGAGCACTTCGTTGGTCATCAGATAGTCTTCGATCACCGTCTGCTCGGCGACCCCCAGCGCATGCAGGATCAGCGCACAGCCGAAACCGGTCCGGTCCTTGCCGGCGGCGCAGTGGATGAGGAAGCCGCCGTCCTCGATCTCTAGCAGCGCCTCGAACATGCGTGCGTAGTCCTCGCGGTGATGCCGCGCCAGCTCCTCGTTGATGGCCACCATGAACGCGATCCGTTCTGAGAGCGGCACGTTGCGCTTCTCGAACTCTGCGCGCATGGCAATCGCGCTGCCTGGGTCGATGGGGATCTCCACCCGCCGCGGCCGCTCGAGAGGGAACGGAGTCGGTTCTTCGTGGCGCTCGTCCGGGCGACGCAGGTCGCAGATCGTGTGCACGCGCAGCTCTTCCACGAAAGCGCGCTGTGCCTCGGGCGTCAGCCGTGTCAGAGAGCCTGAGCGGTACAGCCTGCGGCGCCGGACCAGTCGGCCGCTTTCGGTGGTGTACCCGCCGAAATCGCGAAGGTTGACGGCGCCTGGAAGGGGAAGGGTGCGGTCCTGCATGAGGTGGCCTGCTCTGTCTTGGATGCCTGTGTCGGTGCGCATCGTAGCGCAGAACCGTTGCAGGCCGATTGCAGTCCGACACGTGGCGCGCTGCGGACGCTATACTTGCGCTGCGCCGCCTGGCGCACCCGCCCCCGGGCCCGTAGCTCAGTTGGTTAGAGCAGGGGACTCATAATCCTTAGGTCGCAGGTTCGAGTCCTGCCGGGCCCACCACTCCCTCGCTTTCGCTCGGTCGCGCTGGGCCCCAGGACTCTCCGGCCCGGCCCGAGACGGGCCGGGCGTTCGCCGGCTCGGCGCGATGCGCCTCGAATTCCCGGCGCACCCTGCCGGGCCCACCACTCCTTCGCTGTCGCTCAGTCGCGCTGGGCCCCAGGTCTCTCCAGCCCGGCGTGAGAAGCACCGTAAGACATGCGCCTGTCATATCGTGAGAGATCACCCACAGTCGACGCGCGGCTGAATCCGAGGCTCCTGGCCCGGCACCAGACCTCGACTAGGCGCTGCGTTGAATAGATCCTTCTCGCGGGGCATGCTCGAAGCGAGTGGCGGCAGTCTCGATGTGCCTGCGAGCATCACCTCGTCGGCTGCAGCCCAGCCCTCCAGTAACCATTCCCGGTACGGTGGAGTAAAGCCATGCGCATACCCTGCACCCTCGTTCTCCTGACTGGCCTGATCGCGGCCGGCTGCGCAGATGGCGGTGATGTCGAAGCTTCCGCCGCGGAGGGTTTCATGAATGCCTTCACCGACCACTGCGGCAACGCCTACCCGGGCCGGCTCGAGCTGGAACCCGAGGGCGATCCCATGCTCAGCGGCGAGGAGCTGCTCCTCGCTCACTTCCGTGACTGCCTGGATGACGAACTGAGGATTCCGTTTCACATCGAGGCTGAGGCTGCCGGTGGCTGGGACAGCTCCCGGACCTGGTACCTGATGCGCACTGACTCTGGGCTCGAGTTGCGGCACGACCACCGCCTGGCGGACGGCAGTGAGGATCAGCGGACCTGGTATGGAGGCATAACTGAAACGGCCGGTACGAACGCGCGTCAGGACTTCGCTTCGCCCGAGCGGACTGCGGCGGCGGGCGTCCCGGTGGGCTGGCGGATCGAGATTGAGCCCGGCGTTGCCTACCGCTACGGGACCACCTACGACGGCGAGTACGACTGGATGATCGAGTTTGACCTCAGTGAGCCGTTCGACGAGCCGGTCCCAGAAGCTTGGGGGCATCCCTCGCCGCCGAGCCGCATCCCCGGCCCGCCATAAACTGCGTGGCGCGCGTTACTGTCGTCGCTTGATGTGCCCACATCTCAGGAACACGGCGACTATATGGACGTAGGCATTCGTCAGAAGCAGGCGATCGCGCGCGGAATCGAGGAGGATTGGCCGGATACCTGGTTGGAACCGTGCCTGCGACACTTGCTGCATTTCATATGCCGCGATGTCGGCCCGCGGTCACGTATCGCTGCGGTCACGGCATCTCACCTGAGCGCGGCAGGCAGCTCGTGACGACCAAGCCTGCAGCCGTATCGAGTACGATGTCCGTGGAGAGAAGCCGAAGCGTCGAGTCGCTGTCGGCACGCGTCGAGCGGGGTGTCCGAGTCGGGGAATCCGGCCGACGCGTCGTGCACGATTGCAGGGGAGAGGCCACCAGTGTCCATACGCAACCTCATCATCTGCGGCTGTTTGGCCGCATTGCTGCTCATCGTGACGAGCTACGCCCAGGCCCAGCGCCACCTCGACCCTGCGGATGACGCGTCGGTCCTGGCTGGGCCGGACGCCCAGGCCAGCCTGCTCTTTCTGGAGGGCGACGCCCAGATCGCAGCCTTCCGAAACGTGGACACGGTGGCGCCGGTGCGCCACATCAGAAGCGGCGAGCACCCCCGCCCTCTGCCGGAGGCGTTGCGCGACTTCTCCGCGCTGCGCTACGAGGTCGACGGCGTGCAGTACGATCTCGACGACTTCATGCGCCACAACCACGTGGGTGGTCTGCTCGTAATCGAGGACGGCGAAGTGGTCTTCGAGCGCTATGGCCTCGGCAACTCCCGCGACACCCGCTGGGTGTCGTTTTCGGTCACCAAGTCGGTCACGTCACTGCTGGTGGGCGCGGCGATCCAGGAAGGCTACATCGCCAGCGTCGACGATCCGGT
>SLQW01000115.1 GCA_007131295.1 Pseudomonadales bacterium | reverse complement strand
CGCCCGATCGCGGCGATCTTCTCCGTCTCCTGCAGGCGCCCGAGCAGCTCCAGCTCGCGTCTTCGGGCCGCCTCGCGCTCGCTCTCGGCGCGAGTCACCGCTTCGATCATGCCGTTGAAAGCGCGCGCCAGGCCGGCGAACTCCCGCGGCCGGCGCACGTCGATACGCGTAGAGCGGCTACCCGCGGTGACTGCGCTCATGCCCGCCAGCAGCCGTTCGAGCGGCCACTCGATCAGGCGCCGGTAGCCGAAGAAGAGGAGCAGCCCGATGACGACCAGCGTGATGCTCCAGGCGATCCAGGACCCGACACGGAGTCGGGTGAGAGCGGCATCGATTTCGGCGCGTTCCCGATTCACCTGCAACAGACCGGTGATGCGCCCCCCATGTCCGAACATGGGCGTGAAAAAGCTGTACACGTCCTGTTGGCCGACGGTGCGATAGGCGCCACCTTCCTGGCGGGTTTCGACCCGCTCAGCAGCCTCACGACTCGTGCGGACCTGGGCGTCGGCCCGCCCGGCGCGAGCGATGAGCAGCCCATCCTCGTCGTAGACCGCTGCGCCATATACGCGACCGATGTCGAACACGCCCTCGAGGGACTGGCGCACCATGAAGGCATCCCCCTGATCGATGTGGCGGGAGATCAACGGTGCGACTGCGCGTGCGATCAGCTCGATCTCGCCCTGCAGCCGCTGCTCGAGAGAGGATTCGGCCACCCGCACGATGGCAGTGGTGACCAACGCCGAAAGGAGACCCACAGGCAGGAGCAGCATGACCAGGCCGATGCCGCGCAGGCTGATACCCGGCAAGCGAAAAACCGACATGTTCATCGCCCGCTGGCGCAGATCGATGTGCAGAAATCAAACGACATGTTCAAATATGATACAGAAGACCGGCTGCCTTCACGAATGCTCGGCCAGGAACGCGCGCACTCTCGCCACCGCCTCGGATCGTTCCGGCTCCTCTTTCCAGGTCCGGATCAACTCCGCGTGCGGGGCGCGTGCGGCAATGGCATCGGAGGTCGCTGCTGGATGATAGGGGTCATCGCCGCGCAGGATGAGCATGGGCGTCTTGATCTCCGTCACCTGCTCGGGCTCGAGGTTGAAGGTGAACGTCCCGCCGAACATGTTCTCGCGGAAAGCTTCGGCAACAGACCGGGAAGGCTGCTGCGGCAGACTCTCGGCCCAGCCGTCGAACAGCTCGAAGAAGATGTCACGATTATCGTCGTACCCGATCGGCTGCAGCAGCACCCCGGAAAGAATCCGCTCGGGGGCCCGGCGCATGAGTTCCAGGCAGAACGGGCCACCGATGCACATGCCGAGCACGTGACAGCGCTCGATGCCCAGATGGTCGAGCAACGCGAGCTGGTCCGCCGCATAGGTATGCCAACCGTCGTCCTCCGACACGGGCCCTGAGGATTCGCCCGCATTGCGCTGATCCATCGCAATAACCTGGAATTCGCCGGCAAGCACCTCGCGCGGATCGAAGGGTGCGCGCTCCCACAGCGGTGCCGCGGAGCGCATCCCTCCCGGAGCAAGCAGCAGCACCGCGGAGCCCTCGCCGCGCACCTCGTAGTGGATCTTCAGGTCGCCCCGTTCGAAAAACGCCATGTCATCGCCTCTCTCGTCTCCCTCGCCGAAGGCAAAACGCTACCATCGGCCAGGCCGGCTCGCGACCTGCACCGCTCGCCATGGCAGAATGCCGGCGCCAACGTTCCGAGCTGGAGTGCCTCATGACGTCCGAACGCGGAGCGCTGACCGCAAGCAGCGATGACGCCGCTGCGGCCGAAGCGCTCGCCACCATCGAAATCGCCAAGGATTACCTGAACTTTTCCGCCGGGCACTTCACGCTGTTCTCCGCGACAGAGCGCGAGAACCTGCACGGGCACAACTGGCGGGTGGCCTGCGAGGTGACGACACCCGTAAGCGACGGCGGACTCTGCTTCGATTACGTGAAGCTCAAGCGTCTACTGGAGGAGATCTGCGAAGAGCTCGACGAAAAAGTGCTGCTGCCGAGCCTGAGCCCGTGGCTGCAGGTGGAGCGGCGCGACGACCTCGTGCTCGCCCACTATGCAGACGAGCGTATTCCCTTCCTGCCTCGCGACGTGCTCGTCATCGACGTGCGCAACATCACCGTCGAAGAACTCGCAGGGTGGATCCTCGAGCGCGTACGGCAGCACCCGAACCTCGCCGATGAGGATATTCGCCGTCTCCTGATCCGGGTATCGTCGGGCACCAACCAATGGGCCAGCAGGGAGTGGCGTGTGGCATGAAGCAGGTCATCATCAGTGGTGCGAGCGCGGGCATCGGAGCGGCCACCGCCGCGGGTTTTCTCGCCGCGGGCTGGGCCGTGACCAATCTTTCCCGTCGCCCCTGCCCAGTAGCAGGCGCGACCAGCATCGCCTGCGATTTCAGCGACCCGCAGGCCGTTCAGCGCGCCTGCGACGATCTGTTGGGAGTTGTCGCCGAGGCAAACCCGCTCGTCCTCGTGCACAACGCTTCGCTGCTGCGCAACGATCGCGCCGACGCGACGGCGGACGCGGATTTTCGCGAGGTCCTGCAGATAAATCTTGCGGCACCCAATGCCCTGAACGCTGCCCTTCTACCAGCGATGAAGCCGGGATCAGCGGTGATCTACGTGGGATCGACGCTGTCCGAAAAGGCGGTACCGAATTCCTATTCGTACGTGACCACCAAGCACGCGACCATCGGCATGATGCGTGCGACCTGCCAGGATCTGGCCGGACGCGGTATCCACACCGCCTGCATCTGCCCCGGCTTCACCGACACCGAGATGCTGCGCTCGCACATCGGCACCGACCCCGAAACCGAGCAGGCGGTCGCCTCCATGTCGGCCTTCGGTCGCCTCATCACGCCGGAAGAGATCGCCGAGGCCATTATCTGGGCGGCGCTGCACCCGGTGATCAACGGCGCAGTGCTCCACGCCAACCTGGGCCAGCTCGAGCGCTGACGCCCTGCCTCGAGGACTCAAGACCATGACCGACGCTGAGCTCACCGAGCGGCGCGAGCGCGTATTCATCGTGCTCGCCGGGACCTTCCTGTGCGCGATGACTTTGTTGAACGTGATCGGCATCACGCGCTTCGTCCAGCTCGGCCCGATGGCTCTCGCAGTAGGCGTCCTGCCCTATCCGCTGACCTTTCTCTGCACCGACCTCATAAGCGAGCTCTATGGCCGCGCTCGGGCCAACTTTCTGGTCTGGACAGGACTTGGCCTGAACTTCTTCATCCTCGGCACCATGTGGCTGGCCCAGGCGCTGCCCGCGGTGAGCCCCGAGGCCCAGCCTCCATGGCAGGTTCTGGCCCTGGAGGAGGCCGTCGCCCTGCCCAACGGCGAAGTGGTTGTGGGGTCGGTGGAGTTCTTCCAGCTGCTCTACTACTGCACCTCCGGCGCAGTGTTCGCATCCATGCTCGCTTACATCGCCGCACAGTTCTGCGACGTCCAGCTGTTTCACTTCTGGAAGCGGCTCACCAAAGGCCGCCACCTCTGGCTTCGGAACAATTTCTCTACCCTGATCAGCCAGATGGTGGACTCGATCATGGTTATTACTGTAACGTTTGGCGCCGCATTTTTAGCGGGAGACGTGGCTCTCGCCACGCTCTTCGTCCTCATGGGCAGCAATTACCTGTTCAAGATGAGTGTGGCCCTGGTGGATACGGGTCCGTTCTACATGCTGACGCACTGGCTGCGTCGTTACCTTCGTCTCGAAGATCCGACGGCCGCCTACGCCGGCGCCGGCAAGACTGGTTCCTGACGCGTCTACAGGCACTGAACTGAGGCAGCCAGGGCACCTTTTACTACCGAGCGGTGTCTGAGACATTTCCGCAGCGTTTCATTTTGCGGTTTCTACGGCTTGAAACGGGCAGAGCGCTTGATTTCTCGCTACACTCGCGGAATGCTGGAGAAATTGTGGAGACACGCAGGAACGAGTCTGAACGGCCAAATCCGTCCTCCAGCCGAGCAGCCCATCCCCCTTATGGAAGCGTTCTGTTGTGCATCAGCAAGTTACATGGCAAAGTGCAGGTTCTTTCGTCGAATTCATCCCAGGGGTATGACCATTGAATCCGACGAAGCTCAGGGCCTCAGGGGATATGGGTCGCGTACTGCGACCGATCGTGATGACAACTTATAACGATTGTGTCGCGCAGATTCAGCAGATGCTGCAGTCGACGGTCGCTAAGGGTGAGGTGGTCGGCGAAGACGTAGACCTGATCGAAGAGCTCGGCTTGGCGTCCCTGGACGTCATGGAGGTCATAGAGCAGCTCGAAGACGTCTTCGACATCTCGTTTCCCATCAACGAGCTGGGTGACGTCAGAACGATTTCCGATCTGGCACGTCGGGTCCAACAATTAACTGATCGGTGACCAATGAGCCTTCTGGAAAAACTCGAGGCTGCCCAGCGCAGCCAGGACGTTCTTCAAGCCCTCGGGGTACATGCCATCGGCGCCACCATCGACGTCGCAGGGTCTGCGACCGAAGGTGAGATCGCTGGCAACCGGGTCGTGTTGGCGGGCACCAACAACTACCTCGGGCTGACCTTCGACCCGGAGTGTGTCGACGCGGCGGTGAATGCAGTGCGCAGTCATGGCACCGGCACTACCGGTTCGCGGCTCGCGAATGGCACCTACGGCTGCCATGCCTCCCTCGAGCAGGAGCTGTCGGATTTCCTCGACGCCCGATCTGCCATCGTATTCACGACCGGCTACGTGGCCAATGTGGGCACCATCTCCACGCTGGCCGGCCCCGGTGACGTGATCGTGCTCGACGCGGATTCTCATGCCAGCATTTACGAAGGCGCGAAGCTCTCCGGTGCCGAGGTCTATCGATTCCGTCACAACGATCCGGAAGACTTGGCGAAACGCCTGCGCCGGCTCGGCGAGCGCGCGAGCCGCACCCTGGTCATCGCCGAAGGCCTTTACAGCATGCTTGGCGACGTATCGCCGTTGAAAGAGATCTGTGAGGTCAAAGACCGCTACGGCGCCTACCTCCTGCTCGACGACGCCCACAGTTTCGGCACCATGGGCACTAACGGCCGTGGTCTTGCCGAAGACCAGGGCTGCGAAGACCAGGTCGACTTCATCACCGGGACCTTCTCCAAGAGTCTCGGCAGCGTCGGCGGGTACTGCGCGAGCCGCAGGCACGACATCAACCCGCTGCGGGCACAGATCCGCGCCTACATGTTCACCGCGTCGTCGACGCCCTCGGTGATCGCCTCGACCCGGGCTGCCCTGAAGCTCATCGGCAAGCGCCCGGAACTGCGTACCCGGTTGTGGAACAACGCCAAGCGGGTTCACAGCGCCTTGTCGCAGTTGGGATTCACCCTCGGTGCCGATGCGAGTCCGGTCATTGCCACGATCATGGATTCGCCGCAGCAGGCAGCCGATGCCTGGCAGATGCTGCTCGATGCTGGCGTCTACGTGAACCTGGTTGTTCCACCGGGTGCACCCAAGAACCTGAGCATTCTTCGTTGCAGCCTCTCCGCAGCCCACTCCGCCGAGCAGATCGACAGCATCATCAGCGCCTACTCGTTGGTGGCAGAACACCTGCTGAGCCGGCCTAAGGCTGCTGCCGGCGGTAGTCTCTAAGCGGGGCCAGCCCGCCTCAAACCGCGGATCCGCTCACTGATGAACATACGGCCGGGGACATCGTTCCCCGGCCGTTTCGTTTACTGTGCGGACGCAGTTGCGAACGCAGTTGCGGACGCAGTTGCAGACGCAGTTGCGAGCGCAGGTCCGGTCGCCGCCGGCCCTCAGTCGATCCGTCGCAGGATGATCGTCACCACCACCGCCAGCGCAAGAGGCGGTACCAATGCGGCCACCAGCGGCGGGGCACCGCTGACGAGCACGGCATTTGCGACCACCTGGTCACCGAGGTAGTAAAACAGGCCGCCACCAGCGGCCAGCCCGACAAACTTGATTTCACCCTCCCGAGGACCCATCAGGGCGATCGGAACCGCCAGCAGACCCATCAGCAGCGCCGATACCGGCAGCAGCCACATGCGCCAGTACGCCAGTTCCCAGCGCTGCCGCGGCTGACCGGTATCTGCCAGGTAATCGATGTAGCCACGCAGGTCACTGAACGAAAGGCTATCGACCGGCGGCGGGTTGAGCGGCGTGTCGTCGGCCCACCACGGGCGCCAGGCGTCGAAGGGCAGAGGCTCGTACTCCACCCGATCCTCGCGGTAGAACCTCTGGCGTGCATTCTGCAGCCGCCAGGTACCGTCGTCCTGGGGGTCCGCAGATGTCGCTTCCATGATCGAGTCGAGACCGGCATCAGGCGTCAGGCGATAAATGCGGATGTCCACCGGCACTCGCCCGTACTCCAGACCGCGCACCTCGATGACCACGTCGCCCTGACGGGACCAGAACCCCTGCGCCGCACGCCCTTCTCCACCGATAGCGGTGTCGCGGCTCATGGTCGCACCCTGATACAGGGCCGGCGCGACGAACTCATAGAGCACGGGCACCAGCAGTACCAGCACCAGGCCGGGCAGCATGGTGGAGAGCGCGAAGCGCCGGATCGAAAGACCCGCCGCGCGCAGAATGACCAGTTCGCTGCGGCGGGCGAGCTGCCAGATCGCCAGGGCGCCCCCGAACAGCGCGATGAAGGGCAGCAGCCGCAGCACACGGCTCGGCGTAGTCATCAGCACGAAGGCGAACGCCTGAGCCGCGTTGTACATGCCGTCGCCGATACGCCCCAATTCGTCGATGAAGGCCATGACCGAAAACAGGGCCACGAGCACAGCAGCCACCACGGCATAGCCGCGGAACAGCTCCGCCGCAATGTAGCGATCCATGCGCGTGATGCGGATCATCCGTTACGCCTCGACCAGAGCAGAACCAGAACAGTCAGGGCCAACGGCAACAGAGGCAGCCAGAAAATCCCGGGGAACACCGCCAGGTTGCCGTTCTCCAGGGCACTCCGGGCCGCTGCCGCCACGTTGAACACCACCACGTACGTACCGATGGCAGCGAGCATGCGCAAGGCCGTGACCCGCCCCGGCGCGGTGGACCCGAGCACGCCGGCAATCAGGGTCATCCCGAACGTCAGAAAGGGCAGCGTAACCCGCCACTGCAGCTCGGCGATCTCCTTCGGCATTTCCGAAAAACGAAGATCCAGGGACGGCCGCGAGCGGCGATCGGTGATCTCGTCATCTTCTGCGGGAGCATCACGCCAGCGCACGCCGAGACGCTCAAACCCATGCCGGGTGTCGCCGGCCGCATTGGCTCCGAGCGTCACCACCTGGCCGTTGAAGAACTCCACCAGATTCGAGCCATCCGCCTGCTGGGGCGCTAGACGGGCACGCTCGGCGCGAATCAGGCGGTCGCCGAGGATGCGTTGCTGCCGGGCGAACACGTCCTCGAGGAATTCTCCTGCGTAGTCGATGCGTCCGGCGGTCAGGACCAGCTCGTTGCTCAGGCCGTAAAAGCGACCGGGCTGCATGGCAGCCACGTCGGGGCGGGCCGCGCGGTCCTGAACCAGGTCCACGGTGCGATAGGCCCACGGCCGCGCCTGCAGCGTGAGCACGGCCACCACGACAACCATCACGAAGCCGATGCCGAGCACCGGCATGAGCATGCGCGCCCGCGACCAGCCACCCGCAAACAGCGCGACCAGTTCCCGATCACGATTCATGCGCTCGAACGCGAACAGCACGGAGAAGAACATGGAGGTCGGAACGATCACCTCCGCAGCGATCATGCAGCGCAGCAGCACCAGCGCCCAGAGCGAAGCCGGCGCCAGTCCGGCAGCAGCGGCATCCTGCAGCAGTCCCGCGGCAATGTACGCGGCGAAAATTGCCGACAGCAGGAACCAGCCCGCCAGGAACGGCAGCAGCATTTCCCGCATGAAGTAGCGATCGACAGTCATGGAGCGACCTGGTCAGGGTCCGGCCCACGCCGGTTGCGCCACGCTTCGAGATTGCGCAAGGGATCGCGAACGAACGCCGTGGCCCGCATTACTCGCACCAGCAGACCGTCGACGATACGGCCCGGCAGATCCATGGGGCGATCGAAATCGAGGAACAGGACCACACGTTCTTGATCCGTGTCGTTGCGCACCTCGTGTTCATAGGTGTCATCGAGCACGACCACCTTGCCTTCCTGCCAGTGATGCCGCTGCTGATCGACCCGGATCCAACAGTTGTCGCGGTCGCTCGGCACCTTGAGCCCGAGGTGGGCACGCAGCAGGGCCCGGGAGGGCCCGCAGTGCGGCGGAATGTGGTAACGCGGCGCAAGGATCGAAAAAAACGCGTTCTGCAGCCCGGGCAGCCGATCGAGAAGCGCAGCCGTCCGCGGGCACTGGGCGCAGTTGTCGTCCACCCGGTGACCCATCACGTAGAACGTGAAGGTCTTCCAGTTGTCACCCTTGGAGATCCGCGCCTGATCCGGCGATATCTGATGGAAAGCCGGCACGTCCTCGCGCCGTTTCAGCACCTCGTCGAGGTCGGCTCGGATATCCTGCCAGGCATCCTCCAGGGGCACCGTGAACGGAAACACACGGGCTTCCGGGAAGATCGGCGCGATGCCGATCGGCGAATGTCGGCCCTGAAAATCGTTCAAGGCGCGAACGCCGCGCTTGGCCAGCAGCTGCAGCACTCCGCGCCTGCTGCGTGTCTCGTCGGAGACTGCGTCATTCATCGAAACATGCCCTCGCGCCAGAGTTTCCAGATCAGAGGCCAGAGATGGATCAACGGGCGCCGCCGGACCCGTTCGGGGATTTCGACCGGACGGCCGGTGTGTCGTTCCAGTTTCCAGGCCACATAGTCGAGCCCGCCGTCGAAGGTGTACAGGCCCTTGAGCAAGCGTGCCAGCGACAGTGGTTTGCCCACGGCGATCCGCAGCCACCACGCCAGGCGCGCTGCAGGGCGCCGACCCGATGTCAGATCAGCCAGTACGGCCTCGCCGACGGCGCGATAATAGTCCGGATGGGCCGCCACCAGTGTCCCGGCCCGACCACCGCCTTCCGCGCGCAGCTCGGCCCGGTAACACCAGCCCAGGGTCTGCACCCAGAAACCCTCCCAATCCACGTCCTCGGGCAGCAGCGGCAGGGCCCGCACGGCGAGGGTTTCCACGGCATCCACGAGGCTGTCCAGTACGCGCTCCCGGTCCGTCACGTCGAGCACGGTCAGGGGCTGGGCGTAGCGCGCCCAGAAATAGGAGTGGAACGCGGCACGCGTGCAGACCTTCTGGAACTGCCGCAGCGACAGCACGGCATATTTGCAGCGCACCACCGCGTCACCGTGACTGGCTTCGAGATAGTAGACGTTGGGCGGTAGCAGCCGGCACAGGGTTCCAGAAACGCGACCGAGCGCGCGTCGTGGGTCGGTCACCAGCACATGCAGGTCGATCAGGCCCTCGACTACAGCCTGGCGCCGGCAGGAACCATAGTAGAGGGCACCCACGTAGCACTCGCCGAAGCGCGCCCGCAACGCGGCCAGCAACACCTCTACCTCCGGCTGCGCGGGGCGCGCCGCCTCCGCGCGCAGCACCGACCGGATCTGCTCCCGCGCCACAGGACCGAGGCGCGCGCCACTCATGTCAGCTCGCGCCGGAGATCGATGAAGGGCAAGGGTCGGCTCGCACAGAGCCTGAGCGTACCGCCACCGGGATGGAGCTCGCCATCGAGCAGCCAACTCTCCTCGATCCCGATGTCGACCCGGTTACAACGCTGGCTTTTGTAGCCCTCGTCGGCACACAAGCGCTCGCCCTGGCCACGCAGGAGCGCTGGCAACCGACGCAGCAGGCGTCGCGGCGGGTCATCGAGCCAGGTGCAAGCCAGCGCCCCGGCGTCACTTCCCCAGAACGGCGTCATGCCGAGAAACAACCGCCGCATCACGGTGACCAGCAGCAGTGAGACTCGCGCGTCCGTACTGCTCGCAGCAGCGTCGAAAGCAAGCCGCAGGCGGGTGCCTTCAGCAAACGGCGGCTGGCGCCGCAGGATCCCCCAGGCACCGCGCGCAAAGGCGACGCCGGCGGCCAACTCTCCAGCACGGCGCGCCGCACCGAGTTCCTTATTCCAGAACTCGGCTCCGCGGACTATGGTCCCGACCCCGAAGAACAACCCGGCGAACAGCCGACCCTGTGCATCCCGTACTTCGAGCACGGGACGTCGTTCCACCGGCCAGGTAGCGGCGGGCCGGTCCCGCAGGGCGAGAAACGCATGCAGGGCCGCGCGCAGGGACGCACCGGAGCCCAGGTCCCGCGCGCTCATATTGGTGGAGCCCCCCGGCAGCGCGAACAGCGGCGGAACATCGAGGTCGTCGCGAGCGAGCAGCACCGTCAGCACCGCCTGCAGGGTGCCGTCGCCGCCATTGACCGCGAGCGCCGCCGGCCGTCGGGCGAGTATCCCGGTCAGAAGCTCCGGCAGCGCCTCGATCGGACCCGTCAAATGGTGTTCGACACCGCTGAGGCCGTCCAGGGTGGCGAAGCGGGACGATGCGGCCCGGTTGCCGCCACTGCCGGGGTTACTGAGAATCGCGAGCCGATTCATGCGCTGCGAACCTGCCAGCGGGCGCGCACCGTCGCGAGGTCCGCCAGCGAATCCACGTCTACCGCTGCATCCGGATCCGTCACGGGAACGACCGCAACGCTTGCACCGGTCAGCGCTTCGAGTCGTCCGACCACCGAGGCGGACGTAAGCCGGCCAGTGAGATAGCGCAGCATCATGCCCGACCCCAGGGTGGCCGCCATGCGCAACGGTCGCTTGCGATCCGTTTCCAGCTGCCGCCAGAGATCGAGGACGGCGCGACCGCGATCGGTGCGGATCAGGAAAAGGTTGCAGCCACAAAACGGTCCGTCCGCAAGCTTCAGCGCCGTGCGCCGGCTGCCCGGGAAAGCAGCCTGCACTTCGGCGTGCCTTGCCAGCCCGACGGCCACGTCGGTGCCCGCAGCCAGCGCATCGACCACGAAACGTTCCGCCGTCGAGACCGATAGCAGGGGGTGGTCGCCGGTCGTCAGGAGTACGGCAGCTGGCGCCGGCTCGGCTGCAAACGCGCGCTCGACCACGGCGGCAGCGCTCAGAGCGGGCGAATCCTGCGGAGGCTGCCATGCAACCTCGCCTCGCTCGACGCGTGCCGCGAGCCAGGACGTCGCTTCGAGCAGGCTATGCTCCGGACCAGAGAGATACACCGACGTACGCCCTGTGACGGCAAGCATCACTTCGAGAACGCGCTGCAACATGGGTACGCCCGCGATGTCGGCAAAAACCTTTGTGGCGACGCCTTCGGCTGCAGCAACGGTGTCCTCACGGGAGCGGGCCCCAGCGAGGACGGCCGCGACGACAGACGCGGGTGCAGTTGCCGCAGGCGTCCGGTCAGCCTGTTGCGGGGGCGGAACCATGCTGACAGCTCACGAAAGAACAGCCGCGCATGATACTCAGGATGAAAGGCCGGCGCAGCGGCACGAGCCAGTAATCACGCGGCCTGCGGGCCGCAGGGACCGAGCAAGCGTGCCAGCGGGACCGATTGCCGTCATAATAGGCGTTTGACGTCCGTGAGGCGGTCGAGGGCGGCGTGCAGGCTGATGCATGGCCGTCCGTTGATGCGGGCAGCCGCGTGCTCCTGCCACCGCTCCGGATCTCACCAGCCACCGCATGGAGCAAGCGTGTCCGGAACCGCCGAGCCGATCGACCCTGTCAGCGTGACACCGACGGAACGGGCCCAGCCGCTGCGGACGGCCGGCTTCAGAACCCTGCTCGAGGCTCTGGACTACGCCGCCGGTGCGGGTACCGGCGTCAATTTCTACGATGGGCGCGGCCGTCTCGACCGTTCCGTTACCTGGGGTGAGATCCGCACCGAGGCGCGGGCCACCGGAGAACGTCTCGCGAGCCTGGGACTGCCTCGCGGTACTCAGGTAGGCATCATCGCCGAGACCCACGTCGACTTTCCTGTCGCGTTCTTCGGCTGCCGTTTCGCCGGGCTCACCCCGGTACCACTGCCGGCCACGGTGCATCTCGGTGGTCAGCGTCAGTTCGTAGACCTGCTCGGGCGCATGCTGAGCAACGCAGATGCGCGTGTCTGCCTCGGCAGCGCCGCCTTTGCCAGCTTCCTCGACGCCATGCCGGGTGCCGACGAACTGGCCTTCAGCGGCAGCGTCGAGACGCTGTTGCACCGGGACCCGGCGCAGCTGCCGGAGGCCCCCGACCCCGGCGAGCTTGCTTACATCCAGTACACTTCGGGCAGCACTCGCTTTCCACGCGGCGCGATGCTCTCTGAGCGTTCCACCCTGCGCAACGTGTACGCCATCATTCAGGATGGCCTCGCGCTCGACGAACAGGATCGCTTCTGCTCCTGGCTGCCGCTGTACCACGACATGGGCCTGGTCGGAAAACTGATCGTGCCGATGGTGAGCCAGGCCTCCATCGATTATCTCGGCACGCGCGAATTCGCCATGCGGCCGCGGCTCTGGCTACGCCTTCTGAGCGAGCATCGCTCGAGCATTTCTTTCGCGCCACCGTTCGGTTACGAGCTCACCACCCGTCGACTGCGCGAGGGCGACGCTGCCGACCTCGACCTCCGCGCCTGGCGCATTGCCGGCTGCGGGGCAGACATGATCCGCCCGGAGACGCTCGAGCGCTTCGCCACCGCGCTCGCCCCCGCCGGATTCGACCGCCGCGCCCTGTTGCCTTCCTACGGCATGGCCGAGGTATCCCTTGCCGTCAGCTTCACCCCGCCAGGCACCGGCATGCGTGCCGACACCATCGACCTCCACGCGCACCGCCCGCCGGAGCCCGGGCAGGCGGCGCCTGGCCGGACCACCCGTTTCACCCGCTGCGGCAAGCCCCTGCCCGGCTACGTGGTGGAGATCCGGGCCGAGGACGGCAGCCTGATGCCGGAGCGGCGTGAAGGTTCCATCTTCCTGCATACACCGAGCACCATGGAAGGCTATTACGCGGCACCCGAAATCAACGCTCAGATCCTCAAGGACGGCTGGCTCGACACCGGCGATCTCGGCTACATGGTCGACGGCGAGCTTGTGATCACGGGGCGCCGTAAGGACCTGATGATCGTCAACGGCCGCAACATCTGGCCGCAGGATGTGGAACACGTAGCCGAGCAGCATCCAGGGGTACGCACGACCGATGCGGCCGCATTCACCATCGACACCGAGGACGGTGGCAGCCTGCTCGTGGTGCTGCTGCAATGTCGCGAGCCGGACGAGGAGGCCCGCGAGCAGATGCTGCGCGCGATCCGCCGTGACATTCAGGCCGAATTCGGGGTCGAGGCGCGGGTGCAGGCGGTGCCACCCCACAGCCTGCCGCGTACCACCTCCGGTAAGCTGTCTCGCTCCCAGGCGCGCCTCGACTACCTCGCCTCTCTCGCCGAGCAGGGTTCCTGAGGCCCGCCCCTGCGGGCGCAGCCATGACGGATCCATTCTCCAGTCCGGAACTGCACGGCCCGGTTGCCGTCACCGGCGCCACGGGCTTCGTCGGCCGGGCCCTGACCGCGCGGCTGGTGGAGCAAGGCATCGTCGTCCGCGCGCTGCTGCGACGTCAGGATGTGAAGCTCCCGGCCGCCGTGGAGCGAATCCAAGGCGATCTGGCCGACCCCGCCGCCATCGATCACCTGATCGCGGATACCTCGCTGGTCGTGCACTGCGCTGGCGCCGTACGCGGCGCCAGCCGTGAAGCATTCGACCGAGTCAACGTAGCCGGTACGGAGATGCTGCTGGCGCGCGTCGGCCAGGTTCACCCCGGCGTACGCCTCATCCATCTTTCTTCCCTCGCCGCGCGCGCGCCCGAGCTTTCTCATTACGCGGCGAGCAAGCGTGCCGCCGAGGATCTCTACGGCGCCGATACGCGTTGCCGCTGGACCCTGCTGCGCCCGACTGCGATCTACGGCCCGGGCGATCGGGAGCTGCTGCCCCTGCTCAAGGCCATGGCCCGCGGCTGGGCCTTCGTGCCCGGCGTGGCCGAGGCGCGCGTGACCCTCATACACATCGACGACGCGGTGGCGGCAATCCTCGCGGCCGCGGCCAGCGTCGACTGCATCGACGGCTGCTTCGAGATCGCCGACAACCGCCCCGACGGCTACGCCTGGTCGGAATTGTGTGCGGCGGTCGCAACGCTGCGCGGCCGGAAGGTGCGCGCGATTCCGGTGCCAACGGCACTGCTGAGCGTCCTCGGAAAAACGAATCTGGGCCTGTCCCGGATACTGCACCGGGCACCCATGTTGACGCCGGGCAAGGTCCGTGAACTGACCCACCCGGACTGGTCCTGCGATACCGCTGCGTTCCGGCAGGCCAGCGGCTGGACACCCCGGATGGAGCTGCAGCGCGGGCTCGCCAGCGTTCTCGGCGACAGCTGATGGGGCAGCGGCCGCAGCCTCAGCCCATCCCCCTGCGGACGCCACCGACGGCTGCTCGCGGCCGCTGCTGGCTGCTGCCGAATACACCCGCCGCCATGCATGCCATGGCGCCCTGGCTGACCGGACGCGATCGTCTAATGGCCCGTCGCCATCGTTTCCCCGAGCGCCGCCGCGCCTTCCAGCTTGCCAGCGCGCTGTTGCGCTTTGCGCTGACGCGATATCTCGACATTGCACCGCGGCTGCTGCCGCTGGAGCGGCGATCGCAGCGGCGACCGCGCGTCCGCGCCTTGCGCTGGGCAGAACCGCTGAGCCTGTCCGTTGCGCATACCGGGAAGTGGGTCATAGCCGGTGTCCTGCCGGGTGGCGGACGTCTCGGCCTGGACCTGGAGGATGCCGCGAGACCTGTCTCGGATGCGCTGACGCGGCGCCTGCCCTGGCCTGACGACTTGGTTCAGCCGAGTCTGCTGCAGCGCTGGACGCTGGTGGAAGCCGCCCTGAAGGCGGACGGCCGCGGCCTGCCCGCGCTGGGGGACCTCGAGCTGACCCGGACGACGGACGGGGAGGTCACCTTCCGCAGCGGCCAGCTCGAGCTGCGCGCCGCACCTCTGAACACCGTACCGGGGCAGGCGCGAATCGTAGCTGCCGTGGCGGTCGCGACCCCGCTCAGGGCAGCACCGACTCCTTGAGGCTGTGGTAGGCCCGGTCGAGGAACATGGCCGAATCACCGCGCCGCTCGTCGAGATCCGAAGTCGGTTCGGCCGCGATGATCTCCTCGAGATCCGCCCCCTCGGCGATCATGCGCGCAATGCGCGCCCGCGCCCGTTCGAGATCTTCCAGATAGCTGACCATCGCTGCACGATCCGAAACCGGGCCATGGCCGGGAACGACGATGGTGTCATTGTCGATCTCGTCCAGAATGGCGCGCACGAATGCGATGAGGCCATCGAGGTCGCCACCGCTGTCATGGTCGATGAAGGGCCAGCCGGTCAGCACGAACACGTCGCCCATGTGGACGATGTTCTGGCCCCGGAAGATCACTGCCGCGTCGCCGGTGGTATGCGCAGGACCGGTATGGACGAGATCGATGCGCTCGCCGTTGAAGTGCAGCTGCATGCGATCGTCGAAAGTGATCACGGGCAGCGCCTCCACCGGGTAGGCTTCCTGCTTGTAGGCGACACCCACAAGGTTGATGATCTGGTCCTCGGTCATCATCTGCCGCGACGCCGAATGCGAAATCAGCCAGACGCCGTCCGGTCCGTAACTCAGGTTGCCGTCGGCGTGGTCGAAATGCCAATGGGTGTTGATGATGAAATCCACCCCTTCGGCACCAAGCTCAGCCAGCGCCGCATCGATCCGGTCGCGTATCTCAGGAATCTGGTCGTCCACCAGCAGCACACCCTGCTCGCCGATGGAGGCGAGAATGTTACCGCCGATGCCGAACAGCACGTAGCGGCCAGGCGCTATTTCCTCGACGGTGATCTCGGCAGTCTCAGGATCCCAACCGAAGGCCTCGAACATCTGCTGCCGCTCGAGCACATTGGGATGACCCCAGGTCGTTGCAGCCAACAGGCCGAACAGTACCGTGACGATGATCGATCGGGCGTTCATGGGCTCTCTCCTCGCGCACAGCGCCGCATGGCTTCCTCAGGAAGCCATGCGGCGAAACAACCATCGCGTCCATACCGACTGCATGAATGGATCGACGAAGCGATAGATCCGACCGCTGATCTGCACAGGCTTGCCCCGCTCCACCGCACGCAGGCCCTCACGCACGACCACGTCAGCGTCGTACCACAGTATCTTAGGTGAGTTCGCCTTCATCTCCAGGCTGCCGGCGACCGCGTGAAACTCAGTGTGGGTGAAGCCCGGGCAGAGGGCACAAACGTTCACGCCATCCCCGCGGACGGTGAGGTGCAGCTCCTCGGACATGTGCACCAGATAGGCTTTGGAAGGGCCGTACAGGCAACCGCCGGCCCGCGGAACGCGTGCAGCCACTGAAGAAACGTTGATCACCCGCCCGAAGCCCCGCTCCTGCATCCCGGGAACGAACAAATGGCACATGTGCGCCACCGAGAGGACCATGAGTTCCAGGTAGCGGGCATGGACGACGAAGTCGCGGTCTTTCAGCAGATTGCCGGAGCTCGCGCCGGCATTGTTTATCAGGTAGTCCACTTTGACGCCGCGTTCGGCGAGCTCCGCATGGATGCGCGCAGGCGCCTCACGCTCGCTGAGATCCGCTCCGATCAAGGTGGTCTCGATGCCGTGCCGCACCCGCAACGGTTCGGCGACGCTTTCCATCTGCTCTTCGCGCCGGGCCACCAGAACCAGGTTCATGCCCTGCTCGGCCAGTTGCCCTGCGAACTCTGCACCAAGGCCCGCAGAAGCGCCCGTGATCAGAGCGGTTCGGCGCGGACTGCTCATACCCTTGAGCTTGGCGTCATCGCTGCCATTTCGCACCCCTGCATAGTCGTCAGGCTATGCCGCGAGCACCGCGCAAGAGCTTGCCCTTGAGCTGACCGGGCTCACGCAGCACAGCCTCACCCTCCCGGAAGGCAACAACTCCGGATTTGACCGTGACCGTGTAGCCGTCGGCCTTCTGGATCAGCCGGCGGCCCTTGGCCGGCAGATCGTGCACGACCTCCGGCGCATGCAGCTGCAGGCGATCGAAGTCGATCACATTGACGTCGGCGACATAGCCCGGCGCAAGCAAGCCTCGGTCGTTCAGGCCAACCTGGGCTGCCGTCTTGCGCGTCAAGCCGTGGATCAGCCAGGGAAGTTCGAGCCCTTCGCCGCGATTGCGGTCCCGTGCCCAGTGGGTCAGCGTGCTGGTGGGGAAGCTGGCATCGCAGAGGGCGCCGCAGTGGGCTCCGGCATCCGACAACCCGAACAGGGTGTGCGGATGGGTCATCATGCGGCGCACGTCGTCCAGATTCCCTTCCGTGTAGTTCATGATCGGGAAGTAGATCAGGTTGTGGCCGTCCTTCTCGAGCAGGAGGTCGAGCACCACTTCCTCAGGCTGCCGACCTTCCCTGGCCGCCCGCGCCGCAACGCTGTCGTCAGGGTGCGGTTCGTAGTTTGGCGGATCGCCGAGCGGGAACATCTTGTGGAAGGCCGACAGCAGGAAGTGTCCGATCTTGCCCTGCGGGTCCCAGTCGATCTTTTCAGCCAGCAGCTTTTCACGCACCGTCGGGTCGCGAAGCGCCCGAACTTTCTCCTCGAGCGGCGCGTTGCGCAGCGGCCGGAACGTTTCGTGGACCAGGAAGGGATTGAGGGTCACGGTGAGGCCCTGGATCACCCCGGTGGGACGCGGCGGCACCTGGCCGCGCATGTTCACGCCGTCCGCCTGAGCCTGACTGATCCGGTCGAGAACGTTGCTCCAGATTTCGGGATGGCGGTCGTCCTGCTCGATGGTGAGCGACAGGGGCCTGCCTGAGGCCTCCGCCATACCGCGAACGAGACCGAACTCGGCGTCGAAGTCCCAGAAGTCGGCGATGAGCTGGATCACTCCACGGCCGGTACCGCCAAGGGCCCGGGCAATGCCCCAGAGCTCTTCCTGCTCCGCCTTGAAGGTGGGCGTATGGTTGCCAGCCCGATCCCGGTGCTTCTCGGTTCGTGAGGTCGAGAAGCCGAGTGCGCCGGCCTCGATGGCCTCGACCACCATGGCACTCATCCGCTCCACATCCTGGGGGTTGGCCGGTTCCAGGCGAGCTGCCCGCTCGCCCATGACGTAGGCGCGCAGCGCACCGTGGGGCACCTGCAGGCCGACGTCGATGGCGAGCGGCGAGCGCTCCACCGCGGTCATGTACTCGGGGAAGCTTTCCCAGTTCCACTTGATGCCTTCCGCCAGCGCTGTGCCCGGGATGTCCTCCACGCCCTCCATCAGCTGGATCAGCCAATCGTGACGCTCGGGCGCACAGGGCGCGAAGCCGACGCCACAGTTGCCCATCACGACGGTCGTCACGCCGTGGAACGTAGACGGCGTGAGGAATGGATCCCAGGTCACCTGGCCGTCGAAGTGGGTGTGGATGTCGACGAAGCCAGGGGTGACGATCTGGCCGCGGGCGTCGATCTCTTCGCGACCGCTTGCGGCCACCTCACCCACGGCGACGATGCGGTCACCATCGATGGCCACGTCTCCCTCGAACGGCTCACCGCCGTTCCCGTCATAGATCAGGCCGCCTCGTATCACCAGATCGTGCATGTCTGCGCTCCTCGAATGCCCAACCCTTGAGCTTGCACCGAAGCCGTCGGGGGTTCAATCGACCACCCTGGCCGCCGACTGTACGCCGCAGCCGAACCCCCGGTATCATCCGCGCCTCCGAATGCTAATGAGAGAGAATTAACAACCATGGATATCGCAGGCAGCAAAGGCATTTTCGTCGGTGGCGCCTCAGGCATGTGCCGTGCCACCGCCGAGATCTTCGCCGAGCGCGGCGGCAAGGTCGCCATCCTCGACCTCGAGAAGTCCGACGGCGAGGCGGCAGCCAAGGCGCTCGGCGGCACCTTCCATCCCTGCAACGTCATGGACTACGAGGGGATGGAGAAAGTCATCGGCGAGGCGGTCGAGAAGCTCGGGGGTCTGCACTTCTGCGTCAACACGGCAGGCGGCGGCGTCGCCAAGCGCACGCTCGCCCGTGATGCCGAAATGCATCCGCTGGCCGACTTCCAGCGCGTGATCGATCTCAACCTGATCGCCAGCTTCAACATCAATCGGGTCGCCGCGAAGCACATGAGCGCGAACGAGCCGAACGAAGAAGGCGAGCGTGGCTGCATGATCAACACAGCCTCCATCGCGGCATTCGAAGGGCAGATCGGTCAGGTGGCCTACACCGCAGCGAAGGCAGGCATCGCCGGCATGACGCTGACCATGGCCCGCGATCTCGGCACGCTCGGCATTCGGGTTATGACCATCGCTCCGAGCCTGTTCGCCACTGGCCTGACCAAGGGCATTCCGGACGAAGGCGCGATCCAGCTCACCAAGGATGCGGCCTTCCCGCGGCGCATGGGCAAGCCGCGCGAGTTCGCGATCCAGGCCATTGCCATCTTCGAAAACCCGATGATGAATGGCTCCACCATCCGCGTGGACGGCGGCCAGCGCTTCGCTCCGCGCTGAGGTCGCAGCTCGGGGCGGGTCTTGGGACCCGCCCTGATCCCCTCACCCCCGACGCCACATCAGGACGGCGTCGTGCTCAGCGGGCCTCCACCCGCTCCCAGATCTGGCTGCGGCCGAACAGCGCCGCGCCGACGAAGCCGCGCACCTCGAGTCGCTCACCGTCGTCCATAAGCCGCAGCCGTCCGCGGTAGACCCGGCCGTTCTCCGGGTCGAGCAGTTCGCCGCCCGTCCATTCATCGGCCCGGCGGCTACCCTCGAAGCCCCAGAGGATCTCGAGACCCTCCACGGGGGCGTCGCGCTTGTCGCCGGGGCACTGATCGCAGACCGGGTTCTCGACGGGAGGATCGATGAGTTCGACGATGCGGCCCGTGAGCGCGCCGTCGCGCTCCATGATGGCGACGACCGAGCGGGGTTCGCCGGTGCTGTCGTCGATGGTCCGCCAGAATCCAGTGGCGCCCTGGGCGTTGACGCTGGCGAGCAGGAGCGTGCCGAGCAGCGATATGGAAAGGTGGCGCATGATGGCGATCCGCGTGGGGCAAGTTGCCCGGCAGGATAGGTGAGAGATCGCGCACGGTCACTTCCCCTTGGGGTAAACGGAGTGGGCTCATGCGGCGACTCGCCTGCATTCATGATCCGGCGGGCGAAAAGCGGATGCTGCGATGGCTGCGGCGGTCGTTCCCACCGTAACGCTGACATCAGCGTGGGTATCTGTGGCCTAGCGCGCAGAGATACCCCGCGCATCTCCTGCGCAGGGTGGTCGGTCAGGAAAGTCATTCACAGGGTCAGAGAATGTGATACACACGATAATGCACTTTGAAGCCGGGGAGCATGCGTCCATAGCCGACTGCCACGACGCGATTCAGCCACAGGTAGCGTGGATCGCCGGTCTCGAACTGCGGCGTGGTGCGGAAGTAGAACTCGTGCGGGTCCGCCTCACCGCGCATGGCGCGGGCCATGACTTCCGGCTCTCCGGCGAAGACGCCGCTATAGCTGAGGTAGATCAGGGCGTCGTCGTCGGTGGCGAGGGTCATGCGGACATCGAGGCGGCCGACGCCGTCAGGACGCGTGAGACCCCACTCGCCGGCACAGTTCGGCAGAATGATTCCGCGCAGTTTCGGCCCTTCGAACTGCCCGCCGGTGACGGGGATGATGCCGCGGGTACCGTACTGGGTCTTGCCGATGTTCTGAACCTCGCCGAGATCACAGGTGATTTCGTAGAGCAGTTCCGCATCAAGTCGTTCACTCATGTGCTATCTCTCCAGCGAGTGATGAATGGTTGCACGCCCACAGGCACCGGGGCGGTGCCAGTGACACCGTGGCGTAAGTGCAATGCCGTGCCACTGATGTCCGCGGATGAGACGGGCGCCAATGGAACCGGGGCCGTCGACTACGGTCCCACCGCTTCGGGTCGGAGAACCGCCGGTACGTGATGGGAGTGATCGAATCCATGCTAGGACCAGCGCTGCTGATGCTGTTCGCGGCGACGTCATTGGCTGTCGCGGTGTACTGGACCCAGCGCGACCACAGCCTGCTGCGCTGGGCAACGCGGCTGGCGCTGACGGGCCTGCTGCTTGCCCTCCTGCTGCCTGCCGATGCGATCCACACGCTTGCCAACTGGTTCTGGGCACTGTTCTCAGTCGCGGATGAAAAGCCGCCAGGCCAGGTCGGTGCAGGGCTCGGACACGTGCTCATGTTCACTGCGGTCGGGTTCCTCTTCGGCCGTCTGCGCCCGGTGATCGGCTGGCTGCGCCTTGGGGCCTTCCTTGCCGCCCTCGTCGTGCTCACCGAGGTGTTGCAGCATCTATCCCCCGGCCGCCACCCCTCGCTCATGGACGTCGGCCTCAATACGGCCGGGGTGCTGCTCGGGCTCACGCTGCTCGCGGCCGTGCGACGGCTGGGTTGGCCGCCGCCGACGCCGGCTTCGGCGCTCGAGCATTCGGATACCTGAGCGAGGACCTCGCAGCCGCGCCTCATGACGCGCGGCGCGTACCGCCCGCAACTCCCGTGTCGTGCAGAAAACAGGCAGCGCTGCCGCCGCCGTCGATAGGCGTGTGCGCTGGCATCGCCGTCTTGCAGACATCCATGACGTGCGGGCAACGGGTGTGAAACGGACAACCCGCCGGCGGCGCCAGCGGGCTCGGAATGTCTCCGGGCAGGACGATGCGCTGACGGCTGCGCTGGATACGCGGATTCGGCACCGGCACCGCTGACAGGAGCGCCTCCGTGTAGGGATGGGCCGGCGCAGAGAAGATGCGTTCGGCTGGACCTTCCTCGACGATGCGACCGAGATAGGTCACGGCGACCCGGTCGGCAATGTGCTCCACCACACCGAGATCGTGCGAGATGAACAGGTAGGCGATGCCCAGTTCACTGCGCAGGTCCTCGAGCAGGTTCAGGATCTGATTCTGGGTGGACACATCGAGCGCGCTCACCGCTTCGTCGAGCACCAGAAGCTTCGGCTCCAGGGCGATGGCCCGGGCGATCGCGATACGCTGGCGCTGGCCCCCCGAAAACTCGTAAGGGTAACGATTCATGTGATACCGGCCGAGCCCGACGTGCTCGAGCAGTCCCTGCACGCGTCGCTCCAGATCGGCACCCCGCGCCCGGCCATGCACTACGAGCGGTTCGCCCACCACGTCGGCGATGATCATGGACGGGTCCAGAGACGAATACGGATCCTGGAACACCATCTGCAGTTTCGGCCTGATGCGCCGGAGCGCCTCACCCTTCAGCGCCGTGACGTCGTCTCCATCGAGGTGGATCCGGCCAGAACTCGGCTCGAGCAGACGCATGACGGCGCGCGCGATGGTGGACTTGCCGGAACCCGACTCCCCCACCACAGCCAGGGTCTCCCCGGGCGCAATATCGAAGCTCACTCCGTTCACGGCGCGCAGCAGACGGGTGGGACGCAGCAGACCGCCACGCAGCCGGAACGTGACTTCGAGATCCCGTACGGAAAGCAGCGGCGTGCTCATTCAGCACCTGCCAGGGCCAGTTCGCCGCTGCGCCGGCAACGCACGTGGCGCTCCTGTCCCACCGCCTCCAGCCGGACGTCACGTTCCGTGCAGGCGGTCTCGGCGTAAGGGCAGCGCGGGTGGAAGCGGCAACCTTGCGGCATCTGCCAGGGCATCGGCGGCGTTCCCGGTATCGCGGCCAGACGCTGGCCGCGTTCGCCGAGCTGCGGCATGGCCTGCAGCAGACCCTCGGTGTAGGGGTGCCGCGGCGACTCGAACAGGTCGAACACACTCGCCGTCTCGACGATGCGACCGGCATACATCACCGCTACCCGGTCGCAGAGATCCGCGACGACGCCGAGGTTGTGGGTGACGAACAGAATCGCCATGCCGAAACGTTCCTGCAGAGAGCGCAGCAGGTCGAGCACCTGAGCCTGCACGGTCACATCCAACGCCGTAGTGGGCTCGTCGGCGATCAGCAGCTTCGGATCGCAGGCCAGCGCCATGGCGATGGCGGCGCGCTGGCGCATACCGCCCGAGAACTCGTGTGGAAAGGCGCCGAGACGGGCGCGGGCATCGGGAATCTGCACCAGATCCAGCACCTCAACCGCGCGCTCCCTGGCCTCCCGCCGCGAGCAGGCCCGATGCCGGCGGACCACCTCTGCGATCTGATCGCCGATGGTGAAGGCCGGATTCAGGCTGGTCATGGATTCCTGGAACACCATGGCGATGTCGTCCCCGCGGATCGCCTCGAGCTCCGCCTCGGGCAGGCCCACCAGATCCCGCCCGGCGAAGCGGATCGAGCCCCCGGCGATGCGCCCGGGTGGTGACGGTACAAGCTGCATCACGGACAGCGAAGTCACGGTCTTGCCGGACCCGGACTCGCCGACCAGCCCGAGCGTCTCACCGGGTCGAATGCTGAACGAGACCCCGTCCACCACCCGCACCCAGCCGTAGTCGGTGAGAAACTCCACCACCAGGTCCGCGATCTCGAGCATGGCCTCCGCCATCAGTCTTCCCTCCGGACTTCGCGCCCGAGGGCGTCCCGCAAGCCGTCCCCGAGGACGTAGAACGCGAGCACGGTGACGGCGATGGCCAACCCCGGGAACACGATTAGGGACGGCGACAGGCTGATGTAGCGGAAGCCACGGCCCACCATGGCACCCCAGCTCGAATCCGGCGGCTGGGCACCGAGCCCGAGAAACGACAGCCCCGCCTCCGCCAGCATGGCCACACCGGCGAACACCGAAATCTGCACGAACAGCGGGGAGATGACGTTGGGCAGAATATGGCGAACGATGATCCAACCCTGGCTGCAGCCGATGCTGCGCGCCGCTTCCACGTAGGTCTCATGGGCAACGGCCATGGCCGTGCCGCGCATGAGCCGCAAGAACGTGGGTGACAGCAGAATGCCCACCGCGATCATGGCGTTGGTCAGACTCGGCCCGAGCGCAGCGACGATGGCCACAGCGAGAATCAGCGGCGGGAAAGCCATCAGCGCATCGGTAAACCGCATGATCAGGTTGTCGACCCAGCCCCCGGCGAGGCCAGCCAGCAGTCCTGGCGGTACGCCGATCACGAGCGCGATCAGCACCGCCTGGAAGGCGGCCATGAGCGAGATCCGGGCGGCGAAGAGAGTGCGGCTGGCGACGTCGCGGCCAAGCTCGTCGGTACCAAACCAGTGGTCCCAGCTCGGTGATTCCAGGACCCGATCCAGGTTCTGGGTCAATGGGTCGTACGGCGCCACCCACGGCGCGAACAGCGCACCTAGCGCCAGCAGGACCAGGAAGCCGAGCGCATAAAGCGCTGGCCGCTGCTTGCGAAAGCGCCGCAGGAAACGCCGGCGCGCGCTCTCGGACGCGCCGAGCTGTTCGAGGCCTGCCGCCGCTTCGCTCATTGTGGGCGCACCTTAGGGTTGAACCAGCCGTAGGAGATATCCACCAGCAGGTTGACGAACACGGCAACGAACACCGCCATCACCACGACGCCCTGGATCATGGGCAGATCGCGGGTGAACACCGATGCCACAGCCAGCTGACCGAGGCCGGGCATGCCGAAGATCTGCTCCACGATCACCGTACCGCCAAGCAGGTAGTTCGCCTGCAGGCCGAGGATTGTGACCATCGGGATGGCGGCGTTCTTGAGCCCGTGCTTAAGCACGACGAAGCGCCAAGCCAGCCCCTTGGCACGGGCGGTGCGGATGTAGTCCTGGTTCATGACCTCGATCATCGCGCCACGCAGCTGTCGGGTCAGGATCGCAGCCGCCGACAGGCCTAGGGTGAACGCCGGCAACAGGATGTGGCGCAACCAGGCCACCGGGTGCTCGGTGATGGGCACGTACCCGGTCGCCGGGAGCCAGCCGTTCCAGATCGCGAACACCAGGATCAGCATCAGGCCGAGCCAGAAATTCGGGATGGCGAGGCCGCTGGAAGCGCCCAGCGTAACGATGCGGTCGGCAAGGCTGCCAGGACGGGTACCGGCGATGACCCCGGCCGGTATCGCGATCAGGAGCGAGATGACGATCGCCGCCGCGGCGAGGGAAATGGTGACCGGCAGGCGTTCCAGCAACACCTCCAGGACCGGCTGATCGGAGAACAGTGACGTCCCGAGGTCACCCCGCAGGACACCACCGGTCCAGCGCGCGTACTGCACCAGCACCGGGTCGTCGAGACCCATGTCGGCACGGATAGCCGCGATTTCCTCCGGCGTGGCGTCCTCCCCTGCCAGCATGAAGGCCGGGTCGCCCGGAATAATCAGCACCAGAGAGAAAACCAGCAGCGAGACGATGAACAGAAGCGGCACCAGGGCCAGCAGCCGCTGCAGGATGAAGTTCAGCATTCAGCCACCCTCCCGCCGGCGCAGGGTGACGCCGCGAAACTCGGGCTTGTTGCCCGAGATCCAGGTCTCGAAGCCGGCCACCGCCGGACTCAGCGCGAAGCTGGCTGGCGGCAGCGAAAGCACCAGCGCCAACGCCTCCTCAGACACCGCCCGCGTCGCCGCGCGCAGGGCCTCCGGCCGACGCTCAGGGTCGATCTCACGGCGCGCGGCTGCAGCGAGGCGCTCCACTTCCGGCGTGCTGTGTCCACCCGGATTGGGCATCGCGCCCGGCGTGAACAACAGATCGATGGTCTGGGACGGATCCGGTCGTCCGCCCCACTGCACCAGGGCCGCATCGCTCTCCTGGGCGCCGAAGAAGCGCTCGCTGATCTGCGCGCCTTCGAGAACCCGTGGCCGAGCGCGGATCCCGATGCTTGCCAGCTGATCCGATACGGCTTCGAAAAGCGGCAGAAAGGCGCTGATGTTGGGCACGATCAGTTCGAACTCGAAACCGTCCGCCAGCCCGGCCTCCGCCAGCAGGGCCCGCGCACGCGCCGGGTCGTGATCGTAGTAATGCCGCCCGGTATCCGGATCGAACGCAACGTAACCTTCGGGAAAAGGCTGCATCGTCGCCTGACCGTGGCCAAGGCCAAGCGCGTCGACAATGGCCTGGCGGCGGAGCGCATGGTTCATGGCCTGGCGCACGCGCCGGTCATCGAAATGGGATCTGCTGCGGTTCAGGTGCACGTGCAGGAATTCGACACCGACCCGGCTCATGACCTCGAGGCCGGCGAGCCGGGCCTGCTCGATCTGCAGCGATGACAGGTTGGTACCGTCGAGCTGACCGCTGCGGACGGCATTCAGGCGCGTGGTTTCGTCCGGGATCAGGCGTAGTTCGAGGCGCTTCACACCGGCCGCAGTGGGATCCCAGTGGTCCTCGAAGCGCTCGTAGACGGAGCGGTTGCCCATCCGGAATTCCAAGTGGCGCCAGGGGCCGGCGCCGACGCCACGGCGGTCGAGACGCGGGTCGTCGAAGGCGGCGGGCGCGATCATCATGCCGGCGCGATCCGAGAGAATCAGCGGCAGCGCCGCGTCCGGCCAGTGCAGATGCAAACGCAGCCTGTGATCGTCGAGTATCTCGATACGCTCTATTGCCGCGAGCTCGGAGGCCACCGCCGACCCGCGGATGTTGCGGGCCCGCATGAGATTCGCTTCGACGGCGCTGGCGTCGAAGGGGCTGCCATCGTGAAACAACACGCCCTCGCGCAGCTCGAACTCCAGCCAGGCTCCGTCCGGTCCATAGCGCCAGGCGCGCGCGAGCCCGGGGATGGCGGCGCCATCGGGGCCCATGTGCACCAGTCGGTCATAGACCGGGAACAGCCAGGTATTGTCGTAGCTGGAGGTCGCGCGATGGGGATCGAAGCGGGTCACGCCGGAGGCGAAGGCGAAGCGCAGGGTCGCATCCGGGTCGGCATCGCCGTAGCGCACTTCCGCCCCGGATCCCGGCTCACAGGCAGAGAGCAGGCACAGCAGCGACAGGACCAGCAGCAGGCCGACAGGTCGGTCCCCGCGACGGCAGCGGGTCACGTTCCAAACGCTCCGGCTCAGCACGCCCGCTCCCTTGCCCCCAAATTAATCCACTGAGATTATCGAACGCTGAACCTTGTGCGCAAACGAAAGCGGTGCATCGCCGCGAACTGGCCAGCGGCCCACATCCCGCGCGTGGTGGTAAAGTCGCCGCGCTCCGAAGACAGAGCCAGCAGGATCCATCGGGAGGAAGCGCCACATGATCGGCTACATCACCCTCGGCACGAACAACCTCGGTACCGCAGGCGCATTCTATGACGCTCTGCTCGACGAACTCGGCGCCCGTCGCTTCCTGTCGGACGACCGCATGATCGCCTGGGGAACGCGCCCCGATGCGGCCATATTCGTCGTCTGTACCCCCTACGACGGCGAGTCGGCCAGCGCCGGCAACGGCACCATGGTGGCGCTGAATGCCGGCGACGAGGCGACCGTGCGCGCGCTCCACAAGAAGGCCCTGGAACTCGGTGCCAGCAACGAAGGCGACCCCGGACCACGTGGCGACGACTTCTTCGGCGCCTACTTCCGCGACCTCGACGGCAACAAAATCTGCGCATACATCATGGGAGGAGACGCATGAAGGACTTCACCGGCCGCCTCGCGGTCATCACCGGCGGCGGCACCGGCATGGGACGGGAGCTCGCTATCCAGCTCGCCGGCGAGGGCTGCCACGTCGCCATCTGTGATCTCGATGAGGCCAACATGGCCCAGACGCGGGAACTCGCCCTGGCCCAGGCTCCGGCCGGCACCCGCCTGACCTCGCACATCTGCGACGTCTCCGACCCGGCCCAGATCGAGGCCTTCCGCGATGCGGTGCTGGCCGAACATCAGACCGACCACATCAACCTGCTTTTCAACAACGCCGGCATCGGCGGCGGCGGCAGCTTCGTCAATGGTCCCGTGGACGGCTGGGAGAAGACCTTCGCCATCTGCTGGGGCGGCGTCTACCACTGCAGCCGCGCATTCATGCCTGCCCTGGTGGCAGCGGATGCCGGACACATCGTCAACACATCGAGCATCAACGGCTTCTGGGCATCCATCGGCCCGCAGACACCGCACACCGCGTACTGCGCCGCCAAGTTCGCGGTCAAGGGTTTCTCCGAAGCGTTGATCACCGACCTCAGGCTCAACGCCCCGCACGTCAAGGTATCGGTGGTCATGCCGGGCCACATCGGCACGTCCATCGTCGAGAACTCCGGCAAGGTGCTCGGGCGTGCGCCGGAGCAGATGACAGCAGCAGAAATCGCCGAGCTGCGGGATCAAATCTCAGCGGCGGGCCTGCCGGTCGGCAATCTTCCCGACGACAGCATTCGCGAGCTGATCCGCCAACGCGCCCGAGACTTCAAGGACAATGCCCCAACCTCGGCCGCAGAGGCCGCGACGGTGATTCTCGACGGGGTTCGAGCCGAACGCTGGCGCATTCTCATCGGTGACGACGCCCACGTTATCGACCAGCTCGTACGGGACGACCCGGAAGCCGCCTACGGGCCGTCGTTCATCGAGCGCATCGCCCAGCAAGGCCATCTGCAGAAGCTGATGGAGACGACCCAGGCAGGCTAACCGGCTCGGCGTGCAGCAGGCTTGTGGCCGGCCAAGACCACCCGGTTGCGGCCGGCCTGCTTCGCGGCATAAAGCGCCTCGTCGGCGCGCTTGAGGACGGCCTCGGGAGTACGGTAATCGGCATCGCGGGCGGCGATACCGATACTCGCCGTGACGCCCACCCCTTTCCCGCGACCCGCCTTCGTCCGGGACTTACGCGCCTTGGGTCCAGTGGCGCCTTCCGTCCGCTCCCCTGTGCGCAGGACGAGCTTGCGTACCGCCAGCGCAGCCCGGAAGCCTTCGCAACGCTCCTCTGCCCGCTCCGCGGCACCTCCTGCGAACACCACCGTAAACTCCTCACCGCCATAGCGATAGGCATGACGACCAAAATGGCGCCGCAACATGGTCGCGACCAGCTTCAGAACCTGATCCCCGACTTCGTGACCGTGGCGGTCGTTGAACTGTTTGAAGTGGTCCACGTCCACCATGGCCACGGCATAGCGCCGGCCGAGGCGGGCCAGGTACTCGTCCAGCATGCGGCGCCCCGGCAGCCCCGTAAGCGCGTCGAGAAAGGCCATGCGGTAGGACGCATAGCCGGTACTCGCAAGCAGACCGATGCCCGCAAGCGTCAGAGGCATCCACGGTGCGGCGCCGAGGAACCACCCCAACGGCAACACGGCCGAAACCAGCAGTGCGAGTGCCAGACCGAGATCCAGCGCATCGCGCCAGAGGGCGAAGCGTGCCGCCGCGGCGACCACTCCAAGCATGCCCACCCAGGCACTGACACCCGGCAGCGGAAACTCCGAAACGTCGCGCAGTGCTTCCGGCAGCACCATCGCAGGCCAGCGTTCCAGGCTCCATATTCCGCCCCAGACCTCGGCCGGCAGCGACAGCCCAAGCGCTGTCTTCAGCCCCAGCAGCGCGACCACCAGCAGCCCGCGCAAGGACAAGAGCGGCGTCTCTGCCAGCAGCAGGATCAACAGCAGGGTCCACGGGGTAAGCACGAGGGCGACCTCGGTGAGCTGCGCGGGCAGCGCAGGCACACCGAGGGCCATCGCACCGCCAAGGCAGAAGCCAAGCCAGAGCAGGACCAGGGCAGTGAGCGCCGCACGGCCGCGATGAAAGATACTGGCCAGCAGCAGCGCCAGCAGCAGGCTCACAGCCGCGGCAAGGGGCGCAAAGCCCATCGGGCCTAGCTCGGGCATGGCGGTTGCGCCAAGATGAAGTGCCTCGTGAATTCGTCCTGGATACAGGATAGGGTAGTCCCGGTTTCAGCATCGGGGGTTTGCCCATGGGCATCGAAGTTGGCGGCCTGCTCGGCCTCATCTGGCTCATCGTAGTGGTTTACGCCATCGTCAAGACCGCAGGCAGCAGCGCCGGAGTCGGATCGAAGGTCCTCTGGATCGTGTTGATCCTCGTGCTGCCCGTGATCGGGGTGATCCTATGGTTTCTGCTGGGCCCCAAAAGGTGATGCACGGAGAGGATATGAGCGAAGCACGACGAGAAACGCTGACCGAGAACGCGACTGAGCCGTTCCGGATGTTCCTTCCGCACGCACGCGAAGCTGTTCACATCGGCATCGACGACGCGCCCTGGGTGCCCGGGGACGGTGTCGCGCTGCAGCTGCTGCAGGTGGATCTGAATCAGGGCCTCTGGATTCTGCGGACTCGCTTCGCGCCCGGAAAGGAGGTCGAGACGCACTACCACACGGGCCCGGTTTTCGCCGTGACCCAGTCCGGCCGTTGGTACTACCGCGAGTATCCGAACCAGGTGAATACTGCCGGCTCATATCTGTTCGAACCGGCTCACTCTGTACATACTTTGATCGTGCCGGAAGACAACAGCGAGGACACCGAAGTCTGGTTCGCCATCTATGGCGCAAACGTGAACCTGGACGCAGCGGGGGCCGTCACCGGCATTCTCGATGCCCAGAGCATCCTGGCTGCATACCGTGACGGCTGTGCGAAACTGGGAGAAAGCAGCGATCACGTCATCGTGATCGGCGAGTAGATACCAGGGTCGGTGCTCCCTCAGGCGCGGCGCTCCGCCATGACCTGCGGCACCGGGCTAGCGTCGGTGACGAAATCCCTCAGCGACAGACCTTCGAAGGCTTCCCGGGAAAGTTTGTCGAGTCGCTCGAGCACCCTCGTGACTTCCTGGCCGGCGGCGTCCGGCGCCATCCGCGACCCAGGGTCCTCGTGCGTGCCGCTTCGCACCGCCTCGAGCGCTTCGTACACCGACGCCTGCTCCCACGGGCGAGCCGGCAGGTAGCCCGGCCGATCCTCCGCGGTCGGTGCCACCAGACCGGCTCGTTCCAGGGCCGCAAGCAGACTCCCTACCACATCGCTGGGTACCCGCAGCTGCCGGGCCATGGCCTCCACGCCCAACGGCGCCTCTACGCCGTAGAAACGCTTGCCAATCATGCGGACGATGCTCAGCGCGAGCTGTTCCTTCTCGGCAAAGCTCAGATGCACCGCGAGCCGCCGTCCCGGCATGTAGTCCGGATACTGATGGTAGAACGCGATCGTGCCGCCGATGAGCAGGATCAGCCACCCCAGATAGAGCCAGATCATGAACAGGATGGGTGTCGCGAACCCGGAATAGATCGCCGTGTAGCGCGTCGCGCCGGCCACGAACGCAGCGAACATGAGCCCCATGCCGTGCCAGAGCAATCCGGAGACGGCGCCACCGACGAAGGCCGATGCAAAGCGTACACGCGTGTTCGGTACGAACATGTTGATGAAAGTGAAGGCGAACACGATCATCACGATGGGCGCCAGGCGACTCGCCAGTTCCACCAGGCGCCCCACGGGTTCGATTCCGATCACGCCCTGCGCGAGCGTGGTGCTCATCACCGTGGCGGTGACCCCCAGCGAAATGAAGATCAAAACCGGCCCCAGGAGAATCACCGCGAAGTAGTCACGGAAGCGTTCTGCGATGCGCCGCTCCCGGGCGACTTCCCAGGTTTCGTTGAAAGCGAGTTCGATCTTTCGCATCAGCGAGACCGCGGTGTAGAACAGGAACATCAGGCCGACGACACCAAGCACGCCGACCTGGATGTTGTCGACGAAGTCGACGATCTGGAACGTGATCTCCTCGCTGCGTTCACCCAGGGGTTCGAGGATGCTGAGCAGAAACGGTTCGATCTGGTTATGGACACCGAAGCCCTTGAGGATGGAAAAGCTGATGGCAAGCAGCGGCACGAGTGCCAACAGAGTGGTGTAGACCAGACTCATCGCGCGCAGGGTGAGCTGGCCCTCGGTCATGTCGCGTATGGCGGCGACCGCGGTGCGCAGGACGCGCATGGCGGTACGCAACCACAGCGGCTCATCGCTGACGTCACGCCAGAGCCAGTGCTCGGCGTTCCTCAGCAGCGGCTTCAGCCGGTCGGGTGCAAGCGCGGGACGATCGTGGTTGGGCACGCGCAGGCCTCGCTGACAATGGATACGGTCCCATCTTCCGCGGCCAGGACATCCACCGCAACGTGCAGGCCAAGGCGCCCCGGCCCCTGCCCCTTGCTCGTCTTCCGCTAAAGCCTATGCTGAATGCGGTCCCTCACCAGCTCGGAGTCAATGATGTTCGGTAACCGCGTCGCCTTGTTCACCCTGTTCGGGCTGGAGGTCCGGGCCAATACCAGTTGGGTCATTCTCGCCGTACTCGTCTTCTGGACCCTGGCGACGGGCTTCTTCCCGGCGCAGCTGCCGGGCCTTTCTGAACCGGTGTACTGGACACTCGGCCTGGTGGGGATGCTCGGCGTGTTCTTTTCCCTGCTGTTCCATGAATTCTCCCACTCGCTGGTGGCGAGGGCCCGCGGCATGGAAATCACCGGCATTACCCTGTTCCTGTTCGGTGGTGCCGCGGAGATGGCGGAAGAACCGCCGACGCCGCGCATCGAATTCGAGGTCGCCGCGGCTGGGCCGTTGGCGAGCCTGTTCCTTTGCCTCGCCTTCGGCCTGCTTGCCGGATTGCTGATCCAAACGCCGCTGCCGGAGTACGTCGCTGCCCTGTTCGGCTATCTGTCCCTGATCAATCTGCTGCTGGCGGTATTCAACATGTTCCCGGGGTTCCCGCTCGACGGTGGCCGGGTGCTTCGCGCCTGGCTCTGGCACCGGCGTGGGGACCTACTGTCCGCCACCCGAACCGCATCCCGCATGGGCCAGGGATTCGGGCTCACTCTGGTGATCCTGGGCTTCTGGGCCCTGATCGGCATCGGTGCACTGGGCGGACTATGGTGGATTCTCATCGGCATTTTCGTCCTCGGCGTGGCCCGGGCGGCCTATGAGCAGACCGCGATGCGCCTCACCTTCGAGGGCAGCCCGATTCGCCGCTTCATGGCCGAACATCCGGTGAGCGTGTCCCCCGACCTCGACCTGGTCAGCTTCATCGAAGACCACGCCTACCGGGATCACTACAGTGTCTATCCGGTTACCCGGGACGACCGCCTCCTTGGTCGGGTCAGGACACGGGACGTGAAACAGATTCCCAGGGAGGAATGGGCTCAGCATTCGGTAGCAGACATCATGCGCCCGTTCGAGGACCAGCAAGTCGCTGCCCCCGACGAGGACGCGCAGAAGGTGCTGGAGAAGATGCAGCGCAGCGGCACCGGTCAAATCATCGTTGCCGACGGCGACCGGGTGATTGGCGTCGTCACCGTGGCGGACCTGCTGAACCATCTCGCCCTCAGGCGCGATCTCGAGGGTTGAGCGCCAAGTGCCGCCCCAGCTGGCGGGGACAGCGACGCGAGTGGATCAAGCGTCATCCAGTTCGCTGTACAGGGACGCGGGAAGCCGCTTGCGCAGTTCACGCAGGTCGCGGATTCCGGTCAGGTCCTTGGCCACTTCGTGGCGGATGCGCTGCTGAACCGAAGCAGGCAGAAGGTCCCGCAGGAGCCCGAGAAATCTCGGCGGCGCACACAGCACGAGGCGACCGAAACGATCCTCATTGAGCGCCTTGGTGAGATTGTGAGCGATCTCGCGGGCGAAACTCTCGATTTCGTGGTCATGCGCGGAACTGTGGTCACTGAAGCCGTGCCGGCCGAGGCTGCCGAGCCTGCCGCGGTCACGGTCCTGACCGGGTGCATCGGAAGCCAGATCACGCTCCTTGAGACGCGACTCCGGGTGCACCCAAGTGTCCAGCTCGGTCAAGCCACCGCGAGCACCTTGTGCCTGGAACAGCCGCGCTCTCGACCCATCGGCCACCAGCACCCAGATCACCACCATGAAAATGCTCCCTGCCTGGATTCGGACAAACCACGATACTCCGGGGTGGCCCCCAGCGAAAAGACTGCACGCATCAGCGAACTTCGGACAGGCGCCTCGATCCGGCCTGAGCCATGGGGGGCACACCGGTGTCGTCCCGGTAGAGGTAATCGCGGCTCAAGGGGACGGCGTCCTGATCCTTGCCGAGCTGGAAGTGGAAAACCTCGAGCTCGCCAACGTCGAAAGAGGACTCACTGGCAGCGAGATAGAACTCCCAGATCCGGCAGAAGCGCTCTCCCTTGCTGCCAACGAAGTCTTCACGGCGCGCCTGGAAGCGCTCCTGCCAGTGATGCAGCGTGTAGGCATAGTGACGCCGCCAGATCTCCAGGTCGCAGAGCACGAGCCCGCTCTGTTCGAGCGGCACGAGCACCTCGGAAGCGCTCGGGATGTAGCCTCCTGGGAAGATGTGGCGGTCGATCCAGGGATTGGTGAGGTGCACCGGAGGGCCCGGTCGGCCGATGGTGTGCAGGAGGCAGACGCCACCAGGATTCAGACGTTCCCGCACCACATCGAAGAATGTGTCGTAGGCTGCCTTGCCGACATGCTCGAACATGCCGACGCTGACGACTCGATCATAGCTGCCCTGGTGTTCGCGATAGTCCTCGAGCAAAAACGTCACCTTATCGCTCAAGCCACGGCGACGGGCTTCCGCCGTTGCCACGCGGTGCTGCTCCACCGAAAGCGTCAGGCCGGTGACATGAACGCCGAAACGCGACGCCAGATGAATCGCCAGACTGCCCCAGCCACAGCCGATATCAAGCACCCTTTGATCGGTCTCCAGGCAGAGCTTGCGTGCGATGAGATCCGCCTTCTCCTGCTGCGCCGCCTCCAGACTCATAGACGGGTCGGTAAAATAGGCGCAGGAGTAGTGCATTTCCGCATCGAGGAACGCCCGAAACAGCGGTTCGTCGAGATCATAGTGCACGGAGACGTTGTGGCGGGAACGCCGGAGCGTATTGCCGAGCCGAAGCAGCGCCTGCAGCCGTCGCATCCAGGCAGCGCCGGCTGCGGCATCGAAATTACGCCGCAGGACGTTGAGCAGCGTCAGCAGATCTGGCGTATTCCAGTCGCCGTCGATGTAGGAATCACCCAGCTCCAGGGCCGGATTACGCAGGATACGCCGCAAAACCCCTGGCTTCTCCAGGACCATGGTGGCCCTGGGTTCTCCGGACCCGAAAAGATGCTCTGCTCCGGTCTCGTCACGCAGCAAAAGGCTGCCTTCGGTGATCCGCTTCTGCAGCATCGAGTAGATCATGATCGCGCCGCCCGAGGCGTCCTCCCCAGTCCCGCTCAGGCACAAGATTAAAGCCTCGCGGAGCGCTCGGCGCAAATGACCTGGGTCAATCGGAGTCGGTGGGCTCAGGCCAGAGCGCGGCTCTGGCGCGCTTGGGGTCGAGGAGGCGTGTCGCACGGTGCCGCGCCACCTCTTCTTCGTCGAACCGTTCGAAGTCGCCCTCGAGCTCGGGGTTGTAGGTGTCCACCATCCAATTCAACACGTCCGCCAACGCAGCATCGGACATCGGCGACTGCGCGGATCCGGGGACCTGAACGAGATAAGCCCGACCCGCATCGAAGCCGATCATGTATGAGACGTCTACCCGCAAATCAGGCACTTCCGGAGGGTCGCCGCTGCCATCCTCGAGATGGCAACCCCCACAATGCAGCAGATAGTCGAAGCGAGGATTGCCGTGAGCACCGCTGACGAGCGTGACTGCCAGTACCAAGCCGGCGGCCATCAGGCCATTTCTCATGCTTCCTCCATCACCCGAGCGTCGTCGAATCGGCGCGGCCGATAACCAGCCCCAACGTACAGTGATAGGCGTGACTCTTGGCGCCGAAGCACCACAAGATGGTGTTCGCTTTGGACGGAAAATACACCGGCTTTTCACCCTCGGAACGACTGCAACGACAGCGGCCGCAGGAGCTCTTGCCACAGCAGTCGTTGTAGGAAATCAGGTAGTCACGCCCGTCCGCCGGATTGTGGCAGGTACCGACCCAGGCCACGGAGGCGACCTCCGAGCCGGGAGGACAGGTGGTTGCGGAACCACCGCAGCAACCGCAGATGGATCCGCTGAACGCACAGTAGCGCCAGTAATCACAACTGTTGGGGTCGCCCATCTCATCGACGACCGACGCAGCCTGTGCCTCACGGTAGACCGGCAGCATGGGAAAGGCACCAAGGCCAGCCATGAACGCACCGGCCTTGCCGAGAAACGAACGCCTCGATGTGTGGCGCGCGAGCATACGGCTGGCACCCGCGGTCACCTTGTCCACACCCGAGAACAGTCTGCCGAGCATGTCTACGCCGCTCATGATGCTTCCTTCTCCAACTTCACTTCCTGAAACAGATAGTCCTGGATCGACGCGAACCCGGTGTCCATGGACTCGACCAGACTCTCGAGGTGCTCCCGGTTGTTGACCAGGCCCTTAGAGCGCAGAACGCCGTCGGCACCGATCAGGACGGCGAACGGGAGCTTGCCTACCTCGAACTTCATCCCGAGTTCGAGGGAGACGATATAGGGATGCCCTTCGATGCCCATATCCTCGATGTAGCGGCGATGGACTTCCGTCTCGCCACCGTCACTGCCGAAGGCCAACTCGAGGCGGCCACGCTCGCTGCGAGCAAGGGACTTGGCAGTCGGCACGAGGGTCTTGCAGATCGGGCAGGTGGGCGACACGAACAGAATCAGTTGGGCAGCCTTACGCTCGCCGCCGACGGTGAAGGGACGGCCATCGATGTCCTCGAGCTCGAGCGGCGGCGCGAGCTCCCCCACCTTCGGCCCAGTGCTGTGCATGAGCGCACCGGCTGGCGCGACACGCTCGTGCAGAAGCCCGATCTGACGCGCGAGCGCCACCACGGCGAACACCAGTACCAGTACCACGACCCAGAGCAGAATGACGCTCGCAGTCAGGATTTCAATCACGGGATTGCCTCCATTCTCGCAACAGCGAGGCGTTGGCCAGGAGCTGCTCCAGCATCAGCCAGGTGAGGATCAGGGCGCTAATGGCCAGCAGGCCGAGCATCAGATCAAGCGTGGCCGGAGCTCTGGGTGCGGCAGGCAGCGCACTCACCAGTGCCGCGGCCACCAGAAACAAGTTACGCAGCACCAACCACACGGAGAGAAGCTGGGGAGTATCGCCGCAGCCACAGTCGATATGGTGACGTCCGCGGATGAGGTTGACGGCCATGGCCGTGGCGTACAGCGCCAGCAGCCCGGCGGCCAACAGCGCTGCGGGCTGCCTGAATGCCGGCAGGACCAGCCCCAGAGCCACCGCAAACTCGAGCAGCATCAGCAGCCGTGCACCCACGTGCACCAGTCCTTCCGGCAGAACTCGGTACTCCGCCAGCTGTGCCTCGAAGCGCAGGCCAGAGCGCCACTTGTGCCAGGCCGCATGAAGAAAAAGCAGAGCGAGCGCCAACGCCAGGATCTGCTGCAGGACCGGGTCCACCATCAGAACACCTGCACCAGGCCGCCCGCCTCTTCGATGGTGCGCACGAGCCGACCGGTACGCGCGTGTCGAACGGCAACAGAACGCTCCTGGGTGCCCACCACGAGCGCGACCGGATCATCATCCCGCGTGAGGGCGATATTGCGGGAAGGATTGTCCAGCTCGACCCGGTAACCGCGACGCTGGGTGCGCAGGTTGAACGCCCACAGTTCCGTGCCCGGGTCCTTGTAATTGTCCTGGGTGCCGCCCTGGTGCATCAGCGTCATGAAGATGCCGGTGGCCTCGTTGTAGGCGAAGGGTTGGCGCCCGCTGATGCGCCAGCCCTCTGCCCGGTCCTGCTCGGAGAGGACGGACCAGGACTCTTCGATGACGATCTCGTCGTCTTCGATGCGCGCTTCGAAGACATGACCCTCGAGGGAAACGAACACCCAGCCATGCTCGGTAGGCACCGAATAGTCGAAGATCGGATCATCCTCGACGCTGAAGAAAACGGGGCTGCGGAGGCGTCCGCTCTCCGCACCGCTTTCGTCCAGCATGATGTATTGCAAAGCACCGTCACCGCAGATCATCAGGAAGCCGCGATCCTGCGGATAAACGGTGGCGCATCCGGGCGTACTGATTTCGCCGACGAAGGAGCGCTCCTCGATGTCGACGATGCTGACCGACATCGCCGGCGTGATGTTCCACACGCCGATGAAGCGATCGTCGATCAGGCCGATCATGCCGCTGTGGCCGATACCCGCGGCCTTGGCTGGAATGATGACCTCGTCCACCGGGGACATGGTTTCGAGGTCGAAGAAAATGACCGCGTCGGTTCGGTCGCCGTAATAGGTGCGACTGTAGAAGCTGCCGTAGGTGTAGACCATGCCGTGGTCGACGTGCGGCCGCAGTGCCGGCGAGAAGAGCGACAAGGTGAGCGTGCCGTGAGACTGCCCGGTAGCGGCGTCGAGGACGTGACCGGTGTGACCGCTGCGGAGCGTGAACCACTGTGGACCGGGCGGTTCCGCCTTCTCGATGGCTCCCCGAATGGAATCCCAGCGCTGCTCGGCCGCTGCCGCCACGCCAAGTACGACACCCAGACACACAACCAAGAGCGCGCGCAGCCGCATCCCATATCTCTCCAGCATCATGAAACAGGCGCAAGACGCCAGCGATGGGCGTAAGCACGGCCTCAGCCTTTGCGAGATTCGTGCCGAGGTCGGCGACAGGGTCCAGGCAGACGGCTTCATGCCGTTGCCAGGCAAGTGGCGGCCGCCATTCCTGCAGGGCGCGGGTGCATGCCGCACCGATTGGCGCCCCTGGGCGGGCGCCTCAGCCCGCAACGTGCGTGCACCGAGATGATGCAGGTAGTGCGCGGGCGCCCCCAAACGGTGCCGTTACGCTCAGGGTCGAATGGCAGGGTAGACCAACGCCTTCATCTGGCCGCGGAAGTTGAACGTGCCGGAGGGCATGAACTGGGTCATGAGGATGCAGATGAGATCCTCGGTCGGATCCACCCAGAACAGCGTACTCGCCGCCCCACCCCAGGCGATCTCACCAACCGAACCCACGGTGGAGGTTGGCCCCGGCCCGAGATTTACCGAGAAGCCCAGCCCGAAGCCATAACCTTCATAGGTCGTCTCGCTGAAGGTTCCCATGGCCCAGCGGGTGAGATCGTCGCCGTTCGGCAGATGATTGCAGGTCATCAGCTCCAGGGTCTTGGGGCCGATGATGCGGACACCGTCGAGGCTGCCTCGACCAAGCAGCATCCGACAGAAGCGAAGGTAATCTGCGGCGCTCGAAACCAGTCCGCCACCACCTGAAAACAGCGTCTTCGCGCGCGCGAAAGGGCTGGCCTGCGGATCGTCGAGCAGAGTCAGCGTGCGATCCCGGCCGCGCTGATAGTTCGCGGCGAAGCGTTGCAGCTTGTCGGCCGGCACCGAGAAGAAGGTGTCGTGCATGCCGAGCGGCTCGAAGATCCGCTCGCTGAGGAAGCGGTCGAAGCGCTGACCACTCATGACCTCTACCAGATAGCCGCAGATGTCAGTGGCAAACGAATAGTTCCAGCGCGTTCCAGGGGAAAATTCCAGCGGCAGGCGGGCGAGGGTTTCCACCATGTCCCGCAAAGTGCCGCCCTCGCGTTCCAGGCGGACGCCGAGCTTGCGGTAGGCACGGTCAATGTTCGACGCCTGCATGAAGTCGTAGGTGAGGCCGGACATGTGGGTCAACAGGTCCTTGACCGTCATTGGCCGCGCGCAGGGCTCAGTCAGGAAGTTCGGCCAGTTGCCACCGCGGAAGACGCGCAGATCGCGCCACTCCGGAATCCAGCGGTGCACCGGGTCGTTGAGCTGAAAGTGGCCCTCTTCGTAAAGCATCATGAGCGCTACCGAGGTGATCGGTTTGGTCATGCTGTAAATGCGGAACAGCGTGTCCTCGGCCATCGGCCGGCCACGCTCCATGTCCATCATCCCCAGCGGCTCGCAGTAGGCGATGGCACCGCGGCGATACACCAGCGGCAGAAAGCCGGCGATCTTCCCCGGTTTCAGGTAGCGCTCTTCGAGGTGGCGGCGGATGCGGGCGAGCTGGGCCGGCTCCATGCCGGCGGCAACGGGATCGACGTGCATGGGTGTGTGCTCCTGCGCGGGATGCCTGGCGGGGGACGGTCAGATGGCGTCAGCTGAGCTATAGTCGCGCCTGACCCGAGGAGCGTGGCATGACCGACCTTCCCGTCCAACCGATCCGCCCCGCCGCAACCGTGATCATAGCCCGCGATGCGGCCGGCGGCGGCATAGAGACCTTCATGCTGCGGCGCACCAGCCAAGCGGCTTTCGCCGGTGGTATGTACGTCTTCCCCGGCGGCCGGGTGGAAGGCGACGACCACCTGCACGCCCTGGACGCCTGGCGGGCCGGGCCGTCCGAGGATCAGGCCCGACAGATGGCCGCACTCGGCAACGAGTGGCGCGGCTTCTGGATTGCCGCCATCCGTGAGACCTTCGAGGAAGCGGGCCTGCTGCTCGCCTACGATGCCGAGGGCCAACTGCTGCGCTTCGACGACGCCGACACTCGCGAGCGCTTCCGCGCCTATCGTCGAGCCGTCTACAAAGGCGAACTCGATCTCGCCGACCTTTGCCAGCTGGAACGCCTGACCCTGGCCTGTGACCACGTGCACTACTTCAACCGCTGGGTCACGCCGCTCGGTCGGCCCCGGCGCTTCGACACCCGCTTCTTCATCGCCGAGGCACCGCCCGGTCAGGACGGCGTTCACGATGCCAGCGAGACGGTGCACAGTGTCTGGGTTTCACCGGAACAGGCGCTCGCCGACTACGCCGCGGGCAGCTTCGGACTGATGCGGGTCACCGAGCGGCAGCTTGCGGCACTCGACGGCTTTGCGTCGGTTACGGAGCTGCACGCATGGGCCGTTGGTCAGGAGACGTTCCCGACCCACCGCCCGGTGCTGCCGCCCGGGGCATGACGACAGCGGGGTCAGGACGGCTCCGCCACCCGGATCATGCGTTTGCCGCGGTTCTCGCCAGCCAGGAGGCCTACCAGACCCGCAGGGGCCTGCTCCAGGCCGTCGAGGATGTCCTCCACCACCTTCAGGTGGCCATCCCCAGCCCACATGGTCAGATCGTGTTCCGCGTCCGCATCGAGATGGGCATAGTCCATCACGATGAAGCCCTCCATCTTCAGGCGCTTGACCACCAGGAGGCCGGGTACGCCGTAAGGACCAGGCCGCGGCTTGCCGTCGTACATGGACACGGCGCCGCAGCAGGCGACGCGTCCACGCTGCCGCATGGCGAACAACGCCGCCTGCAGGATGTCGCCGCCGGTATTGTCGAAGTAGACGTCGACCCCATCCGGACAGGTCGCTCCCAGCTGTTTCGGCAGGGCCAGCGAGGTGTCCTTGTAGTCGAGGCAGGCGTCGAAACCGAGTTCGTCTACCACCCAACGGCACTTTTCCGCACCGCCAGCGATGCCGACCACCCGCGCGCCCTTGATGCGGCCGATCTGCCCGACAATGGAACCCACCGAGCCCGCGGCTGCGGACACCAGCAGCGTTTCACCGGCATGGATACCGGCAACGTTGATCAGCCCGTGATACGCCGTCTTGCCGGCGACGCCGAGGAGCGAAATCAGATGGCTCAACGGCTCATGCCGGCGCAACTTCTGCACCGAGCGCCCTGACAGCAGCGCATATTCCTGCCAGCCGGTATCACCCCAGACAATGTCGCCGAGGGCGAGTCCTTCGGCCTCCGATGCCACCACCTCGGCGATGGCACCACTGGCCATGACCTGGCCGGCCTCGATGGCGTCGCGATAGGTGGCACCCTGCATCCAGGCCCTGTTCGCTGCGTCCTGCGACAGCAGCAGCGTTCTTACGAGCACCTGCCCGGACCCGGGATTTGCGACTTCCACTTCGTCCATCTCGAAGCAGTCAGTGGTCAGGGTGCCCTCGGGCAGGGTCTTGATCAGGATGCGGCGGTTTCGGGTCATTTTGTCTCTCCTCGTTCGTGCAGGCGGGCCGAAGCGGCGCCGCCGGAAAAAATGCTCGCGGCGTCACTCGAGCAGAGCCGGGACGCGGTCGCGCTCTAACGCCTCCAAGAAGGCGTCACCGAGCCGGCGCGACGCGTCCGCGGCCTGGCACCATGCCTGCTGGCAGGCTTCCAGGCCGAGGCGTCGTGGATCGTTGCGATCCGGAACCTTACCCTGAGGCAGGCCGGCCACGAACTCGGGACTCGGCGCGATCAGCAGCAGATTGTCCACGGCGTGCGGAAGCAGACGACGTCTGCGGAAGGGCTTGTCGAACCAGCCAGGCACCAGATGTGGATAAAAGTGCGGGTAGAGGATGAAGTCGTCCGCGGCCAGGGACGCGTCGAAGTGGTAGTCGATGATGCCGCCGTCGACACCGAAGCCGGGCTCACCTGGAACCAGATCTGCCACGGGGCGGACCAAGCCTGGAATGGCGCCGCTGGCCCGCAGCGCCGCCGCCATGTTCGTGGTTGTGAGCGGGACGTGACGTGCCGGCCAACCGGCCGCAGGCCTCGGCTCAGCGCTGCTCAGCACCAGGCGCTCGGGGCCGAAGCGCAGCAGCATGCGGCGGCCCAGGGTATTGACTCCAGCGGCCAACCCCAAGCCTGCCAGCGGCGGCAGCCAGCGCCGTCGCATCCAGGCCACGACGACATGAAGCGCACCGTGAGGACTCGCCAGGATCTCCTCTGCACCGCGCTCTCCAAGCAGGTCGCGGCAGTAGCCCTCGAACACCTCATTCATGTCGATGGGGCCCTGATGCGCGACGTCGAAGCGGGTGTAGCTGGCCAGCAGCCGATCAAGCGCCGCAGCAGGATCGGCCTGGGCGTAGGCGGCGAAGCGCCAGGCACCGATGGAGGCACCGACGAGGTGGACGCGATGGCCCAAGCGGGTCAGCCGAGGCGCCAGCACACGGTCGAGACCATAGAGCACCAGCCACTTGGGACCGCCGGCCGCACCGAGCAGGGTCGGGAAGTCCTCGAGCCGGAACCCCTCCTTCTCGATGTGATCGCGGACCCGCCTGCCCGCCAGGAAACGTAGCGGACTCCTGCCCTCTCCCGTCATCGCGCGAAAATGGCCACGATGGGATCCTCACCGGAACGCACGGACGCTCGATACATGCCGGGCGTATTCATCTCGAGCACCACGTTGCCGCGATGGTCCACCGCGATCAGTCCGCCGCTGCCGCCCATCGGCCCCAGCTGATCGTGCACCACCTGCCGCGCCGCGGAGGCGACGTCGAGACCCGCGTATTCCATCAGCGCGCAGACTTCGCGGGCCACCGTCCGGCGGATGAAGTACTCGCCGTGCCCGGTGGCCGACACCGCACAAGAGGCGTTGCTGGCGTAGGTGCCGGCACCAATTATCGGCGAGTCGCCCACCCGGCCCCAGCGCTTGTTGGTCATGCCCCCGGTGGAGGTGCCCGCAGCCAGGTTGCCGTGGACATCCAGGGCCACCGCACCCACCGTGCCGAGGTCATCGTCGTGATCGAGACGCACCTGATCCTGCTCGATCGCCCGCTCGAGCTGCTGGCGCCGGCGCTCGGTGCGAAACCATGTGTTGTCCTCGAGCTCCAGACCCTGCTCCGCCGCGAAGGTATCGGCACCGGTCCCGGCCAGCAGGACGTGGGGCGAGTGCTCCATCACGGCCCTGGCGGCAAGAATGGGATTGCGCACCCGGCCCACGCCTGCGACTGCGCCGGCATCGAGGTCTTCTCCGCGCATGAGCGAGGCGTCGAGCTCCACCGTTCCCTCATGGGTGAGAACCGCGCCGCGCCCTGCATTGAACAGGTCCGAATCCTCCATCACCACGATCGCTGCGACGACGGCATCGAGAGCCGTACCCTCCTGCTCGAGCACGCGCTCGCCAGCCGCCAGGGCCTCCTCGAGGGTGCGCAGGTATGCGGCCTCCGTCTCGGGATCGAGGGACCCGCGCTCGATCACGCCGGAACCACCGTGGATAGCCAGGGCGTAGCGGGGACGCTCGATCGCAGCAGGCTCCGAGCCGGCGTTCGCACCGCCGTTCGCACCAGCGTCCACCTGAACGTCACTGCAGGCAGTCATGAGCCAGGCTCCTATGAGGAAAACGACCCAGGGGAAACGGACCGACATCTGCTGAGCTCCATTCGAGAATCCGATTCAGGGCGCAAGCATCCCCTGACGTACCGCTCGGGTCCAGAAACCGACATGCGGTTTTGGCAAGTGCCGCCGATCCCGGCATCATACGCCGCCTCGAACTGCAGCAAGCAAATGAGGACAGCCGTGAGCGAATTGCGAACCGACGACATCCGCATGGAGGTGGCCGACCTCTATCGTGAGGAGCAGTTCACCGATCGCCGGGTGGGCTCCATCCAGCGCCTGACGCCCGTCACGGCCGACGGCAGCGACGATCCCGGTCGTCCGGTGCTCTATATCGGCCAGGCCTCGCTGATGACGCCGGCGGGGGCGCTGCCGATCAATTTCGAGATCGAGGCTGCGAGCCTGGGCGAAGCTGCGGAGAAATTCGGTGCCGAAGCCCAGAAAGCAGTGCAGGATGCCATCGAGCAATTGCAGGAAATGCGCCGCGAGGCGGCGTCCGGCATCGTCGTTCCCGGTCAGGGTGGCGGTGGCGGCATGCCTCCGGGTATGGGTGGCGGGCCTCGTGGTGGCGGTATCCAGCTGCGCTGAACCGGCAGCCGTCCCGTCGGCCGCGTTGAATCGACGCTGATGGAACCCCATCTCCAGGACTGAGTACGGTCCGCACAGAGCGACGGCGCATGGTCGATCAGCGTCCCGCCAGCTGCGGACCATCAAACCTGGAGTGATGCATGTCCAAACCTCTTCCCGTCCTGCCGTTGAAGAATACGGTGGTCTTCCCCCATCTGGCCGTGCCCCTGGCGGTCGGCCGCGAGCGCTCGCTGGCGGCCGTCGACGCAGCCGAGGCGCTGGCCGCCGCCGATCCCGATGCAGCGCACCTGATCTGCGTTGCCCAGCGCAGTGGTGACGTGGAAGACGTGCAGGAGGCGGACATCCACACGGTGGGCACTCTGGTAAGCATCCGTCGCATCGAACGCAGCGAAGGTGGTGCCCAGGTGCTGGTGCAGGGCCAGGAGCGGGTGCGCCTTACCGACATCGACACCAGCGGCCCCTTCCTGGCTGCACGCTCGGAATCGCTGCGCCTGCCATCGGGACACGACGCCCGCGTCGACGCTCTGATCCGCGAGAACCACGCTCTGGCACGGCAGATCGCCAATCTCATCGATCCCCGCGGCGGAGAGCAGATGTTCCAGCAGCTCGTGCTCTCGATCCGCGATCCGCTAGCCCAGCACTACCGCATGGCCTCGCTGGCGAACCTCGACATGGCCCGCCAACAGAGCGTGCTCGAGGCGGATACGCTGGCCGACGTACTCAGCCTGATGCACGAAGTGCTCGGCCACGAACTCGAGGTGAACCGACTGCGGCGCGAAATAGCCGACAAGGCATCACAGGACATCGAGCGGCAACAGCGGGAAGCCTTGCTGCGGCAGCAGAAACAGACGATCGAAGAAGCACTCGGCGATGATGACGGCGACGACCTGGAGCTGCTGCGGGAGGAGCTCGATCAGGCACAGCTGCCCCCGTTGGCGAAGCAGGAGGCGGACCGCGAACTGAAACGCCTCGGTCGCACCAGCGCCCAGTCTCCGGACTACCAGATGACCCGGAGTTATCTTGAGCTGCTGGCCGAGCTGCCCTGGCAGCAGACCACATCAGACGATCTGGATCTCATCCACGCCCGCGAGGTGCTCGACGAAGACCACTATGGGCTCGAAGACGTCAAGGAGCGCATCCTCGAGTTTCTCGCCGTGATGCGCATGAACCCGACTGCCAAGGCCCCGATCCTCTGCTTCGTCGGTCCACCTGGCGTCGGCAAAACCTCCCTTGGTCAGTCGATTGCCCGCGCGATCGGACGCAAGTTCGAGCGACTCGCACTCGGCGGCCTGCATGACGAGGCGGAACTACGCGGGCACCGGCGCACCTACATCGGCGCGATGCCAGGTCGCATCCTGCAGGCACTGCGCCGAGCGGAAGTCGCCAACCCCCTGCTGATGCTCGACGAAGTCGACAAGCTCGGTCGAGACTTCCGGGGTGATCCGTCAGCTGCCCTGATGGAAGTGCTCGACCCGGCACAGAACGCGGAGTTCAGGGACAACTATCTCAACCTGCCGTTCGACCTGTCGAAGGTGTTCTTCATCACTACGGCAAACAATCTCGATGGCATCCCGAGGCCGCTGCTCGATCGCATGGAAGTGATCCGGCTCGCCGGCTACTCGGATGCGGAGAAGGTACGCATTGCCGAACGCTACCTGTTGCCGCGCCAGCGCAGCGAGGCAGGCCTCGAACCCGCCCAACTCCAACTAGAAGATGACGTCCTCGAGGCCGTCATCGCCCGTTACACACGCGAGGCGGGGGTACGCGAGCTGGAACGTGCCCTCGGCCGTATCGCCCGCAAGACCGCACGTCGCATCCTGGAAGGTTCGGAACCGCGCCGCATTTGTCGCGACGACCTCGCGGACCTGCTGGGCCCGGAACGCTTTTTTCCGGAGCAGGCGCGCCGCGCCATGGCGCCGGGCGTCGCCGCCGGGCTGGCCTGGACCGAAGCCGGAGGCGATGTGCTCTACGTGGAGAGCGCGCTGATTCCGAAGGACGAAAAAGTCACCCTCACCGGCCAGCTCGGTGACGTCATGCAGGAGTCTGCGCGCACTGCGCGCAGCTGGCTGTGGTCCGCAGCCAGCTGCCTCGGTATCGAGCAGGAGCGCATTGCCGACAATGGCGTTCACGTGCACGTACCTGCCGGCGCCGTTCCCAAGGACGGACCCTCAGCAGGCGTCACCATGGTCGCGGCGTTGGCGAGCCTCTACTCAGGCAAGCCCGTAGCGCCGGATCTGGCCATGACCGGTGAGATTACCCTGTCGGGACTGGTGCTGCCGGTGGGTGGCGTCAAGGAAAAGCTGCTCGCAGCGCATCGCGCCGGCATGAAGCGGGTGCTGCTGCCGAAGGACAACGCCAGCGACCTCACCAAGCTTCCGGAGGAAGTGACCGCGGCGGTAGAGACGATCCTCGTCGAGCGCATCGAGCAGGTCCTCGAACACGCACTACCCGAGCTCGCGGGCAACCGGTAATCACCGGTCGGCCCGCGACGGCTGCGCTTTCTGGCTGCGTTGGCTCTGCCGTCTTGCGAGCGCAGGACGACACCTGGCGGGCGGCACGCGCCGTCAGGCCAGGTGCCGGTCCACGAAGGCGCCGATCCGCGCCACCGCGGCATCGGACTCGGGCACATCGGGAAAGAGCTGCCAGACGTGCATCAGGCCCTCCTCCTCTTCCAGCGTGACCGACACCCCAGCTGCCTCGGCCAGGGCAGCAATGCGCCGTGCGTCGTCCAGCAGAATCTCGCGGGTGCCCACCTGGACGAGCAGCGGCGGCAGGCCAGTCAGATCGGCGTGCAGCGGCGATGCCAGCGGTGCGTCGAGAGAACCGCCTGCATAGCTCTGGCCCATTGCGCGCAAGCCCTCCAGGGTGACCATGGGATCATCCACTGCGCCCGGCTCACAGGTGGCCCCTTTGCCCTCGAGGTCCACCCAGGGTGACAGGCAGACCCCGCAGGCGGGTAACGGCAAGCCCTCGTCTCTGATCTTCGCCAGGAGCGCCAGGGTCAAGCCACCCCCGGCAGAATCACCGGCAATGGCAACATGCTCTGGCAGAACGCCCTGTGTAGCGAGCCAGCGGTACGCGCTGAAGGCGTCGTCGACTGCGGCCGGAAACGGATGCTCGGGCGCGAGCCGATAGTCGAGCAGCAGCACCCGGGCGCCGCTGGCGGCGGAAATGCGTGATGCCACCGAACGATGGGTGTTGAGGGAACCGATCACGTAGCCGCCGCCGTGCAGATACAGCACCGCCCGGCGCGCATCGGCACCGGATGCCCCCACCCACTCGGCGGGGACGCCGCCCGCCTGGGTCGGCATGACTTCTGTTCCCGGGGCAAGCGCGAAGTCCTGGGTCAACGCCTCGAAACTGGCCCGCTGCGTGGCCAGATCGGGCGCCTCCTCACGCGGCATGCTCTGGAACAGTTCGACGATTTTTTCGTGCTCGGCACTCGGCATGGCCATGACCTCCTTACGCTACTGCAAGAATGACGGATGAGACGGCGAGCGAATCAGGCGCGCGGATCCACCAGGATCTTCACTTCCTCAGGGGCTTCGGTGAGGCGCTGGAAGGCGGCCTCGATCTGCTCCAGTGGGACGGTCGAGGTGTGCAGAGCCGGCAGGTCGAGGCGGCCGTCCCGCACCAGGGCCTGGGCCACGGCGAATTCTTCGCGCTGGTAGCCCAACGACGCCACCAGGCGCACCTCCTTGATCAGCCACTCCGCCGGGACGATGTTCGCGTTCTGATCCGCCACGCCTACCAGCGAGACGACGCCTCCACGGCGGGCCAGGGTCACCGCCTGATTAATGGTGGCGGGAATGCCCGCGCATTCGAACACCACGTCCGCTCCGGGCTGTCCGAGCCATGCCTCTACGGCTTCCGGCACGCTCTCGGCTCCCGGGTCGATGACGCGGTCGGCGCCGAGGCGGTGACCCAGATTGCGTCGCGCAGGTTGTGGTTCCACCAGAATCACGGTACCGGCACCGGCGATCCGGGCACACTGCAGAGTCAGGAGGCCGATGGGCCCCCCGCCGAGCACGACCACGGTGTCACCGAGCCGCATGGGCGTGCGCCTGACCGCGTGCACGGCCACGGTAGCGGGTTCCAGGATGGCGGCTGTGGCCGGTTCGATGCCCTCCTCGAGCAGGTACAGCCTGGCCGCCTCGATGGCGATGGCGGGCGCGAAGCCGCCGTGCGCTGCGGCCATCGGGCCGACGCCGATCATGCCCGCGAACACCGTCTCGCAGTGGCTGCCGTCACCACGCAGACAGGTGGGGCAGACACCACAGGGACTGGCAACGCCCACCGCCACCCGGTCGCCCTCACGGACGTGTGCGACGCCGGTACCGACCTGGCTCACGCGACCGCTCCACTCGTGGCCGCAGATGGCTGGGTTGTAGGGCTCGCCGGACACCCAAGCGTGCAGGTCGGTCCCGCAGATTCCGCAGTAGTCCACTTCGACCACGGCCCGGCCCGGTGTCGCTTCGGGTTCCGGGAACTCCACCTGACGGATCTCCCGTTTACCCGTCACCAATGCTGCATACATGCTTACGCCTCCGTTGATACCACCTGATCGGCGCGCTCCGCCGCCTCGCGCGCCAGACGCCAGAGTCGGTCCTGTCCCCAGCCCTGCCAGCTGCCGTGCTCCGGGGTGGGTCCAGTCACGCGGAAACTCGGCACACCCCAAAGCCCCATTCCGTAAAGGGTCTCGCGGTTGGCCTCGACCTCCTCCCGCCAGGCATCGCCCGCGAGTTGGCGCCGCGCCTCCGCCCAGGACAGATTGCAGCGCTCCACCACGCGGGCGAGGCCGTGGTCACTGCCGAGATCGATGCCGTCGGCCCAGGCGCCTTCGACACAGGACAACAGGTAACGCTCGCCGCGACCGCGCGACTTTGCCCAGGGCCACAGGGAAAGCGCCCTCTCTGCAGGTACGCCGATGGGATCGATCAGACGGCCGAAGCGGGCACCGGCCCGATCCGCTTCGCGGGCGGTGTCGGAAAGGATGTAGAAGCTCTTGGATCGAGACAGCGGTACGCCGCGCATGACCATGGGCAGCACCGGACGCAGTTCGAGCGTCACGCCGGCCACATCCGCCCACTCCAGCAGACGGCGCAGGACGATGGCGGTGTACGGCGAGCGAATCGACGCGAAACACTCGACCCGGATCTGCGCGGCCGCAACGCGGTCGCGCGGCCATTGCAGCGCTGGCCGTGGCGCGAGCGGCGGGGGGGCACCGACGATGGCACCGAGCTCGGCGAGCCGGGCCTCGAGGTGCAGCAGTCGGTCCACGCCCCAGTACCAGTCGCCAGCGAAGTGAAACATGCCACCACTGTAGTGACCGAGCTGCTCGCGCCGCTCGCGGCCGATGTCCTCGCGCGCGCGAGCGGCTGCGTCCGTATCGGCGCCGTGACGGCCGGCCAGCTCGTCCAGCGCGGCACCATTCGCAGCCCAGAGCGCCTCGCCCACCGAGTGGGCGAGCTCCGGAAACGAAGCTCGCGTCAAACCTGCAGAGAGAATGGCGCGCGCCTTGTCCACTAGCGCGGCGGGCGGCTGCTCACCCGGATCCTCGAAGCGCATCCCGTAACCGGCGGCCACGTCTGCGACATCGCGTCGCGCCCAGGTCAGATACGTCCCGGCACTGGGGTTGTCGGTAAAAGCCGGTGCCGGAACCAGATACACGCGCAGGTCCACGTCATAGTTGCGGCGCAATCCTGCCAGACACTGGACGGCCAGATGAGAATGGGGGTCGTCCACCTGATGGAAGAACTCCACCACCCAGCGGCCGCCGCGCAGACGACGCTGGAGCGTCGCCGGCACCTGCCGCAGCCTGCGCCAGGAGCGCGAGGCCACACCCCGCGCAACCAGCGATCCGAGCCGTCGTGCGAGTGTTGCCTGAGGAAATGAAGTGCCCGCCTTCGACGTCACGTTCAGACGCGGGAGCCGTTGAAGCTAGCCGTCCCGAAAGCTCCCAGCTTGACGCTTCCGGAGATGGCATCGCCGTCGACCAGTGCCGAAAACTCGAGCGTCATCGGCATGGGCTGAGTCATGTTCGCCGTCCAGCTGAGGTTGTTGCCGTCGGCCTTGCCGTTGTCGAGCTGCAGCGCCCCCTGGGCGCCGGTCATGGTTCCCGTGAGCGTGTCGCCATCGACGTCGATGTCCAGCGTGCCCTGTTGTGCCCCCATGGGCGTGTTCATGGTCACATCCCATTTGCCACTCGCACTCATGCCCTTTCCTCCCCGGATATGCGTTGGAATCATTTGCGACAGGTCGCTGCGGCCGAGTATGGCATGGCCCAACGCGCCAGACGAAGCCCGTCGCCGAGGGTGTATCATCTCGGGCCGACCCAGCACGGGCCGACCAGGAACGGCGCTCGCCATGAACGAAAGCGACAAACGCTCCGCTGAGGACCCGGTGCGAGGCATGGGTCGGGGCATGCTCTGGGTTTTCTGGATCCTGGTCCTCGTGGGCGGCACGCTGCTGTTCTCAGCACGGGACGAAGGTCGCGAGCGCGCCGCGAGAACGCCGGAGACGTTCGTTCATGACGACCGCATCGAGGTGCGCATCGAGCGCAACCGCGCCGGCCACTACGTGACTGACGGCACGATCGAGGGTCGTCGCGTCACTTTTCTACTCGACACCGGCGCCACTGCCGTGGTCGTACCCGCCGCCGACGCCGACCGCCTGGGCCTCGAACGCGGCACGCGCATACCCATACGCACCGCCAGTGGAGTGGACCACGCGTGGCTGACGCGGATCGATCGACTCGAGATCGGGCGAATGACCTGGCGCGATGTGGAAGGCGCGATCGCACCGGGACTTGACGGTACGGTACTACTCGGTATGAGTGCCCTGGGCAGGGTGGAGATGGCCCAGCGCGACGGGGTTCTGGTCCTCACCCAGCGCCGGACGCGAGACTGACCAGCTCAGAAGACTGCCCTCCCCGGACCTCCCAGGAGATCCTCGATGGCCCCCGCCGCGCACAGCACGCCGAGATCGTCGCGCTGCCTGCCTACCACCTGCAGACCAACGGGCATGCCGTCGGAATCCAATCCCGCGTGCACGCTGGCGGCCGGATTCCTGGTCATGTTGAAGCCGAAAGTCATTTCCACCCAGGCGGCGGTGGGACGGCCGTTGATGGTGCCGTCGGCACCCGACTTCGGCGTCCGTCCGGCGCAGGTGGGACTCAGAATATAGGGCGCATCAGCGAACGCAGACTCGAGCTGGTCGTTGTAGTGGTGGCAGGCGTCGATGGCGAGGGCGAAGTCGACGCCGCTGGCGCCGAGCCCGGTCTCGACCATGCCGCGCAGGGCCGGATCCACCCGTTCCCAGCGGGGATCGTCCCGGAACCGACCGAGCTTGCGCGCCATCAGTACGGTCCACAGCGTCCACCAGTGCGGCAGCGGGTGCGAGTCGAATACCGCTTCCGCCTCGATCACCTCAACGCCGGCTACCTGCAGCGCCTCGACCGCCGCGTTGCAGACCCGGAGTACTTCGGCATCGATCTCCGCAAAGCCGAGCGTCGGTGCCCACACCACCCGCTCGGGCAACTCCCGCGCCTCGTAGTCCGGCTGCCAGGGCCGACAGTCATCGGGCAGGCCGAAGATGTCGCCCGGATGGTCACCCCGGAGTACGTCCAGTGCGACCACCGTGTCCTTGAGGCGCAGCGTCATCGGCCCACGCACCGCAAGCAGGCCCGTGGTGGGCGCACCGCCCATGGGCACCCTGCCCTGCGACGGCTTGAAACCGGAGTGGCCGCAGAGCGCTGCCGGGATGCGGATAGAGCCACCACCGTCGGACCCGGTGGCGAGCGGCACGAGGCCCGCAGCGAGCGCAGCGCTGCTGCCGCCAGAGGAGCCGCCTGGCGAGTAGTCGTGATCCCAGGGGTTCCTGGTGGCGCCGAACAGGGCGTTGTCCGTCGCCCCCTTGCAGCCGAACTCGGGCGAGTTGGTCTTGCCGACCACGATCGCCCCAGCTGCCCGCAGCCGGGTGACCTCGATTGAATCGGCGGTAGCGGGCTCTGCCTCCGCCCACAGCACGGAACCGAAAGTGGTCACCAGACCGCGAGCGTCCTCGATGTCCTTGACGCCCATCGGAATGCCGGCAAGCGGCCCGGGATCCTCACCTCGGGCGAATTCCGCGTCCACCGCACGCGCCTCCGCCAGCAGGCGATCCGGATCGGCCAGGCTGACGAAGGCGTTCAGCTTCGGATTCAGCGCCTCGATGCGGGAAAGTGTCCCGCGCATGAGTTCCTCGGCCGAGATCCGCCCGGCGCGGAGATCCGCCGCCAGCGTGGTGAGGTCCGTGTCCCTGAAATCCATGCCTTCTCCCCCTGGCCCGAGATGGGCGCAGCATAGCCGAAGCCTTGCGTCTACGTCGCACAGCTTGGCCCAACTATGCATCCCGGGCCGGAGTGATTCGCTGAGCGGGTTGCCGAACGGCTTGCCATCTGGCTCGTCGGACTGCTTGACAATCACGACAGTCCGGGGAACTCTTGATTTCGGGAGTCGGGATGGATCCCCCGGTGAGCCGTCGCCTAATCATAACCATGACTCCCAGGCGCCAAGCCGGCTGACCTTCACAGGGGGACCTTGGGGAGTCAATCAAGATGACGCATTCGCGCGATCGTTCGCGAGTGCGCCTGTCTGAGCGGATGGTGCTGGCCAGTGCCATCGCCGCTCTGTCGGGCGTACCCGCCGCCTACGCACAGCAACCCGCCGGGGCGCAGCAGCGCCAGTCAATCATCGAAGAGATCACGGTCACCGCTCAGCGGCGTGAGGAAAGCGTACAGGACGTGCCGATCGCGGTCTCCGCGTTCAGTGGTGACATGCTCGAAGATCGCCAGATCCTCGCGCCTTCCGACCTGCAGATGAACGCACCTAACGTCAGCTTCACCGCCACCAACTTCGGCGGCTCGAGCTTCAGTATCCGCGGTATCGGCCGGCTCGTGATCGGCGCTTCCGGGGAACCCGGTGTGTCCACCCACATCAACGAGATCCCGATCAACAGCAATCTGAATGCGATCGAGTTCTACGACATGGAGCGGGTGGAGATCCTGCGCGGTCCCCAGGGCACCCTGTTCGGCCGCAACGCCACCGGCGGGGCCATCAACTTCGTCACCGCACGCCCGGACCCGCGCGCCTTCGACGCCCACATCGACGGCGAGATCGGCGACTACAGCAACCGCCGCCTGAAGGGCGCAATCAACATTCCGATCACCGAGACCTTCGCCGTGCGCGCAGCGGGCATGTGGCTCGACCGGGACGGCTACACCAAGAACCTGGCCTGGGCCCAGCAGGAAGAAGTGGGTCTCGAGCTGCCGTTGGCCAGCAAGCGCGTGGACGGACGTGATCTCTGGTCCGTACGGCTCACGGCGGAATGGGCCATTTCCGACCGGACCAACCTCTGGGTGATGTACTCCAGGTTCGATGAGGACAGCAACCGGGCCCGGATCACGAACCAGGTCTGCGTCACCAATCCGTTGCCCACAACGGGCTGTGATCCGGATGCCTTCGGCTTCGAGCAGCCCCACCTCGGGGCCACCACCGGCGGTATCTTCGCCGGTACGGCAGGTGCGCTACCGCTCGGGGTCGACGGCACCGAAGTCGGCTTCCCGGGACTGAGCTACGACTTCCCGCGACCGGAACTCGGGCTGCGCACCATGCACACGGACTTCGAACCGATCTTCCAGAACGAGGAGGACGTGTTCGCCTTCGGCTTCGATCATCAGTTCGACCGCTACAGCTTCAGCCTGCAGGGCGCCTATCAGGAGACGGACTACCTGTCGCAACAGGACTACCTGATGAACGTGGGTGCGACCCTGAATCCCACGCCGCAGAACCCGGAGGGACTCTGGCCCACGTCACGACCCGCAGGGCGTGCCGGCGGCGACTGGGCCGAGGGACCCTGCAACATCAACGATGGCAACACGGGCGTGGCGGGCGGCGAGTGCATCCTGCCCATCGACCAGACGCGCCTGTTCGCCTTCGATCAGGCATCGGGCAAGTCCGAGTACTGGACCATCGAGGCGAAGGTGGCATCGGACTTCGAGGGGCCGTTCAATTTCATCCTCGGCGCCAACGCTTATGATTCGGAGGGCCACGGCGACTACTACGTGCTCGCCAATACGCTCGACCTTGTGACGAGTTTCGGCTCAGCGTTCCTCGAAGCACCACCTCTGTACCCCGGCTACTTCAACAACACGACCAACCCTTCCGGCGGCACCATGAGTGACGGCTACGCGTTCTTTGGCGAGGGTTACTATCAGATCAACGAGGCGCTGAAGCTCACGGTCGGCCTGCGCTACAACCGGGACAACAAGGAGACCAGCGACACCAGCGTGCTCTTCAATGCCGTGGATCTGAACGCGATTTTAGGAGGCGCACTCGGGCCCGATCCATTCTGGACCCGCACGACCGGCTTCATGTTCGGCGATCCCACGGACGTCGCTCTGGGCAATCTCTACGCCCCAGAGCTCGTGGCCGCGGCCATGGACACACCACCGCTGAGCCCTGAACGTTTCGCAGTCTCGGCGGCGGTCCCCATCGTGCCCCAGTTCGGCGAGACCCGGATCCTGACCGGCAGCCCGAGCAAGACCAACTTCAAGGAATGGAGCGGTCGCATAGGTCTCGACTGGCAGATCAACAACGACTCGATGGTGTACGGCTTCTTCAGCCGAGGCTACAAGCCCGGCGGCTTCAACCCGGCCATCCCGCCGGCGTTCCAGGCCACCTCGTCGTTCACCTTCGATCCGGAGAAGATCAACGCCTTCGAGATCGGCAGCAAGAACGTGCTGCTCGACGGCACCCTGGTGCTGAACGCCGCGGCGTTCTACTACGACTACAGCGGGTTGCAGGTCACCCGGATCGCCAACAACACCTCGTTGAACGACAACATCGACGCCGACATCTACGGCCTCGAGCTGGAGGCTTTCTGGCGGCCGCAGGCGGTCCCCGGACTGTCCATTGACGGTGCCTACTCGTTCCTGAAGAGTAAAGTGGACGGCAGTCTATCCGTCGACCCCGTCAACCGGACGGCGGGCAATCCGGACTTCATCCTGCTCAACAACATCGACCCGGGTTCGCTCACGGCGGTGAACTACATCGCGCGTGAATCGCAGATCACCCAGGCTGTGGTGGATGCGGCACTGGCAGGAAACGCCGCCCTGACGCCGGCCAACGGCGGTACCGAGCCGGGAACCAACGTCACCTACGAACCGAACGCGGCCGGCGTGGAGATTCCCGCCTACTTCTCCCGCGGCTTCCTCGATGCGGCAGGCGTGGAGACCTCGGACGGTCTGCCGACCAACCTGGACGGCAATTCGCTGCCCAACTCGCCGGAACACAGCATCCGCCTCGGGCTCGCCTACACCTGGCCGGTCGCTGCCCTGCGCGGCTCGGTGACGGCGCGCTACGACTACTACTGGCAAGGCAAGATGTTCGCCCGCGAGTTCAATACCCAGGGCGATCGCATCAGCAGCTGGGATCAGCACAATGCGTCGCTGATCTACGAGAGCGACGACGGCCACTGGACCGTGCGCGCCTTCATCCGCAACATCGCCGACAAGGACAACATCACCGGCAAGTACCTGACCTCGGATACGTCCGGGTTCTACCGCAATTACTTCCTGACCGAGCCGCGAATCTACGGCGCCTCCGTGCGCTACAGCTTCTCCGGCCTCTGATCTCCGGACGCAGTCGTTCACCCTGCGGCCCATGGCGCCAAGCGCCATGGGCCGCAGTTT
>SLQW01000164.1 GCA_007131295.1 Pseudomonadales bacterium | reverse complement strand
AGGCGATCCCATCGAAGGCGATCCCATCGAAGGCGATCCCATCGAAGGCGATCCCATCGGAGGCGCGCCATGACGTATCTGCGATTGCCTGTCCGATGCACGCTGCTGATTCTTTTTGCCGCCCTCCTTTCGGGTTGTGCCTGGATGCAGCGCATCAATCCCTTTTCCAGCGAGGACGCAGAAATTGCGCCGGCACCGCTGATGGACTTCGCGCCGGAAGCGCGCCTGCGCACCGATTGGCGATCATCCGTCGGGGCCGGCCTCGGCAGACGCTTCAACCGTTTGCAGCCGGCATTGCACCGGGATCGCCTCTACGTCGCCGATGCCTTTGGGCTGGTCGAGGCGCGGGATGCCGAGAGTGGAGAGCGCCTTTGGCAAACGCGCATCGGGCTTCCGGATGGCGCGCTGCTCGGTGCATTCGCGATCTGGGAGCGCGACAACGACCGCGGCAGTTTCGTCACCGGTGGTGTTCACGCCGATGACTTCGCGGTTTTCGTAGGCACCACGCGGGGAGAATTCGTCGCCCTGCGCGCGGACGATGGGGGCGAGCTCTGGCGCGTCACGCTGTCGAGCGAAGTGCTCGCTCCCGCGGCGTCCAATCGCGACCTGATCTTCGTCGTCACCGGGGACGGACGTCTCCGGGCGCTATCCCGATCCGATGGACGCCGGGTGTGGAGTTACGACACCCAGGTCCCGGTGCTCTCCATGCGCGGTACGTCGGCGCCCGTGTTCAGCGATCCTTTTCTGTTTCAGGGCTTTCCCAACGGTCGTCTTGCGGCGCTGCGGGCCGATAGCGGCGAGATCGTCTGGGAGAGCGCCGTCGGCGTTCCCAGCGGCCGCTCTGAACTCGAGCGCATTGCGGATGTCGACGGCACTCCACTGGTGACGCCCTCAGGCGTCTTCGCGGCCAGCTTCCAGGGCGCCGCCAAGTCGATGCGGCTGCAGGATGGCATGGTGCAGTGGGAGCGTCCCATGTCCACGGTCAATCCGCTCGCCGAAGGTTACGGTCAGGTCTACGTTGTCGACGAACGCGGCGTGATCCACGCGCTCGATCAGAGCACCGGTTCCGTCGTGTGGCAGCAGGACGGACTGCGACGGCGTGGTGTCTCGGGTGCGGCGACGCTGGGTGCGTACGTGGCGGTCGGCGATGCGCAGGGCTACCTGCACCTTTTTGCGCAGACCGACGGCCGGCCAGTGGCGCGAACCCGCATCGACCGCCGCGGCATTCGCGTCGCTCCGGCGAGTGATCGCGAACGACTCTACGTGCTCGGCAACAGCGGTCGTCTGGAGGCGCTGAGCGCGGAACGCCTCTGACGGGCACTCCGTTCAACTTCGTTCGGGAGAGATCGTGGTATCGCCGGTGCTCGCACTGGTGGGCAGACCGAACGTCGGCAAGTCCACCCTTTTCAATCGTCTGACCCGTTCCCGGGACGCGCTGGTTGCGGACCTGCCCGGTCTTACCCGCGACCGACAGTACGGCCTCGCGCGGCTGGAAGGGCGCAGCTTCGTTCTGATCGATACCGGTGGCCTCACCGGTGCCTCCGCGGGTATCGACGAGGCCATGGCCCGACAGACTCTTGCCGCGGTCGATGAAGCCGATCTGGTGCTGTTTCTCGTGGATGCCCGAACCGGCCTCTCGCCCGGTGACGAGCTGATCATGGAGCGCCTGCGTCGCCTCGGGCGCGAAACGATTCTGGTCGTCAACAAGGTGGACGGCATCGGCGAAGGCGTCGCGCTGGCCGAATTCTCCGGACTCGGGTTCGCCGCGGTGGCGGCCATATCGGCCAGTCATGGCCGCGGCATGCGCGAGTTGGTAGAGGAAATCCTCGAGCGTGCGCCGCCGCCTGACCCGGACGACGTGATCGGTGACGAAGATGCCACCGGTCACGCGGAAGCGGCTTCGGATGATGACGAGCAACGCCGCGCAGTCGCGGAAGAACGTGGCGTGGTCATCACCGTGGTCGGTCGCCCCAACGTGGGCAAGTCGACGCTGGTCAACCGGTTGCTCGGCGAAGACCGGGTAGTGGTGTTCGATGAGGCGGGAACCACCCGCGACGCAATCTTCATTCCCTATGAGCGCAACGGCCGCCGCTACACGCTGGTGGACACCGCCGGGGTACGCCGCCGTGGGCGGGTGTCGGAGACGGTGGAGAAGTTCAGCATCGTCAAGACCCTGCAGGCCATCGACCGGGCGGACGTCGTGATCCTCGTGGTCGACGCTCGCGACGGGCTCGTCGAGCAGGATCTGCATCTGCTCGGGACGGTTCTCGAACACGGCCGGGCCGCAGTCCTGGCGATCAACAAGTGGGACGGTATGGGCCCGGACGAGCGTCGCAGCGTGCTCGGTGAGCTCGACCGCAAACTCACGTTCGCGCCGTGGTTGCGCAGGCATCTTATTTCCGCGCTGCACGGCTCCGGAGTCGGTGAACTCTATGGATCCATTCACGAAGCCCATGCCGCAGCCACGGCTCGCCTGGCCACGCCGCGCCTGAGCGCGATTCTCGCCGACGCCGTGCGTGCCCATCCGCCGCCGCTGCGGCACGGCCGGCGCATCAAACTGCGCTACGCGCACGCTGGCGGGCTGCGGCCGCCGCGGATCGTGGTTCACGGCAACCAGGTGGAGCACCTCCCCGACCAGTATCGGCGCTATCTCGAGAACGCCTTTCGCGCGGCGCTGGATCTGCGTGGGACGCCGCTCAGGATCGAATTCAAGAGCGGCAGCAATCCTTTCGCTGGTCGCAAGAACGTGCTCACGCCGCGCCAGGTCCGCAAGCGCCAGCGTCTGCGCCAGCACGTGAAGAAGAGACGCTGAGGGGAATGGTTCAGTCCTCGGCCTTGCGTCCGCGCGCCGTTACTTCCAGTACGCCCAACGCCAGGTGGGCATGCAGCGTCTCCCCGGCGGACACTTCGTCGGGGTCGCGGACGACGCTGCCGAACCGGGAACCGTCAGGGCGACTGACAATGGCGTAGCCGCGTTCCACCACGGCGAGGGGATTGAAGGCGTTCAGCGTTCCAGCGAGCCGCTGCTGCTGCTCGCGTTTGCGCGCCAGCGTCGCAGTCGCGGCCCGCTCCAGGCGCCGCGTGAGGCTCTCGAGCCTTTCCTGCTCGCGGTCGATTCGCAGCTGAGGCCTGGCCTGCTTCAGGCGGCGCTGCAGGCGCGCGAGCGTTTCGCTGCCACGCCGCAGACGGCTTGCCGGGCTCGCGTGCTGCAGACGGCGGCGCAACGCGCGCAGGCCCTCCTGCCGTCCGGCGAAACCACGCGTCCATTCCCGGCGAATGCGCATATCCAGTTCGTCCACCCGCTGCGCCCGTTCCCGCAGCAGGTGTCCGGGATGCCGGAGCCGGCGTGCGATGTGGCGCAGGCGCTCGGCCACCGCCTGCTGTCTGCGGCGCGATGCGATGCTCAAACGGCGGGCAAGCGTGCGCAGATTGAGCAGCCACTCGGCGCGGTCCGGGACCACCAGCTCGGCGGCCGCCGAGGGCGTCGGTGCCCGTAGGTCCGCCACCAGATCGCTGATGGTGACGTCCACTTCGTGACCGACGGCGGACACCACCGGCAGGGGACAGGCGACGATGGCCCGCGCCAGCGCCTCGTCGTTGAAGGCCCAGAGATCCTCCAGCGAACCTCCCCCGCGGCCGATGATCAGGACGTCGGGCGCGGCGGCGGGCTGTTCCCGGCACCAGCGCGCGAGCCGGTCGAGCGCCGCGCGCAGTTCGACCGGGGCAGCATCGCCCTGAACGGCACTGGGCAAAAGCGTCACGGTGGCCGCGGGCCAGCGCCTGGCGAGGACGGTGAGGATGTCGCGGATGGCGGCACCGGTCGGCGACGTGATGATGGCCACATGCTTCGGCAGCGTGGGCAGGGGGCGCTTGCGTTCCGGTTCGAACAGGCCTTCTGCTTCCAGGCGAGCCCGGAGCTGTTCGAACGCGAGCCGCAGCGCGCCTTCGCCCGCGGGCTCGATGTGCTCGACGATCACCTGGAACTCGCCACGCCCGAGGTAGAGGCTGACGCGGCCGCGCAGCAGCACCTTCAGGCCGTTCTCGGGGGCGAAGCGCAGGCGCATGTTGCGGTTCTTGAACATCGCGCAGCGGACCTGCGCGCGGGCGTCCTTGAGCGAGAAATACCAGTGTCCCGAACCCGGCCGGGCGAGATTGGACACTTCGCCTTCAAGCCAGATCAGACCGAAGCTCTCTTCGAGTACCACTTGGGCTTCGGCGTTGAGCTGACTCGGCGTCAGAACCCGCCTTGGCGGTTCGGCCGAACGGGTGGCGTCATCCAGAGGGTGCGCGCTGCTCATGGACGAATCGTACCATTCACGCCAGGGATCAGGGGCTGAAGTGGACATCGATCAGACCGGAGCGTAGGATTGCGCGCTTCATCTGCGGGGAGGTCCGATCGTATGCTCCGCATTGCCCACGATGCTCTGACGTTCGACGACGTCCTCCTCCTGCCTGACTACTCCGAAGTGCTGCCCTCCCAGGTCTCGCTTGCAACTCGCCTGACACGCAACATCGCCCTGAATATTCCGCTGATGTCGGCGGCCATGGACACCGTTACCGAGGGTCGGCTGGCCATTGCCATCGCCCAGGAAGGCGGAATCGGCATCATCCACAAGAACATGACCATCGAGCGTCAGGCGCGGGAAGTGCGTCTGGTCAAGAAGTACGAAAGCGGCGTGATCCGCGATCCGATCACGATCTCGCCGGATGCCAAGGTGCGCGATCTCATCGAGCTCACCCGGGAGCACAGCATTTCCGGCGTGCCGGTGGTCAAGGGCGAGGAGTTGCTCGGAATCGTCACCAGCCGGGACGTCCGCTTCGAGCCGAAGCTGGACAATCCCGTTGCCGAGATCATGACGCCCAAAGACAAACTGGTGACGGTGCGCGAGGGCGCTTCCCAGCAGGACGTCATGGAATTGCTGCACCGCTACCGCATCGAGAAGGTGCTGGTCGTCAACGACGACTTCCAGCTCCGCGGGCTGGTCACGGTCAAGGACATCAACAAGGCGCTGAAGTATCCGAGCGCCTGCAAGGATGATCAGGGGAGGCTGCGTGCCGGCGCCAGCGTCGGCACCTCGGCGGAAACCGAGGAGCGGGTTGCGGCGCTGATCGAGGCTGGCGTCGACGTGATCGTCGTCGACACGGCCCATGGCCACTCCCGTGGCGTGCTGGAGCGGGTCCGCTGGCTGAAGGCGACGTATCCCGAGATAGACGTGATCGGCGGCAACGTCGGCACCGCGGAAGGGGCACTGGCCCTGGTGGAAGCGGGCGTGGATGCGGTCAAGGTCGGTATCGGTCCCGGATCAATCTGCACGACCCGAATCGTTACCGGCATCGGCGTCCCGCAGATTACCGCGGTGGCAGAAGTGGCGGCAGCGTTGGAAGGCCGCGATGTGCCGATCATCGCCGATGGCGGCATCCGCTTTTCCGGCGACCTGGCGAAGGCCATTGTGGCGGGCGCCAACGTGGTCATGGTCGGCAGCCTGCTCGCAGGGACCGACGAGGCGCCGGGCGAGGTGGAACTGTTCCAGGGCAGGACCTACAAGGCCTATCGCGGCATGGGCTCGCTCGGTGCCATGGCCGGCCCCAACGGTTCTTCGGATCGCTACTTCCAGGGGCCCGAGACGGACGTCGGCAAGCTGGTGCCCGAAGGCATCGAGGGGCGGGTACCCTATCGCGGTCCCATGGGTGCGATCGTCTCTCAGCTCATGGGCGGTCTGCGCGCGAGCATGGGGTATACCGGCTCGCCCGACATCCCCACCATGCGTACGCGGCCGCGCTTCACGCGCGTGACCCACGCCAGCATGATCGAGAGTCACCCGCACAACGTCAGCATCACCAAGGAAGCGCCCAATTACCCGCTCGGTTGATCGCAGGGGCCCATGAGCCAGGACATCCACAAGCAGAGGATTCTCGTCCTCGACTTCGGTTCCCAGTACACCCAGCTCATCGCCCGCCGCGTGCGCGAACTCGGCGTGTTCTGCGAGATCCTGCCCTTCGATGTGGACGTCGAAGTCTTGCGGGAGCCCTCGACCCGGGGCGTCATTCTCTCTGGCGGGCCGGAGAGCGTGACCCTGGATGCGACCCCGCGCGCGCCTGCGGAGTTGTTCGAACTCGGTGTTCCGGTACTCGGTATCTGCTATGGCATGCAGACCATGGCGAGCCAGCTCGGCGGCAAGGTGGAAGGCTCCGATCATCGTGAGTTCGGCCATGCCCGCGTTCGCATCACCACCGATTGCGCCATCATCGGAACCCTCGAAGATGCGCGCGAAGGCGAGTCGCGGCTGCTCGACGTCTGGATGAGTCATGGCGATCGGGTATCCGCGCTACCTCCGGGATTCCAGCTCGTGGGTGTCTCCGACAATGCGCCCATCGCGATCATGGCGGATGAGGAACGGCGCTTCTACGGCCTGCAGTTCCATCCGGAGGTGACCCACACCCGCCAGGGTCAGGGCATCCTGCGGCGGTTCGTGCGGGATCTCTGCGCCTGCGAGGCGCTCTGGACCCCGGCCAACATCGTCGAAGATGCGATCGCGCAGGTCCGAGAGCAGGTGGGAGAGGGTCGGGTCATCCTGGGCTTGTCGGGTGGGGTCGATTCGTCGGTGGTGGCGGCCTTACTGCATCGGGCGATCGGTGATCAGCTCACCTGCGTATTCGTGGACAACGGCCTCCTGCGCCTGAACGAAGGTGAGCAGGTCATGGAGGCGTTTGCCGCCGCGACCGATAACACCTTCGATCTGAACATCCTGCAGATCGACGCGGAGGAGGAATTCCTCTCGCGCCTCGAGGGCGTCGCCGACCCTGAGACGAAGCGCAAGCTGATCGGGCAGACCTTCATCGAGGTGTTCGAACGCGAAGCAGCGAAGATCGAGAACGCCGGCTTCCTCGCCCAGGGCACCATCTATCCGGACGTGATCGAGTCTGCGGCGTCGCGCTTCGGCAAGGCGCACGTGATCAAGTCTCACCACAATGTGGGTGGACTGCCCGAGCGCATGAGCCTCGAGCTCGTCGAGCCGCTGCGAGAGTTGTTCAAGGACGAGGTCCGGCGCATCGGACTGGAGCTCGGACTGCCCTACGATCTGGTCTACCGGCACCCGTTCCCTGGCCCGGGTCTCGGCGTACGCATTCTCGGCGAGGTGAAGAAACACTATGCCGACCTGCTGCGCGCGGCAGATGCGATCTTCATCGAAGAGCTGCACGCGGCCGACTGGTATCACAAGGTCAGCCAGGCGTTCACCGTTTTCATGCCGGTGAAGTCCGTCGGTGTCGTCGGCGATGCCCGCCGCTATGAGTATGTGGTCGCGATCCGGGCCGTGGAGACCATCGACTTCATGACGGCACGCTGGGCCGAGCTGCCTCATGACCTGCTGGCGCGGGTTTCGAACCGGATCATCAACGAGATTGCCGGTATTTCCCGCGTCGTCTACGACATCTCCAGCAAGCCCCCCGCCACCATCGAGTGGGAGTGATTGCAGGCCCCGCCGTTACGAGGCCGTGACGAAGCCACGATGCCGATCGACGCCGACAGCGAGGACAAGTCCTTCATGCGCATGGCGCTTGCGCTCGCCGAGCGTGGGGCCAGGGAAGGCGAAGTGCCGGTGGGTGCGGTGCTGGTCATGGCCGGCAGAGTGGTCGGTGAGGGCTACAACCGGCCCGTCGGCCGCCACGACCCCACCGCCCATGCCGAGATCGAAGCCCTGCGCTCGGCAGCGCGCAGCCTCGGCAACTATCGGCTCACCGGAAGTACGCTCTATGTGACCATCGAGCCCTGCACCATGTGTGCCGGTGCGCTGGTGCACGCACGCGTGGAGCGGCTGGTCTATGGCGCTGCCGAGCCGCGCTCCGGTGCCATCGAGAGCACCGCCCGGGTGCTGGCCAATCCGGGCCTCAACCATCAGGTTCGTGTCACTGCGGGTGTGCTCGCGGATGCCGCTGCGGAGAAGCTGACGACGTTCTTTCGCGAGCGCCGCCGACGCGCCGAACCCGAACGCCAGGGAGACCGAGACGCGTGAACGCCGTGAATCTGCTGGAAGTACCCGGTGCCGTGGCGGTCTCGGCTTTCCGCCGCCGCAAGCTCTGCGCCGCGCTCGCGGGCGAGGAGCCGGGGCTCGAAGATCTCGAAGCACGCTACAGTCACTTCGTCGAACTCGCCGCACCGCTGTCGGCCGGCGAGCGCGAAATGCTCGAGCGCCTGCTGCGCTACGGGCCGAGAGATGATGGCAGCGTTCGTGGCGCGCCGCTGACGCTGGTGGTGCCGCGGCCCGGAACCCAGTCGCCCTGGTCGAGTAAGGCCACCGACATCGTTCACAACTGCGGCCTGACGCAGGTTCTACGCATCGAGCGCGGCGTGCGCTGGTGGGTGGTTGGCAGGGTCGAGCGGCCGGCCGTCGTCACCGCAGCATTACACGATCGGATGACGGAGACGGTACTTGCTCCCGACGCGGATGCCGCTGTCCTGTTCCGCCATGCGCCGCCGGCACCGCTCGCGCGCATCGGGCTCGCTGCAGACGGCAGCGCGGCGCTCCGCGAAGCCAATCTCCGTCTCGGTATGGCGCTGTCACCGGAGGAAATCGAGTACCTCGTCGATGCCTTCACCGCGCTCGGTCGTGATCCCACCGACGTAGAACTGATGATGTTCGCGCAGGCCAACTCGGAGCACTGTCGCCACAAGATCTTCAATGCCAGCTGGACGGTGGATGGCGAGCGGCAGTCGCGTTCGCTGTTCGGGATGATCAAGCACACCTTCGAGGCCAGTAACGGCCGTGGCGTGCTGTCGGCGTACGCGGACAACGCCTCGGTGATCGAAGGCGCACGGGCATCGCGGTTCTTCGTCGATCCGGCCAGCCGCAGCTACGGCTTTCACGCCGAGCCCATTCACATCCTGATGAAGGTGGAGACCCACAATCATCCCACCGCCATAGCACCGTTCCCGGGTGCTGCGACCGGCTCGGGGGGTGAGATCCGCGACGAGGGTGCCGTGGGTCGTGGCTCCAAGCCGAAGGCGGGGCTCACCGGCTTCAGCGTGTCCCATCTCGAGATTCCAGGTTTCGAGCAGCCCTGGGAGACCGGCTACGGCCGCCCGGACCGGATCGCTTCGGCCCTCGACATCATGCTCGAGGGGCCCATCGGAGCAGCCAGCTTCAACAACGAGTTCGGCCGCCCGGCACTGTGCGGCTATTTCCGCACTTTCGAGCAGCCGGTGGACCTCGGTGACGGCCCGGAAATGCGTGGCTATCACAAGCCGATCATGATCGCGGGTGGTCTCGGCAACATTCGCGCGGAGCACGTTCAGGCTGAGTCCGTGGTGCCTGGTGCACCACTCATCGTCCTCGGCGGCCCGGCCATGCTGATCGGCCTCGGTGGGGGTGCCGCCTCCTCCATGGCCAGCGGCGCCAGCGATGCGGAGCTGGATTTCGCCTCGGTGCAGCGTGGCAACCCGGAAATGCAGCGCCGCTGCCAGGAAGTCATCGATGCCTGCTGGGCGCTCGGAGATGCGAACCCGATCGCGCTCATCCACGATGTCGGGGCCGGCGGGCTGTCCAACGCGCTGCCGGAGCTGGTGAAGGACGGCGGCGTCGGCGGCCGCTTCGACCTGCGCGCCATTCCCAGCGCCGAATCGGGACTCTCACCGCTGGAAATCTGGTGCAACGAGGCCCAGGAGCGCTACGTGCTGGCGTTGCATCCGGAGCGCCTCGAGACGTTTGTCGCCATCGCCCGCCGGGAACGCTGCCCGTTCGCACAGGTGGGCACCGCGACGGCGGAACCGCACCTGCTCGTCGCGGACGCGCGGCTCGGTGAAGCCCCGGTGGATCTGCCGCTGTCGGTGCTGTTCGGCAAGCCGCCGAAGATGGAGCGCAGTTTTGCCACGGTCCGGCGCCGGCCACCGGCGCTCGATCTCACCGGTATCGAGCCTGCGGAGGCTGCCGAGCGCGTGCTCCGTTTCCCGGCGGTGGCGAGCAAGGCGTTTCTCATCACCATTGGTGATCGCACCATTACGGGCTTGGTGGCGCGCGATCAGATGGTGGGGCCATGGCAGGTACCGGTGGCTGACGTGGCGGTCACGGCTGCTGCATTCGACACCGTCACCGGCGAGGCCATGGCCATGGGCGAGCGTACGCCTCTGGCGCTGGTGGATGCCGCCGCCGCCGCACGCATGGCGGTGGGGGAAGCCCTGACCAACCTTGCCGCCGCCGACGTTGCCGAACTTCAGGATGTGAAACTCTCTGCCAACTGGATGGCGGCGGCCGGTCACGGGCATGAGGATCAGGCCCTGTTCGAGGCCGTCCACGCCGTCGGCATGGATCTTTGTCCTGCCCTAGGCATCTGCATCCCCGTGGGCAAGGACTCCCTGTCCATGCGCACGCTGTGGCAGGCGGACGGCGCGGAACGCAGCGTGGTCGCGCCGGTTTCGCTGATCGTCTCGGCGTTCGCGCCGGTCGCGGACGTCACCCGTACGCTCACGCCCGTCTGGCAGGAAGCGCAGGGTGGGACGCGCCTGCTGTGGATCGATCTCAGCGCGGGTCGGCAGCGCCTCGGTGGCTCGGTTCTGGCCCAGGCTTACGGCCAGCTCGGCGACGAGGCGCCGGATGTGGACGATCCGCAGCGCCTGATCGCTTTCTGGCGCGGCATCCGCGAACTGTCGCGGCAGGGGCTCCTGCTTGCGTATCACGATGTATCCGATGGGGGCCTCTGGGCCGCCTTGTGCGAAATGGCGTTCGCTTCACGGCAGGGCGCAGACCTGGACCTGGGCGCTGATGCCGCAAACAGCGGCGACCTTCTCGCGTGCCTGTTCGCGGAGGAGCTGGGGGCCGTGATCCAGGTTCCGGAGGTGGACGTCGAGCGGGTGCTGACCCTGCTGGTGGAAGCAGGTCTCGAAGGTTGCGTACGCTCGATCGGCACCCCGCGTGCTGACGAAGTCATCGAGGTGCGGGCGAACGGACGCACGTGGATCACATCGGACCGGGCAGCGCTGCAGGCCATCTGGGCCGAGACCAGCATGCGGATGCAGGCCCTGCGTGACGATCCCGAGTGCGCCGAGGAGGAGTTCGCCCGGATCTCGGAGACCGCGGAGCAGGGCCTCGTGAGCGATCTCCGCTTTGATCCTGCGGACGACCCGGCGGCGCCGCTGATTGCAACCGGGGCGCGGCCCCGGATTGCGGTGCTGCGGGAGCAGGGGGTGAACGGTCAGGTGGAGATGGCTGCCGCGTTCCATCTCGCCGGCTTCGATTCAGTGGACCTGCACATCTCGGAGCTCATGAGCGGCGAGCGGGACCTCGAGGGCTTTCAGGGGCTGGTGGCCTGCGGTGGGTTTTCCTACGGCGACGTGCTCGGAGCCGGTGAGGGCTGGGCGAAGTCCATTCTCTTCCACGATCGCACGCGCATGGCCTTCACCCGCTTCCTCGGCCGTGATGATCGTTTTGCGCTCGGCATCTGCAACGGCTGCCAGATGCTCTCGGCGCTCGCAGAGCTGATTCCGGGCACGGAGGACTGGCCGCGTTTCGTCAAGAACCGCAGCGAGCAGTTCGAGGCCCGGCTGGTGCAGCTCACCGTCGCCGATAGCCCTTCGGTGCTGCTGCGCGGCATGGCCGGCAGCCGGATCCCGGTGGCCGTCGCTCATGGTGAGGGCCGCGCCGAGTTCATTTCCGCCGTGCAGGCGGCGGCGTTTTCAGCAGGGGACAGGGTGGTCGCGCGCTATGCGGAAGGCGACGGCAGCGTGGCCTCGCGCTATCCCGCCAATCCCAACGGTTCGCCTGATGGTATTGCCGGCATCACCAACGCGGATGGCCGCGTGACCCTGATGATGCCGCATCCGGAGCGCGTGTTTCTGACCCGGCAGCTTTCCTGGCACCCACCGGAATGGGGTGAGTACTCGCCGTGGATGCGGCTGTTTCGCAACGCCCGCGCCTGGCTCGGCTGACGGCTCGGCTGACGGCTCGGCTGACCGGTCCAGGCGCGCTGTCATCGGCTGTGCGACTCAGTTCTGGGCGCTGGCAGGTGCCGGGAATGCGACTTCGGCATCGGCGCCGTCCGGTGCATCGCCCGCCAGCATAGGTCGGAAGTATTGTTCCGGCGGGAACACGTCCACCTCCCACACCTTCAGCATGGCGTCGTGGGCCGTGCGCAGCTGCTGCGCCTCGGTGTCGCTGATCACGCCCTTCTCGAGCGCTGCATCGACGGCTTCGTACTCGGAGCCCGATGGCAGGTCGTGCTCCCGGCGCGCCTTCGCGATCCGCTTCAGCAACGGCTGTACCTCCTGATTCAGGCGGAAAGCGCGCATCAGCCGCCCGGCACCGCGGGGACCTTCCTCGATCTTGGCGGTGCCTGCGGTCAGGCGCCGATATTGATCATCAAGGCGCTGCACCGTGGCGGCCACCTCCGGAATGATCGCGTCCGATGGCCCGTCGGAGAGCTTGTTGATGCGCAGGAAGAAGCCGCCGGCGTGGCGCAGCCACCAACCGACGACTGGTGCGTCGAAGTTGGCATGAATGCCCTCGAAGGCCTGCTGGATGCGGGCCAGGGCGTATTCGCAGGCGTACTGCACCAGCGGCAGATCTTCCGCGCGCCGACCTTCCGCCTCGTAGCGACGTAGCGTGGCGGTCGCCAGCACCTGCCAGGTGAGGGCGTCGGCGAAACGGCCGCTCAAGTTACCCTTGGCCTTCAGTCGGCTGCCGATCAGGTACATGGCGAGATCCGCGAGCAGGGCGAAGCGTGCCGAGGCCCACGTCAGGCGGCGGTAATAGGTCGCCGTGGGTCCGGAGACGGGTGTTCGGGCAAACACGGCTCGGGTCAGGCCCAGGACCTTGGTGCGCAGCCAGTTCTTCGCCGTGTGCTTGAGCCAGCCCAGCAGTTCCTTGCGGAATGCCTCCACATCATCGGCTTCTACCGCATTGACGAGTGCGAGCGCATGCGGGTGGCAGCGTGTTGCGCCCTGACCGAACACGATGAGCGTCCGACTCATGATGTTCGCGCCCTCGACGGTGATGCTCACCGGTGCGCTCGTGTAGGCTGCGGCGACAACGTTGTTCGGGCCTTGCATCACGCCGGCACCAGCAAGGACGTCCATGCCGTTGATGGCCACTTTCTGGGCGTATTCCGTGCTGCTGGTCTTCAGCAGGGCCGAGACCACGGGCGGCTTCTCGCCGTTGTCGATCGCCGAGCAGCTATACACGCGAGCAGCTTCGAAGAGATAAACCATCGCCGCCATTTCGGCGATTTTCGCCTGGATACCCTCCATGTAGCCGATGGGAATGCCGAACTGGCGGCGAACCATCGAATAAGCGCCTGTCATCGCTGTTACGTGCTTCATGCTGGCGATGGCGCCGGCCGGTAGCGAGATGGCCCGCCCGCCGGCGAGCTGCTCCATGAGCATGCGCCAGCCCTGCCCGGCGTACTCCGGGCCACCGATGATGGCATCCGGGGTGACTTCGACGTCTTCGCCGGCGAAGGGGCCGTTGTAGAACCCGGCGCCGATGGGCTGATGATGATCCCCGATACTGAGCCCCGGCGTGTCCCGGTGCAGCATCACCACCGTGATGCCCGGGTTCGTGCCCTGGCCGAGCAGATCGTCCGGATCCTCGAGGTAGAAGGCGAGCGAGATCAGATTGGCGACGGGTGCCAGGGTGATGTAGCGCTTGGCGAAATTGAGACGGATCTTGGTCTCGCCCGCCTCGTCGCGGAACACGACGCCTTCGGCCTTGATCGATGCAGCATCGGATCCGGCCGTGAGTTCCGTGAGCCCGAAACAGGGGACGTACTCGCCGCTGGCAAGCTTCGGCAGATAGCTGCTTTTCTGTTCGTCGGTACCGTAATGCTTCAGCAGCTCCGCAGCACCGAGAGAGTTCGGGATCACAACGAACGTACCCATTGAGGCGGAGTGGCTGTTGACCTTGCCCATCAACTCCGAGAGGGCAACGGTCGAAAAATCGCGCCCTCCGTATTCCTTCGGGATGATCAGGCCCATGAAGCCTTCATCCTTGATGTAGCGCAGGGCTTCGTCGGGAACCTTGCGCGTCTGCTGCAGCTCGTACGGATCGACCATGCGACACAGTTCCTCGGCCGGGCCGTCGATGAAGGCCTGCTCGTCGGGGTTCGGTGACGCATAGGGTTCGGCCAGCATACGGGCGAAGTCGGGTCGACCACTGAAGAACTCACCGTCGATCCAGACGGTGCCGGCTTCGAGCGCCATGCGCTCGGTACCGGAAATGCGGGGGAGCATCTTGCGTTCCTGCATGAACTTCATCAGGCGATCGAACATGAGCATTCTCCTTAGCGCCCGTTCCAGTTCAGCGCATCGAGTTTACCCTTGCGGGAGAGTGTTTGCCGACGGCACGTCGCTGGCCGAATCCGACAGTCGGGCACTGTCCGCCACGCGGATGCTCGAGCCCAGCCATTCCCGCGCGAGCAGACCGAGGAAAAGCGAGTCCTGGATTTCGCCGGTGGCCTGCCAGCGCTCCCGCAGGTGTCCTTCGATCTTGAAGCCGAGACTCTCGAGAAGGCGCAGGGAACTCGCGTTGCGCGGATCCACGTCAGCCTCGAGCCGGTGCAGGTTCAGGGTCGTGAAGGCGTATTCCACCAGCACCGGCAGCGCTTCGCGCATGTAGCCATGACCCCATGCAAAGCGGCCGAGCGCGAAGCCGATTTCACCGCGACGATTGTCGAGATCGATATTCGAGAGAGAGCAGGTGCCAACGAGCGCACCATCTTCGCGGCGTTCCAAACCCCACTCCATGAGCTCGCCCCGCGCTTGCAGGTCTTCGATCTCCGCCAGCAGCGCCTTGGCGTCGGCCGGGGATGTCATCGTGGCAGAAGACCAATAGCGAGTGATCTCGGGATTGGAAAAGATCGCGAACAGGGCGTCGATGTCGGTGCCGTCGAGAGGGCGCAGGCGCAGGCGAGCAGAGGTCAACTCGGGCAGTCTTACGGCATTGGGCAAGGCGTTGCACCGATCGGGTTTCCGGATGAGGTGGCATGCTCGCCCGGTCCTGCGGCGCCGTCAACGCCGTGGCTTGGGGCCGCGCTGGGTGTCCGCTATGATCGCCGGCCACGCCTTGGGCATGGAGCCGGTCGAGCCGAGCGCGTGTTCGACGTCGGCGGAGGCAAGTAGCGCTGGAGAAACGATGATCTATCGATTGGGTGACAAGCAACTTGTGACCGAGGGCGAGTACTGGGTTGCAGAGACGGCGGTGGTGATCGGTGACGTCCTGCTGAAGCGCAATGCCAGCGTCTGGTGGGGGGCGGTGCTTCGCGGCGACAACGAACGCATCACCGTGGGCGAAAACAGCAACGTGCAGGACGGCAGCGTACTGCATACGGACTGGGGCTCACCGCTCGTGATCGGCAATGACGTCACCGTCGGCCACATGGTGATGCTGCACGGCTGTACGATTGGTGACGGCGCGCTCATTGGTATCGGCGCCGTGATTCTCAACGGAGCCAAAATCGGCCGCAATTGCATCATCGGCGCTAAAGCCCTCATTCCGGAAGGCAAGGAGATCCCCGACAACTCGCTGGTCATGGGTGCGCCGGGCAAGGTGGTGCGAGAGGTCAGTCCGGATCAGGCGAAGATGATCGCCGCCGGAAGCCATCACTATGTGGAGAATGCGCGCCGCTACGTAAGTGATCTGGAGCGCATCGGATGAGCGAGTCGGAGTCCGGCCCGCCTCGCCGGGTGGGGTCGCCCTGCGTGTCAGTCTGTCTGCTCGATGGTGACGATGTCTGCGTCGGCTGCTTTCGTACGGCGGATGAGATCACCGATTGGGTGATGCTCGACGATGACGCCCGCCGGCAGGTCATCGATCGCAGCCGCGAACGCATGCGGCGTGCGGGGGCGCTGTTCGAATGACGACTCTGGGCACACCAGGCAGCGCAACGGCAAAGCGGGTTCTGCTCTGTGGCGCGGGTGAGCTCGGCAAGGAAGTGGTGATCGAACTGCAGCGCCTTGGCTGCGAGGTGATTGCCGTGGACCGCTACGCGCATGCTCCGGCGATGCAGGTGGCGCATCGCTTCCATGTCCTGTCCATGCTCGACGGTGCTGCCCTGCGGCGGGTGATCGAGGCTGAACGGCCTGATCTCATCGTTCCTGAGATCGAGGCGATCGCCACGGACGAACTGCTGCGGCTCGAGGCGGAAGGTTTCCAGGTGGTCCCAACGGCGCGTGCGGCAAGCCTGACCATGAACCGGGAGGGGATCCGCAGACTGGCCGCCGAGGAACTCGGTCTCGCCACCTCGCCTTATGCGTTCGCCAACGACCTGGAGGGCTATCGTCGCGCTGTGGCAGAGATTGGTCTGCCCTGCGTGGTGAAACCGGTGATGAGCTCGTCGGGTAAGGGCCAGTCTCTGGTGCGGACGCAGCAGCAGGTGGATGCCGCCTGGAATCATGCCGCGAGCGGCGGGCGTGGCGGTCAGGCATCGGTGATCGTCGAAGGCTTCGTGGACTTCGACTACGAAATCACGCTGCTGACGGTGCGTCATGCCGGGGGAACCTCGTTTTGTGAGCCCATCGGTCATGTGCAGGTGGACGGCGATTACCGGGAGTCCTGGCAACCTCACCCCATGAGCAGCGTTGCCCTGGCAGAAAGCCGACGCATGGCAGAGGCTGTGACGGAAGCACTGGGCGGCCATGGTCTATTCGGTGTGGAGCTGTTCGTCCGCGGTGAGCAGGTGTGGTTCAGCGAGGTATCGCCACGGCCCCACGACACTGGAATGGTGACGCTCATATCGCAGGAATTGTCGGAATTCGCGCTTCACGTCAGGGCAATTCTGGGATTGCCGATTCCGGAGATCCGCCACTGGGGACCAGCGGCTTCCTGCGTGCTCCTGGTGGATGGCGAGTCGGATCAGGTGGCCTTCTCCGGCCTCGATCGTGCGCTCACGGTGCCTGGAACCCAGCTGCGCCTGTTTGGCAAGCCCGAGGTCAAGGGTCGGCGCCGCATGGGCGTTGGCCTGGCATTGGGGGACGATGTGGAAACCGCTCGCGCCCGTGCACGCGGTGTCGTCGAGGCGATCTCCGTCGAGCTGTGACTTGCTCCGGCAGTCGTGGAAACGTTAAAGTTATGGATGGTTCCAAGGAGCATCGTGTGATCTCTAGTGTCGTCCAGGAGAGCAACGTGTACCGCACCGCCCGCAAGCGGTCCGCGGCCGCGCCGTCCTGGCTGCTACTTGCCCATGCCCAAGCCTCCTCGCTGCTGCTTCGACTGCCGGCGCCGCCGGCGTCCTGATCCCCCCGCAGGGGCCGTAGTGGCCCTGAGCGTTTCACAGCAAGCATTCCGTTACGATTTTCAGGGTTCCGCCTGCAAGGCGTACCCATGCGAGGAAGTGTCATGAGTCGATATCGCATCGAGCGTGCTGGCGCGCGTGCCAACGCCATGCCGCACGGCAAGTACCGACCGTTCAAGCCGGTTGATCTCCCCGATCGCCAGTGGCCCGGCCGTACGCTGACCCGCGCGCCGCGCTGGTGCAGCGTGGATCTGCGGGACGGCAATCAGGCCCTGATCGATCCGATGCGACCGGACGAGAAGCTGCGCTTCTGGGAGCTCCTGCTCGAAGTGGGGCTCGAAGAGATCGAGGTTGGATTCCCGGCGGCCTCCCAGACGGACTTCGACTTCGTGCGTCGCATCATCGAGCAGGACCGCATTCCGGAAAACGTGCTCGTCCAGGTCCTCTGCCAGGCACGGGAGGAGCTGATCAGCCGCACGGTGGACAGCCTCGCGGGCGCGCGCCAGGCGATCTTTCACCTCTACAACTCCACTTCCACGCTGCAGCGTCAGGTGGTTTTCGGCATGAGCCGGGAAGAGATCATCGGCCTTGCGGTGCAGGGCGTGGAGTACGTGAAGCGGGAGATCGAGCGCATTCCCGAGACGGAGATCATTCTCGAGTACTCCCCTGAGAGTTTCACCGGGACCGAACTCGATTTCGCGGTCGAGGTTTGCTCTGCCGTCGCCAGAGCCTGGGAAGTGGGTCCAGATCGGCCGCTGATCATCAACCTGCCGGCGACGGTGGAGATGTCCACGCCGAACGTCTACGCCGATCAGATCGAGTGGTTCTGCCGCAACTTCCCCGAGCGGGAGCAGTGCACCATCAGCCTGCATACCCACAATGACCGTGGGACGGGCGTCGCCGCCAGTGAACTCGGCGTCCTCGCAGGCGCTGACCGGGTCGAAGGTACGCTGTTCGGCAACGGCGAGCGGACCGGCAACGTCTGCCTCGTCACGCTGGCGATGAACCTGTTCTCCCAGGGCGTGGATCCCGAGCTCGACCTCTCGGACATGCGTCACATCCGCAGCGTTGCGGAATCCTGCAACAAGATCCCGGTACCGGTAAGGCATCCCTACGCGGGTGATCTCGTATTCACGGCCTTCTCCGGCTCCCACCAGGATGCTATCCGCAAGGGCATGGCGCGCCTGGACGAGGACCTCTGGGCGGTGCCTTACCTGCCGATCGACCCCGCCGACGTGGGCAGCCATTACCGGGAAACGGTTCGAGTGAACAGCCAGTCCGGCAAAGGCGGCGTGGCCTTCGTGCTCGAAAATCATTTCGAGTTGACGTTGCCGCGGCCGCTGCTGGTGGAGTTCGCGCGCGTGGTGCAGGACGTGGCGGATCGGGACGGTGGTGAATTGAACCCGTCGGCGCTGCGCAACATCTTCGATGCCACCTATCTGAAGGTGGACGGGCCCTATGCGCTCAAGCGTTACGACATCGCCAACTTAACGCTGGACGACGGCACGGAGGGTACCCGCTGCGACGTCGAGCTCTCGGTGCAGGGACAGGTGCTTCCGAGCAGCGGTGAGGGTTCCGGCCCCGTGGAGGCGTTCGTGCACGCGGTGGAGCGAGCGATCAACGAAGGTTTCGGAATCGAGCACTTCCACGAGCAGGCCGAAGAGTCTGGCAGTGCAGCGAGAGCACTGTGTCTCGTGGGGCTCAAGGATGCGGACGGCGCCATATGCTGGGGTGCCGGCGCCAGCCGCAACACGCTGACGGCCTCCTTTGAGGCGGTGCTCGCTGCCCTCAACCGCCGCTGGCAGGGTGCGTGAGCGGTAGCCCTCGGTAAGTCAGGCACGCGCCGGCGCTTGCGCCGGCATGCCTGCCCAACTGTCAGCTTCAGGCGGTGCGGGGTTCCAGGTCGTCGCCGCGCAACTTGTGAAGCAGGCTCGCCAGCACCCGGCAGGCATCCATGGCTGTGAAGATGCCCACCAGGGTGTCATCGCGTGTCACCAGCGCAGAACCGATTTTGCGTTCGGTCATGGTCTCCAGCACGGATTCGATCCGGGTATCTATCTCGACGACGTAGACGGAGTCGACGCATACGTCCCTGACGGTGAGTGAGGCGTCCGTCGGCAGACGGCGTTCGGACTCGAGAACCAGGTTGAGATCGCGCTCGGTCACCACGCTGGCCAACCTGCCACCGTCTTTGACCGGCAGATGCCGGACCTGATGTTCGCGCATCATGGCGCGGGCTTCCTCTACCGGTTCATCGATGTCGATCCACCATGGAAACGGTGTCATGACCGATTTCAGTATCGGCAGTCGTTTCATGCTTTGTTCCTTCGAACTGATTCACCATGATCGGGTAGTCAATGCGCGCACCGCGGGGCGGCAACGTGACGCTCCTAGGCACCGCCGGGCAGCGAATGAGTGATCCGAGCATTATGGACCTGCAGGGTGTCGTCGTGCAGCGGCCGTGCAGGCGCTTCGGTGCCCGAAACGACAGCGGCTGAGAGGTTTGCTCCGAAACCTGATGCCCAGCCGTTGAGCGAACACGTGGCGGGCTGCGTCAGGTCCTCAGCCGTCGTCTTGCGACCATTCCTGCTCGAGCGCGGGCGCCGTCACCCGCGCCGTACGCACCATGTTGTCTTTGATCTGCAGCACCTCGATCCGGTAGGGACCGATCTGCATACCGACCGGTGCGTCCGGAATGCTCTCGAGATGCTCCAGAATCAGCCCGTTCAGCGTGCGCGGGCCCGTCAGCGGCAGCTCCCAGCCGAGCCCGCGGTTGATGTCACGCAGCAGGGCCGTACCGTCGATGATCTGGGAGCCATCTTCCTGGGGGTGGATCTCCGGAATGCGCGCCGCCATGTCGCTGGTGAACTCTCCGACGATCTCTTCGAGGATGTCCTCCAGGGTGACGATGCCCTGTACGTCACCGTATTCGTCCACGACCAGCCCGATGCGCCGTTCGGCGTTCTGGAACTTCAGCAGCTGGACGTGCAGCGGCGTTCCTTCCGGAACGAAGTAGGGCTCCCAGGTTTCCTGCAGCAATGCAGCCTTCGTGGGCTCTTCTTCGCGCAGCAAACGTACCGCGTTGCGCATGTGCAGCATCCCGACGACGTTGTTGATGTTGCCCTTATAGACCGGCATGCGTGTGTGAGTGGTGGCGCAGATCTGCTCGATGATCTCGTCGATGTCGTCCTCGAGATCGATGCCGTGAATTTCCGCTCGCGGCACCATGATGTCTTCTACGGTGACCTTCTCCAGATCGAGGATGGAAAGCATCATGCCCTGGCGCGTTACCGGCAGTTGCGCGCCCTCGTGCAGCACCGTGCGCAGTTCGTCCATGGTCAGCTTGCCGTCTCCGTCCTTGCCGCCGATGGGCCGGAGGAACGGGCGCGCCAATGCATTGGACAGGGCATTGAGCACCCACACCAGCGGGTATAGGACGCGCAGCAACGGTCGCAGCACGACCGAGGATGGATAAGCGATGCGCTCCGGCGCGTAGGCAGCGATGGTTTTTGGAGCCACTTCTGCCAGCACCAGAAAGACGAAGGTGAGGACGAACGGGGCAAGCAGCACGCCGATCTCGCCGAATTGCCGCAGGGCGATCAGGGTGGCCACGGTGGCCGCGAGAAAGTTCACCGCATTGTTGCCGAGCAGGATGGTGCCGAGGAGACGGTCGGGGCGCTCGAGCAGCCGGCTCGTGCGCTGAGCGCCGCTGTGTCCTTGCCGTGCGAGATGCCGCAGCCGATAACGGTTCAGGGCCATCATCGCGGTCTCGGAGCTCGAGAAATACGCCGAGAGGACGATCAACAGAGCAACGAGGCTGTACAGAACGGGAAGCGGGAGCGTTTCCAACCTGCGGTATCCCGAGTTGCCATGAGCCTCTGCCCTGCGCCCGCTGCTTGGGCCAGCACGGGCTGCTAGGCGCCGAGAATGATCTCGATCACCAGTTTGCTGCCAAAGTAGGCAAGCAGCAACAGCGCGAAGCCAGCCAGTGTCCAGCGAATCGCCGTCTGCCCGCGCCAGCCCAGACGGTACCGACCCCAGAGCAGAATGGCGAACACCACCCATGAACTCATGGACAAGACCGTGTGGTGGACCACGCGCTGCTCGAAGATATCTTCCAGGAAGTAGAGGCCTGAAGCGATCGTCAGCGTCAGCAGAGCGAGGCCAACCCAAAGCAGTTCGAACAACACCCGCTCCATGGTCTGCAGCGGCGGCAGATTACCGAGGATCAATGCAGCGCGATGCTTGCGCAGGCGCTGCTCCTGCCAGCCGGTGACCAGCGCTTGGCAGACCGCCATGGCAAGCACCGCATAGGCCAGAATGGCAAGGATCACGTGCAGGGAAAAACCTACGTCCGGCGCGGCTATGGGCTGGAAGCCCGTATCCAGCAACAGAGCAGCTGCCAGGGTCACGATAGCCAGCGGCAGGATCACCACGAACAGGTTCTCGATGGGCCGGGAGATCGCCAGCGCCAGGATCAGCAGGACGCTTGTCAGCGCCACCAGGGTCGCGACCCGAAACAGTCCCAGATTCAGCCCTTCCGGGGTCACCAGCAGGCCGCTGACGGCAATGCCGTGGACGATGGCGGCCGCCGCGGTGAGCATGAGCAACAGAGGGCGTGAGGCGGGTTCGCGGCGTGCGAGTCCTGCCACCTGCATGCAGGTGGCGACCAGATAGATGACGAGAGCGAGCGCCCCGGTCAGCGCCGTGACGAGCGTCATGGCCGCAGTCGCCCCCGGTAACGGAGAACTTCGTCCGCGCTAGTGCGCCGGGCCGCAGCCGGCCGCTGCTCGAAACGATTCATGATCGGCCCGCGGGCAGAAAAACCCAGTCTGCCACACTGGCCACGGGCGACAGAAGACAGCCCTCACGGTGGGCGCGCTATAATCTGTTCCCAGATTTTCCGTACCACAGGACACACTGCGCATGTTCGACAATCTCTCCGAGCGCCTCAGTCAGGCCCTCAAGAGCATCGGCGGCAAGTCGCGCCTCAGCGAGGAGAACATCGGCGGCACCCTGCGCGAGGTGCGCATGGCGCTGCTCGAGGCCGACGTGGCACTGCCGGTGGTGAAGACCTTCGTCGACCGGGTCCGCGAGCGCGCGCTCGGCATGGAGGTGAGCTCCGGCCTCAATCCAGGCCAGGCCTTCGTAAAGGTGGTCCATGACGAACTCGTGCACGTCATGGGCGATTCGAACAGTGCGCTCGAGCTGGCGGTCAAGCCACCGGCGGTCATTCTGCTCGCAGGCCTGCAGGGCGCGGGCAAAACCACCTCTGCAGCGAAGCTGGCACGGTTGCTCAAGGAGCGGCAGAAGAAGCGCGTGATGGTGGTCTCCGCAGACGTCTACCGCCCGGCGGCCATCGCCCAGCTCGAAACGCTCGCCGGTCAGGTGGGCGTGGAGTGCTTCCCGAGCAGTGCGGATCAGGACCCGGTGGCGATCTGCGAGGCGGCACTGAAGGCGGCCCGCAACGGGGTGATGGACGTGCTTATCGTCGACACGGCCGGCCGCCTGCACGTTGACACCGACATGATGGACGAGGTGGGTCGGATCCATCGGGCGCTGTCCCCGGCCGAGACCCTGTTCGTGGTGGATGCCATGACCGGCCAGGACGCAGCCAACACGGCGCGTGCCTTCGGTGATGCCCTGCCGCTCACCGGCGTCATCCTGGCCAAGGCGGACGGCGATTCCCGCGGCGGTGCGGCACTCTCCGTTCGCCAGATCACCGGCCGGCCGATCAAGTTCCTCGGCATGGGCGAGAAGACCGATGCCCTGGAGCCGTTCCACCCGGAGCGCATGGCCTCGCGCATCCTCGGCATGGGCGACGTTCTCAGCCTGATCGAGGAAGCGGAACGCAAGATCGACCGCAAGAAGGCCGACAAGCTCGCGCGCAAGATCGAGAAGGGGCGCAAGTTCGACCTCGAAGACTTCCGGGATCAGCTGCAGCAGATGAACCAGCTCGGCGGCGTCAGCGGCATGCTCGACAAGCTGCCCGGCATGGGCAATGCCGGCAAGCTGTCCCAGGCGGGCGCGAACGAGAAGATGTTCGGGCGCATGGAGGCCATCATCGGCTCGATGACGCCGCATGAGCGCCGCTACCCGGACGTCATCAATGGGTCCCGCAAACAGCGTATCGCCCGCGGTTCCGGCAGCCAGATCCAGGACGTGAACCGCCTGCTGAAGCAGCACAAGCAGATGCAGAAGATGATGAAGAAGCTCACCAAGAAGGGCGGCATGCAGAAGATGATGCGCGGCATGGGCGGCCTGCTCGGTGGGCAGGGCGGTATGCCCCCTGGCGGTGGCGCACCGCCGGGCAGCTTCCGGCGCTGACGACGGCGCGGTCCGCCGTCGCCGCCATCATGGCGGCTGCACCGCCGCCGCCGCCCCGCGCCCGGGCAGGGGCCTGGACGAGTACCCCATAGGCACCCGCACCCCACGCCGTGCACGCTCGAGCCGCGCTCTGGCCGCCGTCGCGTAGAGCCCCTGCAGCGCTTCATCGAAGCCACGGATCTCGTAGCCGT
>SLQW01000041.1 GCA_007131295.1 Pseudomonadales bacterium | reverse complement strand
GCTGCCAGGTTGCCTCGAGGGCCGCCGAGCGCCGCACGACCCGGGTGTTGATGGGTCCCATGATGAAGGGAGCGGAAAAGGCCTTCAGATCCGGCTCCCACTGCGGTAGCAGAGGATCGCTTTCCGCTTCGGGACGATTCTGTTCGCGCATGCCTGGCGGATTCAGCAGGACCGGATCGCGCATACGAGCGGCGGCGCCCGACTCCTGCATGGCCAGGAAACTCGCGATGGTGCCGCCGTTGATGCCCCCTCGACCGCGGTGGAAGGCGCGGATGCGACGACAGCCCGTTCCATGGGCCCGCCGCAGGTGCTCGACGGCAATCAGCGTGCCGAGATCCGAGGGCACGGAATCGAAGCCGCAGAAGGGCACGATGCGAGTGGCGTTCGCCGCGGCGGTCTCGTGGAAGCGGTCCACCAGGTCCCGGACCCAGGCGGTCTCACCGGTAATGTCCACGTAGTGGGTGCGCGCCTCGACGCACGCCTCCACCAGCGCTTGGCCGTGGAGCACATAAGGGCCGACCGTGGTGAGCACGATGCGGGTTCTGCGCGCGAGGGCGGCGCAGGCTGCAGGGTCGTGACTGTCGCAGACGATCCGCGGCGGATCCCCCCAGGCACGTGCCACGTCGTCGAGTGCGGCTGCATTGCGTCCGGCAATGGCCCAGCGCACGCTGGTGGGCGCATGCCTGGAAAAGTAGGCCACGGTCTGGCGTCCGGTGAAGCCGGTGGCTCCGAAGAGCACCACGTCAAAATCGCGTGCCGTGTCGTTGCCTTGGTTGACCTCAGTCATAGGCGCTTCCCTGAGAGGCCTGCCAGGCGGCGGTGCAAGTCACGCCGCTCGTCGGCGTCCCCTGTGCATGATGGCTCATCAGCGCTCGCAATTGAGCGCGTCGAAGTTCTGGCGTCCGTCGGTGATCTCGCTGGTGGCGACCACCGAATTCGCTCCCAGTGCAGCCGCCTCGTTGCGGGCCATGGTCAGGAGTTCGGCGCGCACGCGCTCCTCGTTGCGACTGACGCCGGCCACCCGGTGCTGGGTGACAGCGGTCACCCGCCCGACCCGCGTACAGCGGTCGGCGGCCGTCGCTGCCGTCACGTGGGTGACCCCCGTGCCACCTTCCGTCAGCCTTACCCAGGGCGAACAGGCGCTGGTGGCGATGAGCACGGGCAATGCGGGGAGCAGAAGCCAGCGGCGAGCGATCATGATTCGAAAAGCTCCTGGATGGTGGGGGGGCGCGCTAGCTCATCACGCGGTCGGTGCCGGCGCAAGCGTGCGGCCAACGGAGCTCGGGTCACCGGGCGCGGGCTTCGCGTTCCCGCTCGATCAGTCGGTCGGCGACATCGAGCATCTGCCGTCGGCTCAGCTCGCCACTGTCGATTCGATAGCGATCGTCCACAACCAGGGTGGGGACTGCTCTGATCCCGGACGTCCGGATCCGTTGCTCTGCGTCTTCCAGGCGCCGTCGCACTGCTGGCGACTGCATGGTGCGCCGGAAGGTCTCTGCGTCGGTGCCCTGACCGTCGATGAGCTGCGCGACGGACTCAGGCGTACTCAAGGTGAGTCCGGATACGTGGATCGCATCGAAGATGCGCCGATGATTGCGCGCGAGTACATCGAGTTCCTCTGCCGCATAGTAGGCGCGCGCCAGATTGCGCCAGGCAGAGGAGAAGCTGACTGGAACCCGCTCGAAGCGTACGTCTTCTGGCAGCTGCCGCGCCCAGTTCTCGAGCTGCGGCTCGAAGTTGCGGCAGTGCACGCAGCCGTAGGAGAAGAACTCGGTGATCACGATGGGGCCAGAGCGGCTGCGGTCGGCGCCCTCGAGGATCTCGTAGTGGCGTCCGGCGTCGAGCTCGCGGGGCATGGGGGAGAACACATTCCAGATGCCTATGCCGCCGACGACGATGAGCAGAACGGCAAAGCCGCCGATGATCGCGGTGCGCAGGCGTCGCACCTTGGGAGATTCCTGATAGGACTTACTGCTCACGTCGGCTCCTCGTATCCCGGTGAACGCTATGCTAACGCGTCCGGAGGCAGCTGAAACGGGTCATCGTGACCGGTTTCGATCCGTTCCAGGTAGCGGTTCTCGCGTTCGACGATCGTGGCGACGAAGTGACGGGAGCCGCGCATGTGCTGGAAGGCACTGAAGCCGCGCTCGAGGAAGGTCTGCAGTTCACCGAGCCCGAGCAGCTTCGCCGGCCCATGCGCCATGCGCAGGGTCGTGTACAGCAGCCGCGAGTGCACGTACTCCTCGAGCCGAGTCGCCAGCACCTCGAGCAACCTGATCTGTTCCCGGCGCGCCTCGAAGTCGTCGCAGATCCGATAGGCTTCGGCGTACGTTGGCGGGTCGATGCGCTCGACCCCAAGGTCGTCGAACAGCGCGGGAACCATGCGGTTGTCGAGCTCCCGGGTCAGCACCTGCAGGTGCATGGCGTCGGCGGCAGTGGCAAGGACGCGCTCCGGCAGCAGGCGCACCATGTACGGAAAAGCCTGCTCGACGTCGGCGTCGCGATCGGAAAAATCCCGCGGCGCGTAAAGATCATCGATGAAGAACGCGATTCCGGGCGCATAGCGTGGTTCGGCTGCCAGATCGGCATGGCTCGTCTGCAGTCGGCGACACTGCCATGCCTGCAGATCCCGCAGGCGCGCGAGCCGCTCGGGATCGGCGCTTTCGGCTTGCTGCATGGCGCGATTCTCGAGCAGCAGCTGCTTGAGACGTCCCGCATGGCCTTCGCCGCCGTGCTGCCGCATGGCGTCAGGCGATAGCGCGGGCGGGTTGCGTGACGCGCACGCGCGTTTCGGTAGCGCGCAGCCAGTGCGCGAGCACGAAGCGACCGCTAGCCGCCACCGCCTCGCGACCTTCGGGCAGGAAGCGGGCGAGCACCGGGTAGACGTGGGGCTGGGCGGGGGCGATCGTCAGCTCCACCTCGACGCCCGCGTAGCGGGCCCGGTCGCCGACGCGAACGGCATCATCGAGCAGAACTTCGGTCGAACCGACGAAAAGGGCCAGCGGCGGCAATCCTCGAAAGTCAGCGAACACCGGCGACAGCATCGGGTCCCGGTGGTCCATGTGCGGGGCATAGAGGTGGGCCGATTCGCGCAGCCGGTGCCCGGGAAGCATCGGGTCCCGGCGCGCGTTCAGCGTCACGGAGCCACCGCTACCCGTGAGATCGGTCCAGGGTGAGTAGCACACGGCAGACGCGGGCAGCGGAAGGCCCTCTTCGCGCAGGCGCAGCAGCAGGACCAGGACGAGGTTCCCACCTGCGGAATCGCCGGCGAGGGCAATGTCGCTACCGTCGTGACCTTGGTCGAGCAGCCAGCGATAGCTGGCGAGAGCATCCTCGACGGCTGCCGGGTAGGGGTGCTCCGGCGCCAGGCGGTAGTCGATTGCCAGAATCCGACAGCAGGCGGCCTGCGCCAGGCGCCACGTGAACATGCGATAGAGCGTCGGGTCGCCGACCATGTAACCGCCGCCGTGGAGATAGAGGATGGACTTGCCGGGTACTTTGAGGCCGCCCGGCTGCACCCATTCCGCAGCTACACCGCCGGCGTCGGCGGCAGCGATGGTCACCCCCTCAGGCAACACGTTGCGCGCCGCGAGGCGGGCGAGGCGGGCGCGAGTCTCAGCGATGTGGGCGGGATCCAGGGGCTGTCTGGCCAGGCGCCGCTTCACGGCTACTCGCATGAGTCCGTTGAGCATGCGTGTCTGCCAGCTCACCATCGTCTGCCCTCCTCATGCTCGGCGAACCGACCCGTGCAGATCGGTCCGGGGGGGCATGTTACCAGCCGCAGCCGGTCAGTAAGGTCGGCGTGGGCAGTACCCGTTGACGTTGCCCTCATGGCTTGCGCGAGCAGGCGTCGCCTGTTTTCGGCCCTGTGATCCTCCTATACTCCGGCCGGACAAGATTCGTCATGCAACGGTGCGCGAGCGCCCCACAGCAGGAGAGACTCATGAGGCTAGGCATGATCGCCGGATATTCCGGTGCCAAGATCAACCTTCCGTTGGACGCCATCAAGCACGCGGAGGCCCTCGGCTACGACTCGGTCTGGACCTCGGAAGCTTACGGTTCGGACGCCATTACGCCAGCTGCCTGGATCCTGGCCAACACCACGAAGATCCGGGTCGGAACGGCGATCATGCAGATGCCGGCGCGGACGCCGGCGATGGCGGCGATGACCGCGATGACGCTGGCACAGCTGTCCAACGAACGCTTCATCGTCGGCCTCGGTGCCTCCGGCCCCCAGGTCGTCGAAGGCTGGCACGGGGTGCCCTACGGCAAGCCGGTGACGCGCCTGAAGGAGTACGTGCAGATCATGAAGATGATCTTCGCGCGCGAGGATCGGGCGGTATTCGAAGGCAAGGAGTACCAGCTGCCCTATACCGGCGCCGGCGCCACCGGACTCGGCAAGCCGCTGAAGAGCATCCTGCACTGCGGTGAAGACATTCCGATCTATGCCGCGACCATCACCCCCAACGGCGTCGCGGCTGCCGCCGAGGTCTGCGACGGTTTCTTCCCGATCTGGATGGATCCGGAGAATTACGGCGTGCTGAAAGATCCGGTCGACAAGGGCTTCGCCAAGGCAGGCGGCGGCAAGAGTCTTTCCGATTTCGATGTCGCGCCGTTCGTGACCGTTGTCCTCGGCGATGACGTCGAACAGTGCATGATGCCCATCCGCGGCAACATGGCGCTTTATATCGGCGGCATGGGTGCCCGGGACAAGAATTTCTACAACGACTACGCGAAGCGGCTCGGTTTCGAGGAGGCGGCAGCCAAGATCCAGGATCTTTATCTGGCCGGCAAGAAGGACGAAGCCATGGCGGCAGTGCCGGCCGAGCTGATCGACGCCTGCCACCTGGTGGGTCCAGCCGACCGGATCCGTGATCGCGCCCAACGCTGGCGGGAGGCGGGTAAGCGCGGTGAGGTGGGCAGCATGCTGATCGGCAGCGCGCAGAAGGAAGCCATCGAGCTGATGGCAGAAATCATGCTCTGAGCAAACCAGAGCCGGACAGCGGCCTCAAGCGAGGCCGCTGTCCTCCACGAGTTTCCAGGCCAGCTCAGACCGCAGGCGACAGACATCCTTATAGCCGAGCGCCTGCTCAGAACTCGCGTTGCCATCAAGTCCCCGCTTGTACACCCCTTGGATGATCGCGGCAGAGCGGAACAGGTTGTAGACCACATAAAACGTCCAGTTTTCGATGCCGTCGCGACCCGTCAGATCGCAGTAATGGCGCACCATCTCCGCCTCGTCGGGAATGCCGAGCTGTGCCAGGTCCGCATTGCCGAGGCCCTGTCCGTCGTAGCCGGGAGAGTGGTAGTCCATGCACAGGTAGCCCAGGTCAGCCAGCGGGTGGCCGAGGGTGGACAATTCCCAGTCGAGTACCGCGACGATGCGTGGTTCGGTCGGATGCAGCATGACGTTACCGAGACGATAGTCGCCATGCACGACGCAGGTCTCGTCGGATTCGGGAATGCGCTCCGGTAGCCAGGCGATCAGTTTGTCCATCGCCGGCAGGTCTTCGGTCTTGGATGCCTCGTACTGGCGTGACCAGCGCGAGATCTGGCGACTGTAGTAGTTGCCCGGGCGGCCGAACTCGGCAAGCCCCACAGACCCGGGATCGACCTTGTGCAGCTCGGCCAGCACCCGGATCAGGTCCAGGTAGACGGCGCGCCGGTCCTCCCTGGCCAGTTCGGACAGGAGCAGGTCGCTGAACACGCGCCCGGCAACCTTCTCCATGACGTAGAACTTGGTGCCGATGACGCTCGTGTCCTCACAGCACGCGATCATCTTCGGCACCGGCACGCCGGTGCCTTCCAGTGCCGCCATGACCCGATACTCGCGATCCACCTGGTGGGCGGAAGGAAGCAATTCGCCAGGCGGCTGCTTGCGCATCACGAAAGTACGGTCACCGACGGTGAGCTCGAACGTGGGATTCGACTGGCCGCCCTCGAACTGCCGCACTTCGAGTCCAGCGGCGGCGCCGGGCAGGTGCGGCTCGAGGAAGCGGGCGAGGGCTGCTTCGTCGAATTCGTGGCCGGGGCGGACAGCGGTGATGACTGCGGTTCCGGACATGCGCAGGGTTCCTCGGTGCTCGCGGAGGGCGGCGAGGATAGCACCGGCGCGCGCGCTGTCTCCACTTGATCGCCTGCGGAGCCAATGCGAGTCTTGCCGCCTTTCCCTGAAAGCGGTGAGTGGCATGTGCGTCGCGCGTGCGGGCCGCCGGGGTGACCAGGAGGGAGGCGACATGACCCAACGCAAGCGAGTGGCGGTGACATTGCCGGGCGGCCCGCGCGTCCAGGACACGATCGAGCGGGTGCAGTGGGCGGAAGCCCAGGGCTACACGGATGCCTGGTTCGGCGACGGCGGTGCGCCGGACGCCCTTACGCTGGCGGCGATCCTCGGCGATCACAGTAAGTCGATCCGCATCGGGATCGCCGTAACGCCGGTTTATACCCGTTCGCCGACAGTGCTGGCGGCGACTGCCTACACCGTCAGCCAGCAGCTTCCGGGGCGCTTCGTCATGGGTCTGGGGTCATCCAGCGCCACGATGATGACGGGCTGGAACGGCATCCCGCTGGAGAAACCCCTGACTCGCGTGAAGGAGACGGTGCAACTCGTGCGCTCCATGCTCGCCGGGGAGAAGTCCAACTTTGATGGCGAGACGCTCAAGAGCCGGGGCTATCGGCAGCCGCCGCTGGATAGTCCACCGCCCATCTACATGGCTGCTCTGCGCTCGAAGATGATCGAGACCGCCGCGGAGGTTTCCGACGGCGTGATCTTCAATCTTTGGCCGAAGAAAGCGCTGCCGAAAATGATCGAACACGTGAAGATCGGCGCCGAGCGGGGCGGCAAAGGCGAAGTGCCGGAGGTGGTCAACCGCTTCATGGTCTGCGTGACCGATGACAAGGCGCGAGCCCGGGATGCCTTCCGTGCCGCGTTTGCGCCTTACTATGCGACCCCGCAATACAACGCGTTTCTCGACTGGGCAGGATACGAAGAGGCGGCGGCCCAGATCCGTGAAGGCTGGGCGGCCAAGGATCGTGACAAGACCACGGGTGCACTCAGCGACGAGCTGGTCGATGCCATCGGCGTGATCGGTTCGGCGGAAGAGTGCCACGAGCGCATTCGCTGGGCGCTCGACACCGGGGTCGACACTGCCATCATCGCGCCCCTGGGGGTGACCCGAGAGGATACCCAGGCGACCCTGGAAGCCTTCACCGCCGATCGGTTCCAGCCCTGAGGACGTCCGCCATGAGCGACTATGAATGGATTCTTGTGGATCGGCCGCTTCCGGGCGTTCAGCGCATCACGCTGAATCGGCCGGACAAGCGCAACCCGCTGTCCAACCCGCTGCGCAGCGAGCTGTTCGATGCGCTGCAACAGGCCGACCTCGATGACGAACTGCGGGTCACGATCTTGCGAGGAGCCGGTGGCAATTTCTCCGCCGGCTATGACCTGAAGCAGGACGCGCGCAAGCAGCAGCCCTTTCATACAGCAGGTGGGCTCGGCAACTGGCCCCGCCACGTGGTGGACGGGTTTCTGCAGATGTGGGACCTCGCGAAGCCGGTGATCGCTCAGGTGGAAGGCTATTGCCTCGCGGGCGGTACCGAACTTGCGACTGCCTGCGACCTGGTCTACGTCGCCGAAGACGCCAAGATCGGCTACCCCGTCGTGCGCGCCATCAGCCCGCCGGACAACCAGTTCTATCCCTGGTTGGTGGGTCTGCGCCGCGCCATGGAGATGATGCTCACCGGCGACTCCATATCCGGTATCGAAGCGGCCGAATCAGGGTTCGCGAACCGGGCGTTCCCTGCTGCCGAACTCGAGGCCGCGGTGCTGAAGGTGGCCGAGAAGATCGCCCGGGTGCCGCCCGACATTCAGCAGATCAACAAACGTGCGGTGCACCGGCAGATGGAACTCATGGGTATCCGTGCCGCCATTCGCGCGGGAACTGAAATCCAGGCTCTGTCCATGCTCACGCCGTCGGCGCGCGCCCATCTCAAGGACATCGCGGAGGGCGGGTTGACCCAGGCGCTCTCCAAGCGCGACAAGGATTACGGCGATTACCGGGAGTCGAGGGAATGAGTGAAGCCGGGGTGAAGCCGCCTGAGGGTGCCGAGCCTTCTGTGCTCACTGCACTGGGTGACGGGGTCTGCACTGAGCTCGACTCCGAAGCCGGGCGGGCTGTGGTCGAGTTCACCGTGCGTCCTGAGTTCTGCCACTCCGGTGGCGTCGCTCAGGGCGGATTCGTGACGGGCTGGATCGATTCCGCTATGGCGCACGGGGTGATTGCCCGGTATGGACAGCAGTACTGGGTCGCGACGCTCGAGATCAAGATCAGTTTTTTCCGCCCCGCGCGGCCGGGGAAGGTTCGGGCCGAGGGCTGGATCGAGCGTGCCGGCAAGCAGACCGTGTTTTGCGAAGGTCGTCTGCTGGACCTCGACGGCGAGGTGCTCGCCAAGGGCACCTCCACGATCCGCCTGGTCCCGCAACAGGCATGACGCGTGCGGCGGCTGCGCCGCCGATCGAGGACTGCACCCTGAGCGAAGCCTGACGTTTGCGGCGGCTGCGCCGCCGATCGTTGCGCCGCCCTGCAGGCGGCACAACTTCCCACAAAGAGCACCTTCGTTCGCGGTGCACTCGTGGGAAGGCGTGGCCGCGCAGCGGGCGCGCCGATCGGGGACTGCGCACTGAGCGAAGTGTGGCGAATGCGGGGTCAGCCGGCGTTCTTCAGGGCGGCGATGCGATCCTCGAGAGGCGGGTGCGACGAGAACAGTGCCTGGAATCCCTGACGTAGCCCCTGATTGATGCCGAACGCCTGCATGCTAGCCGGCATGGCATCCGGCATCTCGCTGCCCACCCGCAGCCGCTCCAGGGCGGCGATCATGTGCTGGCGCCCCGCAAGACGCGCTCCGGCTGCGTCGGCCCGGAACTCGCGGAAGCGCGAGAACCACATCACGATCATCATCGCCAGGATGCCGAGGACGATCTGGGCGATGATGGTCACGATCCAGTAGCCCGGCCCGAGCCCGCGGTCGTTCTTGAAGACGACACGATCGACGAAGAAGCCGATGATGCGTGCGAAGAACATGACGAACGTGTTCACCACACCCTGAACCAGGGACAGGGTCACCATATCGCCATTGGCGACGTGCCCGACCTCGTGGGCGAGGACGGCCTTGACCTCTTCCGGGCGCATGGCCTGCATGAGTCCGGTACTCACGGCAACCAGAGAATCGTTGCGGTTCCAGCCGGTAGCGAAGGCGTTCGGCTGTGCCGCATCGAAGATGCCGACTTCCGGCATGCCGATGCCGGCCTCGTCGGAGAGTTCGCGCACGGTGTCCATGAGCCAGCGCTCGGTTGCATTGCGCGGTTGCTCGATGATGCGGGTACCGGTGCTGCGTTTGGCCATCCATTTCGACATGAACAGGGAAATGAATGAGCCGCTCATCCCGACGACGCCGCAGAAAATGAGCAAGGCGGTCAGGTTGAGCCCGGTGCCGGTCTCATCGAGCATGCCGCCCACGCCGAGAATGCTCAGCGTAATACTGGCAAGCGCGAGCACCGCGATGTTGGTCGCGATGAACAACAGAATGCGCATGTAAACGATCTCCGATGGGGCCAGGGGAACGAGCAGTCATTAGAGTGGGGCCGGGCCCCATTGGTTCAAGGGTACATGATGCCAATCGAGGAATTGATTTTCGTCCGCCATGGACAGACCGAATGGAATGTGGAAGGCAGATTCCAGGGGCGTGGCGACTCCCCGTTGACGCCTCTGGGGCATCAGCAGGTAGCCGCGCACCTGCGCTGGCTGCCGACGCGTCGTCCGGAGCGCCTGCTGGCGAGTCCTTTGGGGCGCGCCCGCGCCACCGCGGAGCTTCTTGCGGCAGAGCTTGGGCTCAAGGTTGAGACCGATGAGCGCCTGATGGAGCGAAGCATGGGGCGCTTCGAAGGGTGGACGCTGGCAGAGGTGGCCACCCGGGAACCGGAGCATAATCAGGCCCGTGGCGAGGACCCCTGGGCTCATCGCCCGCCGGGCGGCGAGAACTACGACGATCTGCTCGGGCGGGTCAGTCCGCTGGTCGATGAGCTGCTGGCCGCAACAGAGCGCAGCATACTCGTCGTGTCCCACGGCACGCTCGGACGTGTTCTGCTGGGCAGCGTGCTTGAGCTCGATGCAGCGACGATGCTGCGGACCCGCCTGCCCAATTCAGTCGCTTATGTTGTTCGGCTGGATGGCCGAGCGGCCACGGTCCTTCGCTTCGATGATGGCATGGGTCCCGAACAGGGCCTGCTGATGTACGACTGAATGCTGTGCAGGCTAGAATCCGCTGTTCTTTTGACCGCCCGTAACCGAATGGGAGAGTGCTGATGCGCGTCGACGGTGGCCTTACGACGGACCTCGACAAGGTCCCAGAGAATATTCGCCAGCTCGAAGAAATGGGCTACAGCGGCGCCATGACCGCCGAGACTGCCCACGATCCCTTCTTTCCTCTGGTACTGGCTGCAGGGGAGAGCAAAAAGATCGAGCTTTCAACGTCCATCGCCGTAGCGTTCGCGCGCACGCCCATGGTGCTCGCCAATATCGGCCACGATTTGAATGCCTATTCCAAAGGCCGCTTCATCATGGGTCTGGGATCCCAGATCAAGCCCCACATCACCAAGCGCTTCTCCATGCCCTGGTCGTCGCCGGCTCCGAGGATGCGGGAATTCATCCTGGCTATGCGGGCGATCTGGGACAGCTGGTACAACGGTACGCGTCTGGACTTCCGCGGGGAGTTCTATCAGCACACCCTGATGACGCCTTTCTTCACGCCGACCAACACCGAGTATGGCCCGCCGAAGGTGTTCCTCGCGGCCGTCGGGCCGCTGATGACCCAGGTGGCCGGCGAGGTGGCGGATGGGCTGATCGTCCATGCGTTCACCACAGAGGCGTACCTGCGCGAGACCACGCTGCCGAACATCGAAAAGGGCCTCGCTGCCGCAGGGCGCCAGCGCAAGGACTTCCAGATTTCTTATCCCTGTTTCGTGGTGACCGGCACCGACGAGCGCAGTTTTGCTCAGGCACGAGAGACGGTGACTCGTCAGATCGGCTTCTACGGTTCGACGCCTGCCTACAAAGGCGTGCTGGAGTCCATCGGCGCGGGTGAACTGCAGCCGGTGCTCAACACTATGTCCAAGGAAGGCAAATGGAAGGAGATGGGCGAGCTCATCGGCGACGACATCCTCACGAAGTTTGCCGTGGTCGCCGAGCCAAAGGACGTGGCCGCAGAGATGAAAAAGCGCTACGGCGACCTCATCGACCGAACCTCAGCGGCTTATGGAACGATCCCTGCCGAGGAACAGAAGCGGATCATCGAAGAACTGCAGGCGGCTTGAAGCGCCTGCGCTCCTGGCTTGGGTTCGGGCCTTGTCGAAACGGCCATGGAAGGCCGGAATCTGCAGTTTTGCTGAAGGCTGCGCCGGCCTCGACCGACGGACCGGTGCGCCTGACGAGCGGTCAAATCGTGCTGCAGGCCAGGCAAACTCTGGGCTCCGGGTCGACTTGGGGGCGCTGTTGAGGCCTCAATTTTCAATTTGAAGTCTGAAAAAACAATGAATTTGTGGTGAGCGGGCGGTAACATCTCCGGGTCTGGTCTATTCTGGAGAGACGTGGTGACTGCAGCGCTGTCACTGCCAGATTCGGCTCGAAGGCTCCTCGCCGCGATGTTCGGTGGGCTGCGTGCCACGTTCCGCCGCGTGCCAACCGCTGCACGTCTGGCGTCGCTGCCGATTCTCTTTCTCCCCGTTGCCTTCCTGGCTTCCGTCATTATCGCTGCGGTCACGCAGCCGCTGCATCCGGTGGTCAAGACGTTGCCGCTGCCAGCCAACGAGCCGGTCCATGGCGACGCTGCATATAACGTCGATGAATTCGCTGCGACGCTCGAGCGCATCTTCGGTCTCGACGCGGAACGTGCGCTGACCTTCTCGGACTGGATTCTGGAAGCCAGCGTCCGCCAGCAGCTGCCGCCGGAAATTCTGGCCAGCCTCGTCTACACGGAGAGTTCTTTTCGCAAGCGTGTGGTCTCGTGGGCGGGTGCAATCGGACCGGCCCAGGTGAAGCCGCAATACTGGCGGGACTTCTGCGGTGGTGTGGACCTGGTCGATCCCGAGCACAACATCTACTGCGGGGCACAGGTACTGGCGTACTACAAGCACCGTTGCGGCGATCTCGAATGTGCCCTGCGCCTCTACAACGTCGGCCCAGCGAATCTGCGGCGCCCGAGCTATCAGCAGGCGAGCAATCGCTACCTCGCCCGGATCGAGTCGACCCGGGTGCGCTTCGACGAACACACCTTGCTCTGAGCCGACGCTCCACCCTCTTGTTGTGCTGCACACTCGCTGTGCGAGACTAGATGTCGGATTCGACGCCGAGAGGGGGTTCGATGGGCGCGGCAGGTACCTTGTTCGGCGTCACGATGTTTCCCACTGACGAGGCCATGGACATCGTGCAGCTCGCTGCCGCCGCGGAAGCGCGCGGTTTCGATGCGCTGTTCCTGCCTGAGCACACCCACATTCCGGCCAGCCGCCTCACGCCCTGGCCAGGGGGTGGCGAGTTGCCGCGCGAGTATTACCGCACCCAGGATCCCTTCGTCGCCCTGGCGGCGGCGGCGGCGGTTACTACCCGCCTGAAGCTCGGTACGGGCATCGCTCTCGTCACCGAGCGTGATCCGATCCTGATGGCCAAGCAGGTCGCGTCGCTCGATCTGGTGTCCAACGGGCGGCTGCTTTTGGGTATCGGTGCGGGCTGGAATGCCGAAGAAATGGCGAACCACGGCGTCGCGTTCGAGAAGCGCTGGTCGGTGCTTCGGGAGCGGGTGTTGGCGATGCGGGCGATCTGGAGCGACGACCCCGCATCCTTCCACGGCGAACACGTCAGCTTCGATCCCATCCACGCCTGGCCGAAACCGGTGCAGCCCGGCGGTCCGCCGGTCCTGCTCGGCGCTTCCTCGCGCTACGCCTTCGCCAGAATCGCGGAGTACGGCGACGGCTGGATGCCGATAGCCAGACCAGGTGTGGATCTCGCCGATGGCATGGTACGCCTCGAGGCTGCTATGGCTGCAGTCGGACGCGAGATGGCGTCCCTCGATCTGACTTTGTTCGGGGCGGGCCCGGATCCGGAGCGCGTGAAACGCTACATGGGCCTCGGCTTCAACCGCATCGTGTTCGGTTTGCCGCCGGCGCCTGCGGACAAGGTGGTGCCTCTGCTCGATCGCTATGCCGAACTTGCTGCTGCGGTGACATGATACGAGGTGAGGTGACGACTTCGAGGGCGGCGATGCGGGTCAGGGCATCGTCGCGATCGCTTCCGCAGATTGCCGGCTCGGCCAGAAAGGCGGCGCAGACCTGCGGCCGTTCGGGCTGCCCCCATAGTTTGCAGCGAGCGCTGTCATCGAGATGGATGCAACGCTGGCCCGCAGGTTTGCCGTCTGGCATGCCGGGCAGCGGGTCACGTATGGAGGGGGCGATGCAGCAGGCACCGCAATGGCTGCGACAGAGCACGGGCGATCACGACTGGTAAGGAGGGCGCGTGAGCGTACATCCTGAGCGGGCGCAAGACACCCCTGATCTCTGCGTGGTGCTGACCACGACTGAAACCGAGGAAGAGGCGCAGGCGCTGGCCCGAGGCCTGCTCGAAGCGAGTCTCGCGGCCTGCATCCAGCTCTCCCAGATCGACAGTCTCTATGTCTGGGAAGGTGACGTGGCTGCGGATCCGGAAATCCGCCTGATGATCAAGACGCGGCAGACGCTGGCCGGGCAGGTTGTCGCTTGGCTCGAGGGTAATCACCCTTACGAAGTGCCGCAGATCATGGTCCTGCCTGCCATCGGAGTCGGTCCCGGCTATCAGTCCTGGCTTCTCGAGGTAACGTCCGACGGCGGGCGCTGACACGCTTCACTGCATCAGGAGGGGGAAGAGAGCGATGGCTACAGCGAATCAGTGGCAAGTAGGAAGCGTGAAGGTCACCCGCGTGGTCGAACTCGAGGCCACCGGCGGCTCCTGCTTCATCCTGCCCGATGCCACGCCGGAAGCCTGCCGCGAGATCACATGGCTCGCGCCGCATTTCATGACGGCCGAGGGCGAGCTCATCATGAGCGTACACGCTCTGGTGGTGGACACCGGTGAGCGCCGCATTCTGGTCGATACCTGTATCGGCAACGACAAGCGGCGAACATTACCGGCCTGGGACAGGATGCAGACGGGGTTCCTCGATCATCTCGAAGCTGCGGGCTATCCACTGGATAGCATCGATACCGTCCTGTGCACACACCTGCACGTGGATCACGTGGGCTGGAACACACGCCTCGTGGACGGCGAGTGGGAGCCGACGTTGCCACAGGCGCGCTACCTGTTCGCGCGCAGGGACGGGAACAGCTATCGCTTCGAAGTCTGAGCTGCGCTGCCTCGCCTTGGCTGCGGACTCAGACCATCATGGGGCCGTCGTCCGGGGCCTCGTGCTCCGCGCGCAGGCGCCGGGCAAGGTCCGGATCGATGGACCGGAAGCGCCAGACGCCGTCTTCACCCAATACCCGCTCGATGCGGTCGCGGTGCAGCAGCAGGTGCAGGTGGGCGATGCACTCACCGAGGGCCATGACCATCTGGCGCGTGTCGAGCTGGCGCCGGAACAGCACCGGCAGCATTTCGCGGGCAACGGTCGGCTCCGTGCAATGTTCCTCCAGTGCCAGCATGCGGTCCTCGTGATGCGCGATCAGCGCCCGCAGACGCTTGCGCAGGCCGCGAAACGGTTCACCGTGCGCCGGCAGCACGAGTGTCTCGTCGGGCAACGATAGAAAGCGATCATGGGAATCGAGCCAGTCTTTGAGCGGATTGGCCTCGGGTTCTGTGGGATGCACGCTCACATTCGATGTGATCACGGGTAGGACCTGGTCGCCTGCGATCAGGATTCCGAGCCCGCGACAGTAGAGGCAGGCGTGCTCCGGTGAATGCCCCGAACCCACCAGAATCTGCCAGTCGCGGCCGCCGATCGTGAGCACGTCGCCGTGCTCCATCCGGTGGTAGCCCATTGGCAGGGGAGTGATCGCCGAAGCGTAACCGCCAGAAAAGCTACGGCGCAGAGCAGCGAAATCGTCTTCGCGCAACCCTGCGCCGCGATAGAAGGCCGTGCTCTCCCAGCTCATTTTGCTGAAGCCGCCGCCGGCGGAAAACGCTCGGGCCTGAAAGTATTCGCCCCGGGTCATGTGCAGCGGCGCGCGGAAGCGCTCGCTCAGGTAGCCAGCCTGGCCGATGTGATCCGGGTGCATGTGGGTGACGAGCAGGCGCTGTACAGGACGACCTGCAAGATCGCCGGAAAACAGTTCGTCCCAGTGCCGTTGCGTGATTTCGTCGCCGAGACCCATGTCCACCAGCGTCCAGCCAGCGGCATCCTCGAGTGCATAAAGGTTTATGTGATCGAGGGATCCTGGCATCGGCATACGCAACCAGAGCACTCCGGGTGCGATTTCCATGGTTGCACCAGGCAGCGGCGCGGAGTCGAACGGATATGCAAGCTCCCCCATGAGACCCATCCTGACCATGATCGGGACCCCATTGGAACGGCGGTTGACGCTCGGTGCAAGGTCATCGTTCGGGCCGGCAGCGTGGCGTCCGGGGGACTAGGCTTTCAAAGCCATTGGGTTGCTGTAGTTTCGGGCCGCGAGCCTGAAGGTGAGCATGCGAGGCGTGCATGAACGATTCCCACCGCGAGAACTCAGGTACCGGGGACGAGCCGGCCGAGTTCCGGGACGACGCCGCGGGCAATGAACGTATTGAGCTGCGCAAGCGGGGCGACGGTCGCACTGCTTCCAGCGAAGCTGGCCGAAGTGCGGACGGATCTTCCGAGAAGGAAGCCTCGAATCGCGTCGAAGAAGCGCGTGAGGCGGATCACTCTGCCGGGTACGAGGACGACCCCACGCAGATCCGCCAGCCGCCGATGCCTTCTGGCGACCGGGAGGACGACACTGAGACGGAGGAAACCACCATCATAAGGGGGCGTGGCGCAATCTCTGAGGACGAATCCGAAGCGGTCACGCGCACGCGTGCGCGTAGTGGGGATGATGACGATGAGATCACCGAGTTTCGCGCTCCCGGACGTGGCGGGCCAGATGACATCACGCCCCTGAAGGTGCCTGGCGATCCTGGCCGGCCGCCAGCGCCATCGTGGGAGGATGAGGAAGACGCCGACCCCACGCGAATTCGGGGCGGTGGCTCAGCGCCCGGCGTCGACGAGCCGACCATCAAGGCGTCGGCACCCCAGCGCGCCACCGTGGGGCAAGACGACACCACGATTCGATCGGACGATCTCGCTGCGGGCGATGACGAATCCATGCAGACGCGTCTTCGCGGGCGCCGCGGCGCAGACGAGGATGCTACGAATCAGGACGCGGCGGGCACGGACGACGATCCTACCGTTCAAGGCACGACTGGGGGCGCGATCGGTGGCGGTTCCGACAGCTCCCCATCCTCTGACAGCACGCTTGGCGGCGGCACAGTGCTCAAGGGACGGTTCGTCCTCGAAGCCAAGCTCGGCGAAGGCGGCATGGGCGGCGTCTATAAGGCTGTAGACCTGGTAAAACAGGAAGCGCGGGATCGCAACCCGCACGTTGCAGTCAAGGTCCTCAACGAGAACTTTGCCGAGCACCCGGACGCGTTCATAGCATTGCAGCGGGAGTCGAGCCGGACGCAGCGGCTGTCTCATCCCAACATCGCTTCTGTCTACGACTTCGACAGGGATGGCCAGACCGCGTTCATGGTCATGGAGCTCATGCAGGGCGACCCCCTCGACAAGTTCCTGAAGCGGCATCGCCAGGGCGCTCCCGGCGACAAGGCCCGGGCGATAATCCGCGACATCGCTTCCGCACTTGCCTACGCCCACACCCAGGATCTCATCCACTCCGATTTCAAGCCGGGCAACATCTTCCTGACCTCGACGGGTTCGGCGAAGGTGTTCGATTTCGGTATCGCCCGCGCTGCGGCGGCGCCTGCTGAGGAGCTGGCCGCGCGCCGGGGGGCGGTATCCCAGCAGACACTCGAACAGGACGACGATAACGACAGGACCCTGTTCGACGCGGGTCAGCTCGGAGCACTCACCCCGGCGTATGCCGCCTGCGAGATGTTCGAGGGCAAGGAGCCGGCACCTCAGGACGACGTCTACGCCCTCGGGATCGTCGCCTATCAGTGCCTCACCGGCAGACATCCCTTCGATCGCAAGAAGGCGCCTATCGCCGAAGCCCAGAAGATGCTGCTGCAGCGACCGGACGGATTGACGCGTCGGGAGTGGAACGCGCTCCGCCATGCGCTCGCGTTCCGGCGCGAGGAGCGCACCGCTGATGCGCAGCAGTTTCTCGACGAATTTTTCGGCGTTGCCGGCACAGGGATAAAATACGCCGTGCTCGGCGCTGCCGGCGTCGCGGCCGTAGTTGCCGCGCTCTACTTCGGCGGCGTGATCGGCCCGGGCGTAGCACCGATTGAGATTCCGCGGGAGTGGGTGGAGCTCGATACCCGTATCGAGAACGCACGCTCGAGCGTCCACGAGCAGCTGGCGACACCCATCTTCAGTCCCATCTGGGAGGAATTCCTGCAGCGCGATATCCGGCGCTGGGAGGATGCAGCGTCTCCGCTCCTGGTGGTTGGTACCTTCGCGTCCGAGGCGGAGACGGAATCCACCCGGCGCCGGGTGTTCGAACAGTTCGAAGTGCCGCTTCGGGTACAGGCTCCGGATTCCACAGACGGTCGCTACCGCCTCGTAGCAGGCCCTTTCAGTGGCCGCGGCGTGGATGAGGGCCGTGCCGAGCTGCTCGCCCGCCTGCGGGAGGCAGGTTTCGATGTCTTCGAAGAGAACGATGTCGAGGCCATCGCCCAGGCACGAGACCAGGCCCTTGGCGTTTACCTCGCGGAGGTCGATCGGCTGATGCCCGATGCCGAGCCGCCGACGATCCCCACTATTCGCGACGGCGATCGTTTCGTTGCGGAACCGGAACGGTTGGAAGATGCCCGCAACCAGGTGGCCCGCATCAGGGACGCCCAGGACGTTCTGAGCCGGGCAGCTGAGCGGTATCCGACCCGGCCTGAGCGGCTTGCCAATTTAAGCGAGGAACTGAACGATTCCCGAATCCGCTGGCAGGAGCATATCGACCAGGCGATCGCCCGAGCGAGTAGTCGCCAGGCAGAGGAAGAGCGCGCAGAGCTCCTGGCCCAGCAGCGGGAGCAGGCCGAGGTGGATCGACGCCGGGCTTACGAGAGCATGCGCGACGACCGCGTGTTTCCGACCTTCGCCGGCCGCTGCCATCATCCCAACGAAGTCCAGGCTGTCCTTGCAGACTTTGGCAGACTGCAGCCCGAAGACCAGCAGCAGGCGCTGCAGTATGCGTTCGACTGCGCCAATGGACGCATAACGCGAACAGCGGAACCGGTCATGGAAAGCCGCGATATGATCCTGGCGGTGGCGGATCACGAGGGGCTGCGAGCCATCACGCCGCCGGACCCCTGCTCGAGCCGGGCCTTCATCGGCAACGGGCGCACCTCCTTCTGCATGGACGAACTCGCTACCGGCAGCTTGGGACCGGCGATCGTCGTGGTCCCCGGCATGGGCGGCAACAGCAATGCGATCTACGGTATTGGCAAGTACGAGGTATCGGTCCGCGAGTTCAATGCGTTCTGCGAGGCTACGAGCTGCGACACGCCCGCGCGTGGTGCCCTACGCATGCCGGCCACAGGCATTCCGGTCGAGGCTGCCGCGGCCTTTGCGCAATGGCTGACCGAACAGACCGGTTACACCTATCGTTTGCCCACTGTCGCCGAGTGGCGGCACGCAGCCGACGCCAACGGATCGCCCCTCGACGGCAACCGCAATTGTTACTCGAGCGTGCGCGGCGTTGTCCGGGGCGAGACGATGATCAACGTGACCCAAGGTGCACCGAATGCATGGGGCTTGATCAACCACGTCGGTAACGCGCAGGAGTGGGCGAAGCCGGATTCCGGCAACGGCTGGGTGGCCGTCGGTGGCAAGCATAGCGACCCACTGTCCGAATGCACGCTGGAGACTCGGATCACGCACAGCGGGCAGCCGGATCCGGTCACCGGATTCAGGCTCCTGCGTGAAATCCGCTGATGTGCGGTTTGCAGGGCAGAAACACCGAGTAGCGGGCGGCTTACATCAGTATGTTGAAAGGTGCATGATGGTGAGGCATCCGCGGGAGCATGCAGCGTCGTGGGGAGGGTGTCTTGAGCCTGCGGGCCGTGGGGCGATGGATACGCTGGCCCCGTGGGTCTCGCGAACCCGATCTCCGGTGCACTCGCCTGCCAAGGCTGCGCTATTGCCGGCGGTCGGTCAGATCGCCCGGCGAAGATCCCATGCTGTCACGCTTCTCGTAATCCCTTCATGGCCGGTCCGACGGCATTGGAGGCTGCTGTCATGGTCTGCATCGGGGATGATGATTTGAGCGCTGAAGTCGATACGGTGCTGCGACGCCTCGTGCGCCGCGGCCTGACCTTGCTGCCGCTGGTTCTCCTGCCGGGGACGCTGTGGGCCGCCGCTGGTGACTTCCCACCTCTCGATTCGGCCCGAATTTCGGACATCGATACCGAGCGACGCTCGAGCATCGACATTCCGCAGGCGCGTGAGCGTCCGAATGTGCCCACGGCTGGTCCCTTCTTCGATGTCACCGATGTCCGTATTCTCGGCATCGAGGACGACCCCGAGCGGGGTATCGATCTGGTGGCCCTGCGTCAGAGGGCGATGGCCGCCGTGGCGCGGCAGGCTGCCGAGCAGGAGATCGAAGAGCAGGGGTTCTCGAATGCAGAACTGAGGGAAATCGCGCGCCTGCTCGAACGCGTCCGTGGACGGCAGGACGAGAGCATCGTCACCAAGGTTGCCCTGTTCGATGAACTTGTCGACCTGATTGACGAGCTTGATTCCCGCCGCGGGGTTTCCGTGTTCGACCTCGAGGCGGTCGCGCGCGAGATCCAGGACGAGATCCGCGCCACCGGAATGCTGCTGGCGCAGGTGGTCATCCCGCCTCAGACAGTTCGCGACGGTGTTGTCGACTTGCGCGTCTATCCGGGCATTCTCGGTGACGTGGCGGTGCTCAACAACGACATCTATCGGGCGCGGCCACTGCAGTCCGCTTTCAGCGATAGAACGGGAGCAACCGTCCGCGTCGAAGAGATCGAGGAACGGTTGCGCCTCGTCAACGACCTCGGCGGCATGGACATCAGCGGCGTCTTCGTTCCCGGCCGGAATCCGGGGGAGACCCAGCTGCAGCTCAACGTGCTCAACGAGCGGCGCTGGAGTGCATTGACCCGCGTCGACAACCACGGTGCCGATGTTACGGGGCGCACGCGCGGACTCCTTGGTCTCACCCTCTACGACCCCACGGGGAGCAGCGATCAGCTCGCGCTCAATTTCCTGCGCTCGGAAGGTCCTAATGAGGTCACGCTGGCGAATGTGCGATATCAACGACCGTTCCCGGGTCTACGCAACTACATGGAGTTCGGCGTCAGCCGCAACGAGTTCACCATCGGTGGCGAATTCGATATTTCCGGCGACACGCTGAACTACGAGGCCCTTTTCGGGCGCCGTTGGATGCGGACCCGGGAGGCGAACCTTTCGCAGACCTTTTTCCTTGCCTACAAGGACTCCCAGCTCGATCTCGGCATCGAGGATCGCGACCAAGGCATTGTGGAGCTCGGCACGGCGCTTTCCTATGACCAGCTCGTCCCCGAGTGGCGCATGGTCATCGACAGCGTGAGCGGTTTGCGCGTGGGCCAGATCCGTTCCGGACGCATCGAGGGTCAACTTCGGCCGGGCGGTACGGATCGCTTCCCCGGGCAGGATGAGTACTTTTACATTCTTTCCCAGCAGGCACGCGTCTTCAAGCTGTTCGATGTGCCGTGGCCGTTTACCGATGCCAGGTCGCGGCACTCATTCCTGTTCCGTCTCAACGCCCAGTACACGGATCAGTTTCTGCCCGGGGTGAACCGGTTTTCCCTCGGCGGCGCTGACAGCGTGCGGGCGATCCTTTCCGACGACATCTCGGTCGACAAGGGCGCTTTTGCGAGCATGCAGGTCTATTGGGATCTCCCGAGCGCGCTCGATTTCGAGATGCCGTGGGCCAATCAGCGCTTCAGCGAGTTCCTGAGGCCGTTCGTGTTCTACGATTACGGGTATGGCGTGACCAACGCGCAGCGCGTCAACCTGGCAACCCAGGAGGATACCTGGTTCGAGTTCCGCGCCTACGGCGTCGGACTCGAGTACAACCTGTTCAAGAACCCACGGGGCAATTTCCTTGTCCGCGGCAGCGTCAACGTCGCGTGGCCTGAGAACTTCCGCTTTGGTGACGACATTTTTGAGCAGATCATCGAAGAGAGGCGTCGGGTGTACGCGGATATCACGTTCGAATTCGATCTATCGACGTTCCAACCGCGCGACCGTCGTTAGCATTTATCAGAGAAGCGCCGCCATGAACGGACGAACTCGACACCTTTTCACGCGCCGCTCTCCACGCTTGGGCAAGGGGCTGCTGGCGCTGTGGCTCGTATGCTGGCTGACCACGACATCGCCAGCATTCGGTGGACTGCCTCAGGGGGGCAAGATTACCCACGGTGAGGGCAGCATCTCCACGCCATCTGCGACCCAGATGCAGATCGATCAGTACAGCCAGCGCATGGCTGCGGACTTCATCAGCTTCGATATCGCGGCGAATCATGGTGTCAACATCGACCAGCCGGGTGCCTCGGCCATCTTCCTTGGCAACATCAGCGGCGAGTCCGCAACCCAGATCTTCGGGACGCTAACCGCCACTGGCCAAGTCATGCTTATGAATCCGCGCGGCGTCGTGTTCGGCGAAACCGCTCGTGTGGATACGGCCAGCCTGATCGCGACCACGCTCGGCGTCGACGTCGATCGCTTCATGTCCGGCGTTCTCGAACTCGAGCTGAGCGCCGACATTGCCGGCAAGATCATCAATCGCGGTGTGCTGAATGCGGCCACCGGCGGTAGCATCACCCTGCTCGGCGACGAAGTGATCAACGAAGGTCTCATCGTCGCCGACATGGGCCGGGTCAATCTGACCAGCGCGTCCCAGGCCTTCGTCACCTTCGATCCGGACGGCCTCATCGGCGTCCGCGTCACCGAGGGTGCGCTCGGCGGCTCCGGCGGCGACGCAGCCGTTGCGAACCTCGGCGAGATTCAAGCCAACGGCGGCCAGATCCTGCTGACTGCGCACGCAGCGCGCGATCTCTTCTCCATGGCGGTGAACAACGAGGGTGTCTTGCGCGCGAACAGTGCGGAGAAAGTGGACGGCGAGATCCGCCTCTTCGCCAGCGGCGGCGACACGTTCACCTCCGGCACCATCGAAGCGACCTCCGAGAGCGGCGAGGGCGGCCGCATCGAAGTCCTCGGCGACCGGATCGCGGTCACCGGCGGCCGCATCGACGCCTCCGGCGCCGGTGGCGGCGGCGACATCAAGATCGGGGGCGCCTTCCAGGGCAAGGGCGACACCCCCACGGCATCACACACCTACGTCGGGCCCGACGCGAAGATCGCCGCCGACGCCACCGTCGCCGGCGACGGCGGCGAAGTCATCGTCTGGGCGGACGACACCATGCGCTTCCATGGCGAGATCAGCGCCCGCGGCGGCCCCGAGGGCGGTGATGGCGGATTCGTGGAGGTGTCGGGCAAGGAGCATCTGGTCTATCGCGGAAGTACGGATACTCGGGCGCCGCAAGGTCGGACCGGCACGCTGCTGCTCGATCCGACCAACATCAATATCACCGACGACGTAGATGACGTTGGTATGGATACGTCTGATGACCCGTTCGTTCCGACGAATCCTGATCCGGACGCCGAGAGCACGCTCACCTGGTCCACGATTCTGACGAACCTGGACTCTGCGAATGTGCATGTCACGACGGTCGCTGGTTTCGACGCAGGCCAGGACGGTGACATCACCATCGTCGAGTCGCCCAACCAACAAGGTGAAAGCGGTGCATACGATCATGAGAACCAACTGCGCCTGACTACTCCATCCTCGGGCTCGATCATCATCAATGCTGAGGTGGCGAACGCCGGTAGCGGAGGCATCGTCCTCGACTCCAATACGATCAGTTTGAACGCAAACCTCTCGACCAATAGCGGCACCATCGTCTTAGGCGACATGCTGGCTGGCAACGTCCTACTTGGCGGCAATGTGGCGCTGAGCACAGGCGCGGGTGCGGGTGACATCACGTTCAGTGGGACGCTGGACGGGACCACGCCTGGTACGGAGACACTGGGTCTGACGGCGGGGACAGGTTCGGTGACGTTCGCTGACGTGGTGGGAGCTGGCACGGCGCTGGGTGCGGTGACGCTGGTGAGCGCTGCCGACGTGAATCTGGATGCTGCGTTCACGGCGGCGAGTCTGACGCAGGCAGCGGGGGCGGGCACCACTACGGTGGGTGGTGACCTGACGACGTCGGAGAACGTGGCGCTGACGTCGGATGCAATCGCAGTGAATGCGGTGATCGATACGGCGACGGCGGCTGCGGGCGGCACGGTGACGCTGAATGCGGACGACAATGCTGATAGCGGTTTGGGACTCACGCTTGCTGCGGCGGGCGACATCAGCAGCGCTGGTGCGGTGACGCTGACGGGGGCGGCGGGGATCAGCGCGGCAGGGAGTGTGACGACATCGGGCGCGGATATCACGTTCAACAGCGCGACGACGCTGACGGGGAACGTGGTGCTGAGCACCGGTGGAGGTGCGGGCGACATCACGTTCACCAATACCGTGAATAGCAGCGGGGATGGGGCAGCGTCGTCGGCTGAACACGACCTCACGCTGACGGCGGGTACGGGAAGCATTAGGTTCACAGGTGCGGCAGGTGGTGAGGCAGACGGCGCGCTGGGTGATTTGACAATCGTCTCTGCAGAGGACGTGACGGCGAACGCGATCACCGCGAACAACCTTGCGCAGCAGGCAGGAACCGGGACGACGACGCTGAACGGCCCGGTGACGCTCGCTGATGACCTGTCTTTCACAGGAAACGAGCTCTCGCTCAATGCGCTCGCAACTGCTGCGACTGTAAGCGTAACGGGAGCGACCTCCCTCGCCGCCGATGTCACCACGACCGGTGCACAGACCTACGACGGCGCAATGACCCTGAGCGGTGATGCGGAACGGACGCTGACGGGCTCGACGATCACGCTGGGAGGTGGTGCGACGGGCACGGCAGCCGGTGATGCGCTGGACATCCAGGGTGGCCTGGTCCTGAACGGGGAGATCACGTCGCTGCTGAGCCTGAACGTAGCGGGGACGACGGTGCTGTCGGCGGACGTGACGACCACAGGGACGCAGACCTATGGCGATGACGTCACCCTTGCGGGTGGCGCGCGCGCCTTCACGACCACGGGCGGCGCTGGGTCGGATCTCACATTTGCCGGCGACATAGACGGCACGGCTCTCGAATCTGAAATCCTTAACCTTGCTGCAGGCGGTGCCGAAATCAGCATTGTCGGCAATGTCGGCAGCGACGTACCGGTATTCGGGTTCTTCGTTGGCCCAGCGGAGACGGTCAACCTGAATGCGGTGACTTCTCACGGTGATCAGATCATCGTTGGCGATCCTGATGACCGCATCCATGCGATCAATGTCGACGGTGTCCTTCGTACCCTATCAGGCTCGGGTGCCGAATTGTTCATCGACGGTGGTGGCATCACGCTCAATGCGGCGACCGAAGTTGGCGGCTTCAACGTTGAGCTCTACGGTGGCGGTCAGGATGTCATCGTCGCTGCGGACAGACTCGAAGCTGATGCAATCACGATCACAGCGCCGCGCGACGTCATTATTCAAGCAGTACTAGAGGCCACCGGCGCCACCTCTGATGTCTTAGTAACTGCCGACACGAGTGGAAATGAGGAAGGCGGCGTTCTGCTGGGGGAGTCTGGGCAGATCGTCGCCGGTCGCGATGCGATCCTCTCTGGCTCCGCGTTGTTCTCGACTCTCGATGGAGCGGACGGCGAAAGTATCTTCATTGTCTCGGACGGGACGAATGACCAGATCATGGCCGGTGCGAACATCAGCCTGCTGTCTGGGACAAACGCTCCCGCGAGTGCGGACATCCGCGTCGAAGGTGTGCTGGATGCTGGTAGGAACATATCTATCGAAGCCGCGGGCGACATCCTTCTGGGAACAACACTCACGACTGCTGGCAGTGACATCAGCCTGGATGATCCGGTGGTGCTTGTCGGCAACACGCTGCTGTCCACTGGCGGAGGTGATGGCGACATTACCTTCGGCGAAGGCGTCACCGGCCCGTTCGCACTGGAAATCCTGGCGGGTACGGGTGTCGTGTCCGTTCCGAACGCAGTGGGCGTGAGCCCCGGCGACGGCGACAATCCCACAGCAGTCACGGTGACTTCCGCAGCATCGGTCAGTCTCAACGACGTTTTCGTCGACGGCGCGCTTGCGATCGATGCAGGAACGATCAACCTGACGGGTGCTGAATACCGTACGAATTCGTCAGCGATCACGTTCACAGGCGATGTCGTTCTCGACCAGGACGTCACCGTGTCCACTGCCGGTGGTGACATCACGCTGGGTGACACTGTCTCGAGTGACAATGCGCTCTCTTTGGATGCGGGCACAACGGGCGTGATCGCGGCGTCGTCGTTCCTGGGCGGTGGCGATCTTACGGTGGTGGATAGCGCGAGTACCACATTCACCGGCGGCGTCGCAGCAGGCGATCTGACGCTTACGAACACTCAGGGTCTGATCGCCTTCGAGGGCAACATCGACATCGGTGCGTTGTTCACGACTGACGCGGCGTATGACTTGGCGTTCACTGGAACGACCAACACTGTTGGTGGAAACACGGTATTCCTGAACACTGGCTCGCTGATGCTCGGCCATGTTGCGGGCGACAGCTTCGATTTCATGGGGGGCGTCGATACCACCATGGGGCCGTCCGTGGTCAGCCTGGGGGGCACATTCGCAACCTCGAACGCCGACATGATCCTTGGTGACGTGAGTCTGACGGCGGCAACGACGCTGACGACCGGAGCCGGAGGCGGTGACCTCGACCTGGGCACCGTAACTGCAAACACGCAAGCACTGAGCCTGAACGCGGGTGGTGGAACCATCGGTCTGAATGCGCTGTTCGACGGCGGCAACCTGACCGTGGTCGACAGCGCCAGCGGGAACTTCGGGGTCCTGGAGGCGGAGGCCATCTCTCTCCAGAACACGGCGGGTACGATTGCGTTCGACGCGTCGGTTGATGCGACCGGGATCACCGCTGATGCCAACGGGTTCGACGTGACATTCAATGCCGCCCCGGACTTTTCCGGTGCAGGGACGTTCAACAATACAGGCGGTGTGACCTTCAACGCCGGTGGCAGCTTCGATGATGGACTGACAGTCAGCGGAACCACGACGCTGACGGGTTCGCTGGCTACCGCGAACAGTCCGCTCGTTCTGAACGCACTGACCTTGGCCGGGACGGCGATGCTCGTTAGTGGCGGAGCTGCCATCGACACCGGCGCCATCACGGCGGGTGGCAATGCCCTGACGTTCAATGCGGGCGCGGATGGTGAGATCACGGTGGCGTCGTTCGCGGGCACCTCAGGTCTCACCCTGGCGAACAGCGGTGGTACGACGTTCTCGAATACGGTGGATGCCGGCGCCATCAGCCTCGTCGATACGAATGGCACGGTTACCTTCGATGCCCCCGTGACGGCTGCGAGCATTACTGCTGATGCGAACGACTTCGCTGTGATCTTCGGCGCGGCGCCGGAGGTGAGCGGCAGCGGCAGCTTCGCCAACGAGGGTGGCGTCAGCTTTGCTGCGGGCGGGAGCTTCTCTGACGGGCTGACCGTCGCGGGACCCGCGGTGCTGACGGACACGCTGGCGACCGTGGGCAGCGCAATCGATCTGAACGCGGTGATGCTGTCGGGAACGGCGCTCCTGAACAGTGCCGGCGGTGACATCAGCACCGGTGCCATTGCTTCGAGTGGTCAGGCCCTGACGCTGAATGCAGGCGCTACCGGTGAGGTTGCGATTGCATCTTTTGCGGACGGCGGCGATCTCAGCTTGGTCAACAGCGCGCAAGCGGTGTTCGCGGGCACCGTTGCGGCGGGTAATGTGACGCTGGAAGACACCGAGGGCCTGATCGCTTTCGCGGGTGACGCTTCGCTCGGTGCCCTGACTACGTCGGCGGCCGGCTACGACCTCGCATTCACCGGCACGACGAACACCATCGGCGGCAGCACTTCGTTCCTGAACACCGGTGCGGTCACGCTCGGTGACGATGCGGGTGACAACACTACCTTCGCCGGCGGTGTCGACACCACCGGCGGACCGACCAGCGTCGCTGTGGCCGGTACGGTGGCGACCAGCAACAGCAATATGCTGCTCGGTCCCATCACGGTGAACGCCGCGAGCACCCTGACCACCGGAAGCGGTAGCGGCAACCTCACCACGGGTGCGATCGCGCGTGGCTCCAATGCGCTGACGCTGAATGCAGGGACCGGCAACGTTCAGATAGCATCTATCGCAGGCAACGGAGCGCTGACGCTCACCAACGCGAGCAACGCGGAGTTCCTCGGTGCCGTGACTGCTTCCACGGCGGACCTGCTCAACGCGTCGGGAACGATCGGCTTCCGGGGCGATACGAGCATCAGTACCGGTCTGACCACGGCGGCCAGTGGCTACAGCGTGGCCTTCACCGGAACCACTAATACGGTGGCCGGGAACACGACCTTCCTGAACAGCGGCAGCGTCACGCTTGGTGACGCGTTGGGCGACAGCATCACGTTTGCGGCCGGCCTCGACACCACCGCTACAGCGGGCACGAGCATCGCTGGTACCGTGGCGACGTCGAGTGCAGACATGAGCCTCGGAGCGGTCTCGCTTACCGCGGCCTCTACCTTGAGCACCGGGAGCGGTTCCGGAGACATCACGACAGGCGTGGTCAGCCGCGGTACCAATGCTCTGACGCTCGCTGCCGGAAGCGGTGACATGCTGCTCGATTCCATCATTGGAAGTGGCGTCCTGACTGTCGCCACGGCAGGCGATGCCGTCTTCTCCGGCCCGGTCGCGGCGTCGACACTAGCCCTCAACGACATAACCGGGCTGGTGGCATTCCAGGGCAACACCTCTATCAACACGGGTTTGGTCACGGCCGCGAATGGCTACGATCTTGCCTTCACCGGCAGCAGCAACACCGTGGCAGGCAGTACCGCGTTCCAGAATAGCGGAGCCCTGACGCTCGGTGACGATGGTAGCGACAGCATCACCTTCGTCGGTGGCGTGGATGCCACCGCAGGTCCGAGTTCCGTCAATCTGGCGGGTACGGTCGCGACGGACAACAGCGACCTGCTGCTTGGTGATGCGTTCATCACAGCTGGCAGCTCGCTGACGACGGGCGGAGGTGGCGGCGACCTGCGGCTCGGAACGCTGTCGAACGGCGGTGAGTCAGTGACGCTGAATGCCGGGTCTGGAGACATCGAGGTCGCCTCTGTCCTTGGCAGCGGTGTGCTCACGGTGACGAACGCCGGCAACGCCACCTTCACTGGCCCGGTGACGGCCTCCACCGTGAACCTGAACAATGCCGCCGGAACTATTGCGTTCCGTGGCAACACTACAATCGACACCGGCCTCAGTACGGCTGCGAACGGATTCGATGTAGCGTTCACCGGCAGTGAGACCTTGGTTGCCGGCAGCACGGAGTTCCTCAACACGGGAACGGTGACGTTCGGCGCAGCAGTCGACGACAGCATTACTTTTGCTGGCGGCGTCGATACCACGGCCGCGTCGGCGACCAACGTCGTCGGTTCGGTCATCACCAGCAATGCGGACATGACCCTGGGCGATGTCGTCCTGGAAGGCGCGGGCATCCTGCGTTCGGGTGCAGGTCAGATCCGAACCGGAGCGGTGAGCGGTGCAGACGAGACTCTGACTCTGCAGAGTGATTCGGCGGCATCCAGTGGGGCGGTGGTGCTCGGCGGTGAGGTCGCTCTCGGCAGCCTCATTACCTTCGGTCAGGATTACGACGTCAGTCTGCTCGGCGGAGGCACGATCGCCTCGCCCACGGCCTTCCGCAACCTTGGCAGCGTCGCGTTAGGTGACGCCGCCAGCGACAGCCTGATGTTCACGGGTGGCTTGAGTACGACCGGGAATCCGACGAACCCATCTTCTCTATCGCTGGCGGGAACCATTGCCACGGACGATGCGCCCATGCGACTCGGTTCCGCGACACTGACTGGTGCCACCACCCTGTCCACCGGGACCACGGGACCCGGCGGTACTCTTGAAGCCGGCACGCTCGATGCCGCCGGCAACAATCTGACGTTGCGTGCTGGCACAGGCGGAAGCATGACCATTGCTGCCGTGAACGATGCCGTTTCCGCGGCCTTCGCGTCGGCGGACTCGGTTCGGGTCAGCGGCGGCCTCTCGGCGAACACGGCGAGCTTCGGTAGTGCCAACACGTTTACGGTGGGCGGACCGCTGACCCTGAACAACCTGCAGACCCAGAGCAATTCTGGGCGCCTGATCTTCACCGGCGGCGGAACCGTCATGAACGGTGTCGCGCTGCAGAATACCGGTGGCCTCGAGCTTCGCGGCAGCGACGACTTCCTTTTCGCAGGCGGACTCGACACGTCCGCCGGCAGCTTGACGCTGAGCAGCATCCTACGCAGCGACAGCGGCCCGCTGATTACCTCCGGTGTGACGTTGGTTGGCAACAGTCAGATCGATACGACCAATCAGGGTGATCCGATGCTAGTTGGTGGCAGCGTGACCCTGGGAGGCGCGGTGTCCGGTTTGACGGGCAACGAGACCCTCGAAATCCTCGCCGGAACCGGGAACATCGAGGCCGCCAATGGCGTAAGCGATCTCGGCTCCTTCTTCGTCCGTTCCGGCAACGAGTTGACCCTGGGTGAAGTCAGCACCACGGGGAATACGATCCGCACCGTGACCGCAGGCAACGTCAATCTCAACGGCAATGTCACGGCGGGCAATGGCGACGTCACCATCGTTTCGCTCAACGGCGGAATCCTGCAGGGCAATGGCCTGCGTGTCACGGCGGTTTCCGGAGACGCGCATCTCATCGCCCTGGATAGGATGGATCTGTTTGAGGTGCATGCCCCTCAGGGCGACGTTCTGCTGGCACTGCTCTCGGGAGAGGCGGGTGGCCGCATCAATCGCATCGGGCCTCCGGCCCGGTCCACGCCAGACTTCATTGCCGGTGAGCTGGTCACTGTCGTCAGCGCGGGTCGCAGTCAGTTCGGCAGTGTGGCCAGCGGCTTCCGTATCCAGGCAGCACAGTCCTTCATCAGCCTTGATGACGGCCAGAGCTTCGTCGACGAGAGCACCGCACTGCCCCTCAGTACGCTGGATCTGGCCAAACAGCAGGAGCTGCGAACGGTGTTCGACCAGACCGACTTCGGTCGTGAACTGGAAATGCCTTTCGGCGATCTTTTCGTGGACCGGATCCTGAACGTGATCGCGGGTATCGCTCGGGCCCAGCAGGCCATTTCCGATCGCGCCCAGACTCAGAGTCAGGCGGCGACTCAGCAGGCGGACGAAGAAGAGGTGCTCACGGACCTGACCGAGGATGTCTTCGTCGAGATCATGCTCTACGACTTCGACCGGGAGCGCCCGCTTTGTCTGCCGAACGAGCTGCAAGGCTTCGACGCCGCGCCCTGCATCGGCCAGACCGAGGAGGACCTGGTGTCCTACTGGTTCGACGAACTTGCGCGCGACCTGTTGAGGACGGCTGCAAATGCACCTGCCGGGACGCCGCTGGTACAGCGGCAGGTCCTGCAGCATGCCTCCGGTGTTCAATGAGGCGCGCAACCTTTGCGGCGAACGCCTCCTGCCGCTAGATTGATGGATTGCGGCCCGGGGAGGGCCGGTGATTCCAATCTCGTGCCGGGGGCTCCATGGCCATCAACGTGAAACCCGTTCCAACGCTCGACAGCCGCATCAACGACATCCGCGCCGCGACTGCCGACATCATCAACGATCACATCCTGCCTAACGAAAATCGGATCTGGGCAGCCCGGTGGGACTCCGCGAACAGTTCCCCGGAGCTGCGTCAGGAAGCTTCCGAGCTGCGGCAAGACATTCAGCGGCGCGTGAAGCAGGCGAAGCTCTGGGCGCCGCACCTGCCGGAAGAGTACGGCGGCATGGGCCTCACATTCATGCAGCAGGCCTACATGAACGAGGTGCTGGCCTACAGCGTCGGCGCTGCGGCGCTGTTCGGTGTCGTGGCGCCCAACTCCGGGAATCAGAAGATTCTGGTGAAATACGGGACCGAAGAACAGAAGAAGCGCTGGCTCGAACCACTGGTGGCGGGCGAAATCCAATCCGGCTTCTCGATGACCGAACCGGATACGCCCGGGTCTGACCCGCGTTCGCTGAAGACCACCGCCCGCAAGGATGGAGAACACTGGGTCATCAACGGCCACAAGTGGTTCACGTCGAACGGCAAGCGGGCAGACTTCCTGATCGTGATGTGCCGTACCGAAGACCCTGATGGTCCAGCGGGGGCAGATGGCAAGATGACCCAGATCATCGTGCCGACGGACACACCCGGTGTAAACATCGTTCGCGGCGTTCCGGTCTGGGGCCGCGACTCGGATCATTGTGAGATCATCTATGACAACGTGCGGGTACCGGTTGCCAATGCGCTCGGGCGGGAAGGGAGCGGCCACCAGGCGGCACAGGACAGGCTCGGCGCCGGGCGTGTGTTTCACTGCATGAATTCCATCGGCGCCATGTGGCGGGCATTCGATCTCATGAATGAGCGGGCCATGACCCGTGAAGTCCACGGTGGCCCCCTGGAAAGCAAACAGTTCATCCAGGGTTTCATCGCCGAGTCCTACATCGATATTCAGGCAGCGCGCCTGATGACTATTCACTGTGCCGAGAAGATGGAGGCCGGTGGCGACCCGCGGGTCGACATCTCGGCAATCAAGGTGTTCGTCCCCGAAGCGATGCATCGGGTGGTCGACCGCGCGATCCAGGTCTGGGGTGCGGCGGGTGTATCCGGCGATCTGCCGCTGGCGGGGTACTACCAGGGTGCTCGCACGCTACGCATCGCCGACGGTCCAGACGAGGTGCACAAGGTGCTGATGGCGAAGCTCATCCTGCGTCGTTATCACGCCGGAGAGACCTGGGATTTCGGCAATTGAAGCCGCCTGTGGCAGCCCGGCTCCCACATCGTCTATCGCTGCGTGCGCGGGCGCCCGGCGGGCTGCGTTGACGCTGCATGATCGAGATCGAGCGCATCGATGACTTCAGGAGCTGGTGCATCCACTGCCACGGACAGCGGGTCATCGTCGATCCCTGGCTTGTGGACGATCTGGACGTCGGTCGCGGCGGGCGTCTCTATAAGCGGATGCATGGCCAGCCCGTCGCCTTAAGGCCGCGAGATCTGGTGTCGCCTGACATCGTCGTTCTGACATCGTCGCTTCCAGGCCAGGCGCACCTGCCTACGCTGGCGGCTCTGGACAAGGGCTTGCGGGTCATCGGCCCGCCAAGGGCAGTCGCAGCGGCGCGCCGGCTCGGATTCCAGCGCACCATGGCGTTGGGGGCCGGGTCCAGGCTGCAGCTGGACGGCAAGCTGGCTCTGCATGGTATCCGGCCGCGCTTTCCGTTCGGTGCGCTCGGCATTGGGGTGCTGTTGGAGTCGCTGGCAGATGGCGTGAAGATCTTTATCGAGCACCATCTTGCACCGGAGCGCCACCCGCTGCTCGAACGCGGAGTCGACGTGCTCATCACACCGGTGGAGCGGGTGCGCATGCTCGGCGTGAATCTGAGCATGGAGCTCGAAGAGTGCATGGCCCTGGCCCGGCGCGTACGCGCGCGCTGGATTCTGGCGAGCGCTACCGATGCTGGAAAGGCCAGCGGCTGGCTTCCGGAGCGGCTGTGGAAGGTGGAGCCAGGCGCTGAAGCGTTCGAATCGGTGGTGCAGCTCCAGGTGGGCGAGGGGCGCGGTCGTGATCTCGCGCCGGGTGAGCGGGTGACCATCCCCCCGCGCAAGCGCCGTGAAAGTTGAGCGGGTATCAGGCGTCGCGGTGCGAGGTCGCCCGTTCCTCACGCACGAACAGCATGCCGATGAAACCGACGACAAAAAACACGATCAGTGAAGCGTAGCCCACCCGCTGACTGGCGAATGCTGCGGTCGTTGCACCCACCAACCAGGGTCCGAGGAACGCGGTAGCGGTCCCCGAGAGTGCATAGAGGCCGAAAAACTGAGTGGTCATGCTCGGCGGTGAGATCCGAGCCATCATCGTCCGCGACGATGCGAAGGCTGAGGTCACGAACATGGCGAAGCCGAGCCCGTTCAGGAAATAGAGAAACTCCGGCAGCGTGTTGAAGTACGGAGCGGACCAGAGGCGGCCGGCTGTGTCGGCATCGTAAGGCAGCACGAAGAGGATCTCCTCGGGCGTGATCGAGACCCCGGTGCAGAGCAGCACTGCCGTTCCGCCGACGCTGATCAGAATCGCGCGTTTGGAACCGAGACGGTCATCGAGCCAACCGCCGACGTAGCCACCAATCGCTGCCGCCGCCGACATGAAAATGCCGAACAGCAGCATGTGCACGGTTCCCCAGCTGAAGACGCCGGCAGCGTAGACACCGCCGAAGATGAGAATGCCCACGAGGCCGTCGTTGTAGAGCATGCGCACGACGAGGTAGGTCGCGATGTTGCGGTAGTGGGAGAGCTGTTTGAGGGTATCGCGAACCTCGCGCAGTCCCTGGCTGACCGCCGTGCGGATCGCAACACCCTTGGCGCCGTCCGGAGTGAACAGGAGCAGCGGCAATGCGAACAGGAGCAGCCAGGCTGCGGTCAGCGGGCCGACGATGCGGGCGTCTTCGAAGCGCTGCTGGTCGATACCGAACCAGGCCTCCTGTGGGACCCAACCCCAGTCGACGGTACCGGGCAGGGCGAGCAGGAACAGTACCGATACCATGAGCAGTAGGCCCGCCACGTTACCGAGGCTGATGGCGAGGCCGCTGACGAAACCGATCCTGTTCGCCGGCGCGACGTGCGGCAGCATGGCGTTGTGAAAAACAGCGCCGAATTCGAAGCACATGGCGATGATGACGATGCAGGCCAGCGTCGGTACGACACCCAGGCCGCCATCACCGGGAACGGCGAACCAGAGCGCGGCCATGGCCGGCGCCATGATGATGATGAAACAGGCGATCCAGGGCTTGCGGCGACCACTGCGGTCAGCGATGGCGCCCGCGAACGGTGCCATCAATGCGATCATGAATCCGGCGTACTTGTTGGCGTCGCCCAGCAGCGCCTGGCCGCGCACCGGATCTCCCGCCACCTGGGTCGAGAAGTACGGTGCAAAGACGTAGATCGTGACCAGGATGACATAAGGATTGCGGGCCCATTCGAACAGAGCCCAGGAGGTCCAGCCCAGGGTGCTTGCCGCGGGGGCTCCCGTAACGGTAATACGATCGCTGGGGACGAAGGTGTTCGGGTCGCCTGGAACCTCGGTCGAAGACGTGGGCGGGCTACTCAAGGACGCTCCGAAGTGACGAATTGATCGCTCGGCTAGCATCGCGGAACGGCGATGGAATTGCAGCATCGAATTTGTTTGCGTGAGCAGATGGTTTGCGATGGCGCCACGCTGGACCATCTGCTAGCGTCGCCGAAAGTCGAGGGAGGTCGCTTGTGAAGATCGGAATCTTCGGAATCAACTTCGGGGTCTGTGCCGACCCTGATGCGATTGCGGAAGTCGCGGAACTGGCCGAGGAACTAGGATTCGACTCGCTCTGGACTGGCGAGCATGTCGTCCTTCCGGATCCCCAGGTGTCGCCATCGCCCGCTCCGCCGTTGACGCCCATGCTGCATCCGTCGACGGCCCTCGCGTATGCGGCGGCCATCACCGATGACATCCTGCTCGGTACCGGCATCACCCTGATCGCTCAGCGCAATCCGTTGGTTCTGGCGAAGGAGATGGCCAGTCTCGATGTGCTCTGCGACGGCCGGCTGATTCTTGGCGTCGGCGCCGGATATCTGCGGCAGGAGTTCGAGGCTTTGGGCATTCCGTTCGAAGAGCGGGGTCGGAGGACCGACGAATTCATTGAGGTGCTGCGTGAACTTTGGTCGAGCGACCAGCCGAGTTTCGATGGTGAGTTCGTGAGTTTCAGCGGAATTCAGGCTCGCCCCCGCCCTGCGCGTGGCGACCGCCTGCCGATCGTTGGCGGAGGCATGAGTGCCGTTGCCTATCGCAGAGCAGTCGCGAGCTGCCATGGCTGGTACGGATTCGCCATGGATCTGGAGACGACCTCGGAGTCCCTGGAGGGCATAGAGGCTGCAGAGGAAATCGTCGACCGGCCCGAGTGGCTCGGTGATCTCGAGATCACGATCACGCCGCGGGAGACGCCGACCTACGAGGATCTTGAAGCGTACGAGTCCCTTGGGGTCGATCGTCTTGTCCTGCTGCTGCCGCAGCGCAGTCTTGGTGCAGTGACAGACTTTCTCGAGCGCATGGCCGAGGAACTCATCGACGAGGAAGAAGACGACGCTTGAGCGTGGGCGCAACGGAGTTCCAGGCGCTCTGACCCATGTCGAGCCAAGGCGGAAGATCGCGCTCCATAGACGCAAGCCCACGGAAGTCGATCAGCGAACGCCTGCCGGCAGCTAATGCACGAAAGCGGCGCCGCGCACTTCAGTGGAGTGCGCAAGGTCGCCGTTCATCCACCTGGGCGCGTCCTCGTATGCGAAGAGACGCTCAGAGATGCATCGCGTCGATGAACTCCTGCTCGGTTTCTCCGGGATGGAAGCCGGTGTATGGCTTTGCCGGCGTCACCTCCAGCCCAGGTCGCAGCAGTGTCGGCTTGCGCTTGCGCTCGTAACGCCGGGCAGGCGTGTTCACGATCGGGATCAGGCCGGTGGCATCGAGGCCTGCCTTCACCCGCTCCTCCGTGACTTCGCCGTAGTCGGTGGCGCGCTGGACCGGCTGCCGGCCCAGCCCCTCGATCATGGCGCGCATCTGGCGCGGTGAGGTCTCCTGCCCGTGCGACGCTCCGGCGGCACGGGTGATGGTCTCGTTCATGAGCGTCCCACCGAGGTCGTTGCAACCGGCGTTGAGGCAGGCAGCAACGCCGAGATGCCCCATCTTCACCCAGGACGCCTGGATGTTCCGGATGAGCGGATGCAGTGTCAGGCGTGCAACCGCGTGCATCAGCACGGCCTCGCGGAATGTGGGTCCTTTGCGCGCCCGTCCCTTGAGATAAAGCGGTGCTTCCATGTGCACGAAAGGCAGGGGAACGAGTTCCGTGAACCCGCCGGTACGTTCCTGCAGATCGCGCAGGCGCAGCAGATGTCGGGCCCAGTTTTCCGGGCGGTCTACGTGGCCGTACATGATGGTCGAAGTAGTGCGGATACCGGCTCGGTGAGCGGTCTCCATCACTTCCAGCCACTGCGCCGTATTGATCTTGTCGGGGCAGATGATGGCTCGGACTTCGTCGTCGAGGATTTCCGCTGCGGTACCCGGCAGGGTGCTGAGGCCTGCATCCTTCAGACGCCCAAGATAGGTTGCGACGTCGATGCCGAGGGTCTGTGCGCCCTGCCAGATTTCAAGGGGTGTGAAGGCGTGCACGTGGATGTCCGGACAGGCCTGCTTCACCGCGTTGACGATGGCCAGGTAGGTATCGCCCGTGTACTCGGGATGGATGCCGCCCTGCATGCAGACTTCGGTCGCACCGCGATCCCATGCCTCGCGAACGCGCCGTTGAATCTCGGCCAGGTCGAGATCGTAGGGGCGGCCGCGCAGGTTCTCCGATAGCTTGCCTTTCGAAAACGCGCAGAACTGGCACTTGAAGTAGCAGACGTTCGTGTAATTGATGTTGCGGTTGACGCAAAAGCTGACTACATCGCCGTTCTCGCGGCGGCGCAGGCGATCTGCCGCGGCGCACACTGCGGTGAAAGCTTCACCTCGGGCGCTGAACAGGCGCACGATTTCGCTTTCTTCGAGACGCTCACCTGCGTTCGCACGGTCCAAAATCGCCAGAATTCCCGGGTCGACGCGGTCGAGGTCCGGCTCGCGCCCGATGCGGGCAAGGTCCTCGGCGGGAGGATCGACGTCGGCGCCCGGCGTCCAGTCGTCGGTACGCGGCAGGCCTTCCGCATCCACCTGTCGCAGTACCGCCGTCTGCAGTTCCGGCGCGAGCCAGGTTTCGTAGCGCTGGGCGTAGCGCGGATAGATCGTCAGCCGTTCGTGGAGAAGTTTGCCGGCGCCTTCCGTCTCCCGGGCGAGCTGCTCGAGGTGGGGCCAGGGTGCTTCCGGATTGACGTAATCCGGTGTCACCGGAGACACACCTCCCCAGTCGTTGATGCCGGCGTCCACGAGGCGCGGCAACACGCCCGGACTCAGATTCGGCGGCGCCTGCAGACTCATTCCGGGACCGAAAACGATACGGGCCACGGCCAGCGTCCAGAGCATCTCTTCGAGGTCGGGCTCGGGTGCGCTCGCCATGCGCGTACCTGGCTTGGCGCGGAAGTTCTGGATGATGACTTCCTGAATGTGGCCATGACGGTCATGGCTGTCGCGGATGGCGAGTAGCGACTCGATCCGTTCTGCGCGCGTTTCGCCGATGCCAATGAGGATGCCGCTGGTGAAAGGAACCCGGGCGATGCCCGCATCGTCGAGGGTCTGCAGGCGTACCGCGGGTATCTTGTCGGGTGACCCGTAATGGGGCATGCCTTTCTCTGTCAGCCGCTCGGCGGCAGACTCGAGCATGATGCCCATGGAGGCGGAAACCGCGCGCAGGCGCTGAAACTCCTCCGGTGTGAGATTGCCCGGATTCAGGTGCGGCAGCAGTCCGGTGGACTCGAACACTGCGCGGGCGGCGGCCTCCAAATAATCGACCGTGCTCTCATAACCCATCTCTGCCAGCGCCTCGCGGGCGGCACGATAACGCAGCTCGGGTTTCTCGCCGAGCGTGAACAGAGCCTCCCGGCATCCGGCAGCGGCACCCCGGCGAGCGGTTTCGACCACTTCGTCGATGGGCATGTAAACATGTTCGAGGTGGCGCGGTGTGGTTGCGAACGTGCAGTAGTGGCACACATCGCGGCAAAGCTGCGTCAGGGGAATGAAGATCTTGCGCGAGTACGTGACGACGTCACCGAAACCCTGATCCCGCAGCTGGCGGGCCACAGTCATCAAGGCGACGACATCATCCTCCGATGCGAGCGTCATGGCCTCTTCGGCAGTCGGTCGAGTGCCGCGCAGAGCGGCGGCAGTGACGGCAGCACTGTCAGCTTTCATGCACTTCCCCCAAGCTTTGCGGATACCTGCACGGGTGCAGAATCCTGCATTGTGGTCCTAATCACGCGCGATGCTATACCGGAGGCGCGGAGCAGTGCCACCGAGCGCCCGTCGTGCTCGGCCGCCAGCAGCACAGCAATATCCTCGGCGCAGTCAATGTCCAGCGCCAGGCCAGGGAGCGCGAGTTTCAGCGGCTCGATGCCTCGCGCTCGCGCGGCCGCAAGGTGCGCCGAACAGCTCGCGCGCCCGAAGTGGAAGTCGATCGCCTGCGGTGGTGAACAGGCGAGGCAGTTGCTGCCGTCCTCGCGGCCATCGGGCACCACGGTGACAGCCGGTGCCTCGCCATGGGCGGCGAGGATCGCGGCGAACGCGTTCGCCTGCGCCAGCGGCAGGTCTCCGTGCACGATGAGAACACCATCGGCGTCTGCTTCGGCCGCGATGCGCGCGCCTTTCGCCACGGCAGCATTCAGCCCTTGGCCGTCATCGGCCACCACTTCAGCGCCTACCGAATGCGCTAATGCGTCGATTTCCGGCTCGCTGGAAACCACGAGTATGCGCTCGATGCCGCGCGTTGCCGCAAGGCTCTCGAGGACGTCCGTGGCCATAGCGCGCATCAGGTCGCGGCGTTGCTCCGGGGTCAACACCGGCGCGAGCCGCGCCTTGGCGAGTTCGAAGTGCTTGATCGGCACGATGGCCCACACGGCGGAGAAAACCCTCCTGGCCGGATCCGGTTTCAGCTAGCGGTAGATTCGGAGACGGACGTCAAGAAATCCAACGCGGCCTGCGCCAAATTAATCTTGTCTTGCAACGTTAGCATGAGCGTGGGGGTGGCGACAGCCGTGATACCGAGCGCCTCGACCTCGGCGACCAGATGGGCATCGCTCGTATCGACGATGTAGCCGTCGAGCAGGGATCCGTAGTGCCTGGCCACGGTGACCGCATCGCGCGGTACGTCCATCTCCGCCATCATCTTTGCCGTCGGGCCTTTGATCGCCGCACCCTGAATGATCGGTGAGACGGCTACCACGGGGGCATTGCTGGCTGCGAGTGCGGCACGCAACCCGGGCACTGCCAGAATGGGATCAATGCTGACGAAGGGGTTCGAGGGACAGATCAGGATGCCCGCGAGCGCCGGATCCGCCAGCAGCGCCTCCAGGCCCTCCGGCATGCGCGCTGCGGCGCTGCCCTCGAAGCGGACACCGAGTACCTTCGGTTCGCAGCGTTCCCGTACGAAGTAGTGCTGAAACGCCAGTTCTCCCAGGGGCGTGTCGATGATCGTGGCTATACGGCTATCGCTCATGGGCAGGATCGTGTGCTCGACGTTCAGGGCCCGCGCCAGCTGTGCCGTGACAGCCGTGAGCGGAGTGCCGGCCCTGAGCGCTGCACTGCGGATCAGGTGGGTGGCGAGATCGCGATCGCCCAGCTTGAACCAAGTGTCGGCCCCCATCTCAGCCAGGGCTTCGAGGCAGCGCCAGCTTTCATTGCGTCGCCCCCAGCCGGTTTCCGGATTCGCCTCGTCGGCGAGGGTGTAGAGCAGCGTGTCGATATCCGGACAGATGCTGAGTCCGAGGTGTTCGAAGTCGTCGCCGGTGTTGACCAGAAAAGTCAGCGCTCCCGGATCGGGCATCCGCGCAAGACCGAGCGCAAGCTTGGCCCCGCCGACGCCGCCGGTGAGCGCCAGAATGCGCCGGCGGGGAGCGGTCATCGGAACAGGTCTTCCTGCCGTGGGCGGATCAGATCCGCAGCCGTGGCCGGACTGTCCTCGGCAGCGAGGCCGCGCAGCAGGACTGCGGGCGTCCCTTCTCCCGCCTGGCCCATCACGAGGCTCGCGGCTGCTGCGATCTCGTCTCCGCGCCCGACCACCGTCACCTCCAGAGTACGGCCGAACATGTCGGGCTGGCCGCGGAGGTCCTCGACGACCGTGATGCCGGCGCTGCCGATGGCCGTGCCGCAGGTGCCTACACGCCAAGCCCGCCCGAAGCTGTCGTTGATCAGGATCCCCGCCAAGACGCCGGTGCGTTCGTGGATCTCTGCGCGCAGGCGTGCTGCGGAGGCGTTCGGGTCTCTGGGCAGCAGCAGGGCCCAATCTCCGGGATCGCCCTCGCTCACGTTGGACTGATCAATGCCGGCATTGGCGTGAATCCAGCCGAGACGGTGCTCGACGACGATGACCCCGGGGTTGCCCTTGCGCAGCCGAACCACGGCAGCGGACTCGTCGAGAATCAGTTGCACCAGCCGCGGATCCTTGGCGGTATCCGCAGCGAGCTGCTCGGCCTCCGGGGTCGGCGTAACGTCGGCGAGGCGAACCAGGCGACCCTCGGCCTTGGAAACGATCTTCTGCGCCAGGACCAGCACGTCTCCAGCAATCAGCTGGAGACCGGCGCGTTCTAGTGCTTCGAGCAGCATGCCGGCGAGATCGTCGCCCGCACCGACCTGGGGCAGGCCGGGCAAGGCAACGATTTCCAGGCGACCGGGCATGACTTCAGTGGGCGTCTTGGCCGACGATCTTGATACCCGAATGGGAGATCTTTCCCTGGCGATTGATCTGAATGAGGATCGATGTGAGGGCTTCGGCAGCCGCTGAGTTGGCGATCGGACCGGCGTGCCAGCCGTTCATGCCGGCCTCTGCTGCGAGTTCGATCACGCGCTGTCGAGCCTCCTTGTTGTTGCCGGCGACCAGAACATCGCACTCGATCTTAAGCTCTGGATCCTGCAGCAGATCGGCGGCGATGTTCTGGAACGCGGAGACCACCTTGACTTCGTCGCCGAGGAAATTCTGGGCTCGCGTGCCGGCGCAGCCCTCTTCTGGCAGTTGCACGGTGCCGACCTTCGGCGGCATGAGCGGGACCGTGACGTCGATCAGGATCTTGCCTGCAAGGTGGGGTTTCACCGTTTCCAGGGTCGAGATCTGATGGGCGAACGGTACGGTCAGTACCACCACATCACCGGCCTTGGCCGCGTCCGCATTCTCCATCGCCTCGGCAGGGGTGTCGGGGCTGATTTCCGCCAGGGCGGCAACGGCAGCCTCGGCCTTCTCCAGGGTTCTGGAGCCGATGATGATGCGGTGGCCTGCTCGGGACCAGCGTATGGCCAAGCCGGTACCGAGATCGCCTGTGCCACCGAGAATCGCAATGGTTTCCTGCGCCATGAAGTACTCCCTTTGAACCTGGGCTTGCCCGTGTCGTTTGGATCGACTGCAGCAGGTGGATCTGGACCAGCCGCACCGCGAAGCGGCGCGCATTATTCCGCAAACCAGGGTGCGCGGCCAATCGTGTTTCGGGCTCTGCCTGTCCCGGCCTTGCTTGACCCAGGGCGCTCACGCTGCCGTAATCCGCGTCTGACCGGGAGTCATGGGTAAGCATCTTCATGCGCATAGGCGTGATGTCGGGTGCCGAGGCGCCCTCAGCGCTCGCTGCATTCGTCGAGCGCGCGCAGGCGATCGAGGCTGCAGGGCTCGATGATCTGTGGATGGCGAACACGTTTTCCTTCGACGCCGTCTCCACGATGGGGTGGGTCGGATCCCAGGTGGCAGGAATAGGGGTCGGCACGGCGGTGACGCCCACCTATCCCAGGCACCCCACGGCTCTGGCTCAGCAGGCTCTCACCAGTGCCGCCATGACTGGAAACCGCTTCACGCTCGGTATCGGTTTGAGTCACAAGGTGCTGATCGAGGACATGCTGGGATTGTCGTATGCCCGGCCTGCTGCGCACATGCGTGCCTACCTCGAGGTGCTTTTGCCGCTCCTGCGGGGTGAGCGTGTCGTGGTCGGCAATGACGAATACGCGGTGAACGGCCTGCAGCTGGTGGTCCCGGGGGCCGAGCCGCCACCTGTGGTGCTGGCAGCGCTCGGTCCGGCCATGCTGCAACTCGCGGGCGAACTCGCCGACGGGACGAGCCTCTGGATGGTAGGCGAACGTACGCTGACCGAGCATATTCTGCCGCGCCTCCAACGTGCCGCGGCCGGTGCGGCACGACCATCACCGAACGTGATCCATGCGCTACCGGTCGCGGTGGTGGCGGATGCCGATGCAGCCCGGGAGCGGGTGGCTCAGGCCTTGACCGTGTACGGCCAGCTGCCCTCCTATCGGGCCATGCTGGATAGAGAGGGGGTCGCTGGCCCCGCAGACCTGGCGGTGCTTGGCGACGAAGCACTGCTGATGGGGACGCTCGACCGGCTTGCCGATCTCGGCGTTACCCATTTCAACGCGTCCATCATGGACGTGGAGGAAGGTGCATGGGCACGAACGCAGGCGTGTCTGGCGTCCTGGCGCCAGCAGCGGGCGTAGTGCTCTCGATTCCGATAACGAGAGGGAGAGACATGAGTGAAGCATTGATAGGCGACAGCCTGGAAGGGTTGATCGCCGAGGAGGTCTCGCGGGCGCGCAGACGAGCGCGCCTGTCGCAGCGCGAGCTGGCTTTGAGGGCCGGTTTGACGCAGGCAGCAGTGAGTCGGCTCGAGTCCGGCGATCGCCTGCCGCGCCTAGAAACGCTGCTCGCGCTTGCGGAAGCAAGTGGGCATGTTTTGGAGATCCGCCTGAAAAGGCCGCGGCAGGCAGGTGGGGCGACCCTTCGCCGCGGCTGAATCGCGGGGCGTAACGCATGCATGAGGACACCGCGACGTCTCGATGCGCCCTGCTCATCGTGAGCATGGCATCGAGTTGTTGCGGCATGTCCTGTGCTGTCGAGGTGGCCTCTGCCGGATGGGTCGGTTAGCCTGCGCATGCGGCCACTTTAGGCAGAAATGCGGCCACTTTAGGTAGAGGAGCAGGGATGGACGTTCAGGGCGTGAGGGCTGCCTATCGAAGGTACGCGCGTCACTACGACCGCTACTTCGGCAAAGTCTTCCATGATGGGCGCAAGCTTGCCATTGAACAGATGGCCATTCTGCCCGGGGAGCACGTTCTCGAAGTCGGCGTCGGGACTGGTTTGTCGCTGCCAGAGTATCCAGATGGTGTTCGCGTCACCGGTATCGACCTGTCGCCGGAGATGATTCAGCACGCGCAGACGCGGGTCGAGGATCTTGAGTTGCCGGATGTGACGCTGCTGGAAATGGATGCCAGCGCGATGGAGTTTTCCGATGCCAGTTTCGACCACGTGGTCGCAATGTACGTGCTTTCGGTGGCGCCGGAACCGGAGCGAGTGATCGCGGAAATGCGTCGCGTCTGCAAGCCGGGTGGGCGACTCTACATCGTCAACCATTTCCGCAACGCCAACCGGATCATCAGCAGTCTCGAGCGCGCCCTGGCGCCGCTGTCTCAGCTGCTGGGGTTCCGCCCCGACTTTTCTCTCGACGAGTTTGTGGCCCACAACGACCTCGACGTGCTCGAGGCGCATCCTGTCAACCTCTTTGGCTACTGGACGTTGCTGACAGCTGCGCGTGAACCCACTTGCCGAGGTGGCGCCAGCCCCGACCTCGAACGCTCGATCCGGAGTCACTGAATGAGCCAGTCCGTGCGCGACCAGCTGCTCAAGCTGGGCCTGGTCGATGAGCGCAAGCTCGCCGAGACCGAGCGTGATCGCCGTGCCGGCGCCCGCAAGGAGAGGAAGACCAGGAAGGCAAAGCCCCGGCGTGAGGCCAAGGCGCCTGTCAACGATGGCCGTACTCGAGCCGAAGCAGCGCTGAAGCAGCGATCCGAGCGTGACAAGGAGGCTGCCCGCAAGCGTCGCTTGAACGAAGAGCGCAGCGCCCTGAAGGCACAGATAGGCCAGATCATCGACCGCCGCCGGGAGCCGCGTTCCAAGGGCGAAATCCCCTACAACTTCGTCCACGGCAAGAAGGTCAAACGCATCTACGTCACCGAGGAGCTGCTCGACGGCCTGAGCGGCGGTCACATGGGCGTCGTGCGCACTGGCGAACGCTTCGAGGTGGTGCGCAGGGAGGTGTTCCTGCGCCTCAAGGAACTCGACCCGAACTGTGCCGTGTCTCTGCACGAAGTGCGCACTGAGCCGGACGCAGAAGATCCCTACGCCGACAAGCCCATTCCCGACGACCTCATGTGGTGATCAGGGAAACTCCCAGCGTGCCTGCTCTCCGCGAACGTCGACGTGGATGAACGGCCCGCGTGAGCCCGGTGCCTGTCGGCGCGCGCCAGCGCCAACCTCCAGGAGCTTCTTCCACTTGTAACATCTTGGCCAAACGCAGCTGGTAATCGCCGGCGGAAGTATCAGTTTGACATCTGGTTGCTGCCGTCGATGATGAGCGTCCGCAGCAATGGTGGCCGAGGAGGGGCGGCAGGCATGTCGGTAGTGAACGCAGAAACGGTGCAGCTCGCGCCTGCAACGGCGGCTCACCCGGAGCTCGCGGCGGAATTGATACACGCGACGGAGCCGCATATCTTCGGCTATCTCCATGGCCATGACATGGCTCTGGTCCGCAGGCACCTCGGCTATCACTGGCAGCAGCGAGACAGCCTGTTCTCGCATACGTTTGCTACAGCAGCCTGGCTTGGCGAAGATCTGATGGGGATAGAGCTGGGCTTCGACGCCGATCAGCAGGCGCAGGCAGCCGGACCCATGATCGAACATGCCATGACAGCGTTGACGGAGGTCGAGTTCGCGCACTTCGCAACCTGGTTCGAACACGGCCGCTTCGTGTTGCCGCCGCTTCCGGACGATGCGTGGTACCTGCAGCACCTCGCGGTGGTTCCTGCCGCCCGGGGCCGTGGTGTGGGTGAGCGTCTGCTCGGAAACTGTATCGAACGCTGCCGCGATGCCGGGTTCAAGCGGCTGCACCTGGACGTCTATGCGGACAACCCAGCGGTGAGTCTCTACGAAAGAATGGGCTTCGCGGTCATCGTCGAGACACTCGTGCGACCGCTGGTGCAGCACGGTATCCCGCTGCATTGGCGCATGGAGAAGCGGCTCTAACTTGCATAGCCGCAGCCGCGAAATGGTGGACTGGGCGTCTTGCGTTCGGTGGACTCAGCGGGGTCCCGGACAGACCCCTGCGCACCCTACCCGCTGCCCGTCGTGCAGGACGCCGGCCAGTCTGCCCGGGACGCCTGCAGAATAGGCAGCGCCTGCTGCGGAAGCCTTGACCCAGATCAGCGAATCGTTTCTCGCGAAGCGCGTCAGCCGGTCACAGCCAACGCAATCTCACGGTCTGGTCGATGGCGGCATCGATGGCCGGGTCAGCCAGCATGTCCTCGAGCGTGAAGGCGTGGCGTCCATCCAGATATCGCTCGACCAGGGGCAGCAGACGCCGCACGTGGCGCCCGAGATCCGCTTCCACCGGCGCGATGATCGCCAGCATGGGGTCGGGTCCGCGCGGCAGGCTGAGGTGATCGAAGCCCATCACCATGGAAATCAGCCTTCCGAGCGCGCTGCGCCGGCGCATATGCCGAATGCCCCAGTGATTCACGTGATGCATTAGCGGCATCCGCCGCGTTTCGAGCTGACCGCGTTCGAACAGTCGGCGGAACCCCACTTCCACCAGCTCCCGAGACAAAAGCCGCGGAAACTGGTTGTTGTCCACCCAACCGACGCAGCTGAAGTCCGGGTTGAGCAGGAAATCCACAGGAGCGAAGAAGGGCTCGTACTCATGATAGCCGAGCCGCGCTAGGTTCTCCCTGATGCCTGGGTGGCCAATGCGGCTCAGGGCCGGTATGGGCGGCAGGCCGATGCGCTGGTAGACGACCTGGGCCAGGCTCGTGCAGCTGACGTACAGCGGGTCGGGATCACAGGTATAAAAATTGTAGCCACGCGCCTGGGCGATAGCGTCGTGAGCCGCCGCACTCACTTCCTCTGCGTGTTCGGGCTTGATGTCTCGGTGCCGATAGACTTCCGCATAGGCAACGTAGCGTGCATTGAGGAAGACGTTGAGCGGCACCGCACGCAGACCCTTTTCGTAAGTCTCGACGACCGCCGGAAAGCGCTTCCCACCCGCCCGCAGCATGGCGAAAACGGCGGCATGCGGACAGTAACCCTTGGGCTCACTCAGCGACGTGTATACGGAATTGCCGTCGAGATTGACGTTGGCAAGGAGTATGTCGCCGGGCTGCAGTTCGAGTCCGCGGTATCGGACGATATCGCCTTCGAATGCATACTCAGAGAACGCGGAAATCTGCTGCCATTTGCTGAAGGGCCAAGCACTGGCCCGATTGACCTTGATCTTCAGGTCCATGTCCGGACCAGCGAGCGCATGATGTTCCGGGGCGCCGGGAAGTCGCATACCCTGGTTGGCGAGCACAGCGCCGAGCAGGGAGGGGTTCTCGAGGATACGGCCAGCCCGCTTGCGTTGGCGGTCGTCGAGATGGATGTTCAGGCTTGCAATATTGCCTACCAGCCGCACGGGATCCAGGCGCCTGGCGGCGGCGTCCTTCTCTGCGCGTGCCAGCAGCAGCTCCAGCGTCTGAGCACGCCAGTGAGCGTGGGCGAGCTTGGCTCCGAGGATGGCGCGGGCATCACCGTCGGCGCGAGGAAACGCCAGATAAGCCTGGTTATGGGCCTCGATCTGGGCACCGAGCTCGATGGGGCATGCCGAATCCGGCAACACCGGTTGGAAAGCAGTCATGCAATCCCCTCTGACAAAAGCCTGGGCGCTGGCATCACGCGGTGCCTGGCGGCTGCAGGGCTTGGGCGGATAATAGCGGTGACGCTCGGAAAAAAAAGGCCCGCAGGAGGCTGCGGGCCGTTGCAGTCATGGGAGGAGAGCGTCAGGCGGCCTTGTCGGACATAGACTCGGACGCTTGACGGGTATCGACCCACTGGCCAGAGGTCGAATACGGGGAGGAGGGGTCCGCCTGTTTGATCCGTTGGGAGAGATCGTCTTTCGGATCAGCCAGCAGGACTGTGCGCAGACCACCGAGATTGAGTGCGTCGGCCACGCCTAGCCAGGCATCGAAGCTGTCAGCCAGCCAGCGCCCTATGATCGGAAGCTGCTCGAGAGCATCTCCGGTCGAATTGCGGTCAGCAGGGTCTTGGTTCATGGCAAAAGCCTCGCTCCTGTCGTCGTTAACGTGCCGTCGCAGCGTTAGACACTCTCGATGAATCAAATATTGCGCCAACTTGGCCGTAGCGCTGGCTTGGTCGCGGGCAAACGCCCAAGCCGTCATGTGTTCACCGGTTAAACCAATGCAATACAATGACTTAACGAAAACTCTCGAGGTTTGAAAAGTGCTTGAAGGGGTTTCGACCGCCTATGGTGTCAGCCTTGTCGTCGAGCACGAAGCATGTGCGTATGGAAGGCCTGTGCACCGCTGCTGTGCGCCAGCGCGCGCGAATTATAGCGAAAGCGGCTGTGCTGTCACGGAGTCGATCACAGGACGGTTGCCAGCGCGGTAAAACCTAGGCTGACGCCCAGGATGACGCCGGCCCACGCGAACAGGCCCAGGTAGGCTAACCACCAGGTTCGAGCAAGGCCGCTGCGATCGAAGGTCGGCGCGGCCAGCCTGGGGCTGCGTCCCAGGGGAGCCACCAGAAGGGCGATGCCCGCCGTGGCCACGAAGCCCGTGACGTTCCACCACAGCCAGGAGATGTCAGGTCGGGCGACCCAAAGCCAGAGGTTCAAACCGAATCCGGCGGCGAGCCCTGTGAGCACGGCGAACTGTCTCGTGCTGCGGGTGAGCAGTCCGAGCAGGAACACGGCCAAAAGCGGGCCGTTGATCAGAGAGCCGATCATGTTGATAGCGACGAGGACCGAGTCGGCAATGGTCTCGACGAGGAACGCCATGCCCATGGTGAGCACGCCCCAGAAGACCGTGAGCAGCTTGGCCAGGATGAACTCACTTCGTTGCGGCAGTGGCTTGCGGCGAAAGCGGCGGACGATGTCCTCCATGGTCGTGGCCGACAATGCGTTGAGTACAGAGTCCAGGGAAGACATCGCCGCCGCGAACAGGCCGACCATCACCAGGCCGACCAGGCCGGGCGGAAACTGCTCGAAGATGAACTGGGGTACGGCCAGGTTGTAGTTGGGGGCCGAGCCCCCATCCCCGGTCTCGCGTAGAGGCAGCCGTTCGACGAATCCCGGATCGGCAGTCGCATAGGCGGCCAGGCAGACTCCGAGCAGGCAATAGCTCAGCACCAGTGGAAAGCGCAGCAGGCCGTTGAGCAGCAGAGCGCGATTACCATCGGCAATGCTGCGCGAGGCCAGCAGGCGTTGGGTCTGACTTTGATCGCAGCCGTAGTAGCTGACGTACAGGAACAGGCCGCCGATGAGCATGGGCCAGAAGGCGTAATCGTGACCGTCGCCCCAGCCGGTGTGGCTGAAATCCACGCCAGTGAGGCGCTCTGCAGGTACGGCAGTAAGCACGGCATCGATACCGCCGATGGCGCTCACCGCGACCCAGATTGCGAGCAGAATCGCCGCGGATAGCACCGCTAGCTGGATGACGTCGCTCACGATCACGGCGCGCAGGCCACCGATCGCATCGTAGACGATGGTGACGGCGGCAAGCAGCAGCACGGCGGTGAGGAAGTCGGTTTCGAGACAGATTGCGAGCACGAGACCGATGCCGTACACCGTGACGCCAGTCGCGAAGGCGCGGACGAGCTGAAACACGACCGACAGCACCAACCGCGTGGCGAGCCCGAAACGCTGCTCCAAGAAGCCGTACACCGAAACCAGTTGGAGCCGGCGCAGGGTCGGCAGGATCAAGGCCATGATGACGATCATGGCGAGAGGGACGGCGAGTTCGTACTGCAACCAAAGCAGACCGCCGCCGACGGAGAACGCGACGAATGCCGGGGCGCCGAGAATGCTGTTGGTTGAGCACTGGGTTGCCATCGTCGAGAGGGCGATGCTGACGGGACCTGAGCGGTTGCCGGCGAGGTAGTAATCGCGGCGGTCGTGCTGTCCGCGGGCGATGGCGACGGCCAGCAGAATCATCCCCGTCAGGTAGGCGACCACCACCAGCCAGTCGAGCTGCGTCATCGCGAACTGTCCCCCGGAAGTACCGGAGTCCCTGGCGTCTGTGGCAACATGGCGACTGCCGCGGCCGGCGCCGATGCCGCCCTGGCAAATCGCCCGACCGGGTACCGGGTTCGAACGGTTGCACTAGACGCTTGATGCGCAACGAAGCCAATTTCGACGACCATCCGGTCGACTTCGCCCGGCGTGTGCATATGCTCCGGCACCTGTTGGCGCGCCTCTATGGACCTGACGCCGGCGCCGATCTCCTGCATACCATCCTCGAGACCGTCGCCGAATGTCGTAGTGCCGTGCGCGCGGCGGGCGACTGTCGGCACCTGCGGCCACCGCGCTTCTCGCAGCACGATGTCATGCTCATTACCTACGGCAACTCTCTCGAGCGAGCGGGCGAAGCACCGCTGGTGACGCTGAAGTCCTTTCTCGATGCGCGGCTGGCCGGTTTCGTGAACGTCGTTCACGTGCTGCCGTTTTTTCCCTTCAGCTCCGACGATGGATTCGCGGTCATCGATTTCTACAGCGTGGATCCGGAACTCGGAACCTGGGCGGACGTGACCGCGCTCAGTCGGGACTTTGCCCTGATGGTGGATCTGGTGATCAATCACGTCTCGCGGGAGAGTCTCTGGTTCATGGACTTCGTCAATGACCGCGAACCCGGACGCGATTTCTTTCTGGCTTTGCCCCCGGAGACCGAACTGACGCGGGTCGTGCGCCCGCGCAACACACCGCTCCTGGTTCCGATTCATACCTATCGCGGTCTTCGCCATGTCTGGGCGACTTTCAGCGAGGATCAGATCGACCTCGACTTCAGGCATCCGAGAGTGCTCGCGGAAATGGTCCGCGTGCTCTGTTCCTACCTTCGTGCCGGAGCGCGCCTGCTGCGCCTGGACGCCATAGCCTATCTCTGGAAAGAGGTGGGAACGAGCTGCATCCATCATCCCAACACGCATGCCGTCGTGCAGGTGCTGCGTCTGGTTTCCGAGCTCCTTTGCGATCCCGACGAAGACCCTGTGGTTCTCATCACTGAAACCAATGTGCCCCACAGCGAAAACGTCAGCTACTTCGGCGACGGCGATGAAGCCCACATGGTCTATCAGTTTTCGCTTGCGCCGCTGGTCCTGCACGCCCTCGTGCGTGGCAGCAGCCGTTACCTGATGCAGTGGGGCAGCGTGCTCGATCCACCGCCGGAAGGTTGCACTTTCCTCAACTTCACCGCATCTCACGACGGCATCGGGCTGCGCCCGGCCGAGGGCCTGGTGCCGGATGCCGACATCGACGCGCTGGTGGATTTGACTCATACGTTTGGTGGCTTCGTCAGCATGCGCATGCTTGCCGATGGAACCCAGCGCCCCTATGAGATCAACATCTCCCTGTTCGATGCGCTCAAAGGCACCTTCGAAGGCGAAGACCATCTTCAGGTCGAGCGCTTTCTCTGCAGCCAGGTCATCGCCTTGAGCCTGCAGGGCATTCCTGCGCTTTATATCCATTCGTTGCTGGCTACGCCGAATGATCTCGCAGGTGTCGAGGGCTCCGGTCGCACGCGCTCGATCAACCGTATGCGCTGGCAGGTCGAGGAAGTGGAGGCGCTGCTCGATGACCCGAGTACGCCGGCGGCCCGGGTCTTTGGCGAGCTCACCCACCTGCTCGCGCTGCGGCGCATGCTGCCTGCGTTTTCGCCTGCCGCGCCGCAACGCTTCGTTCAACTTGGTGAGGCTTGGGTGTCGTTGATCCGCGGTGATGGCGACGAAGCCGTCGCTGTCGCGATCAACATCTCCACGAGCACAATGCGGCTCGAGGCTGATGAGCTGGCTAGGCTCGGTTGTCGAGGTCGGGTGGTGGATCGCATCCGCGAAGAGATCTTCGATGTCGGCGAGGGTATCGACGTTGCTCCCTACCGCTGTCTCTGGCTCGCGCGTCATGCTTGCTGATCAGACTGCGTTCTGGGCTACCACCCGGAGGCTCGAGCGGGCTTCGCGATAGTCCTGATCGACTGCAGCGTGGAGCTGCTCGAAAATGTCCGGGAAGGCGCTTCTCACCCGATTCCAGCTGGGTATGAACGGTGTTTCCTGTGGTTTGTCGAGGAAGATTTCACCGGCCGTGAGGATGTTTGCGGCGAACAATTCCACCGCGCGCTCTTCCCTGTCGCGGTCGAGGGTGAGGCCGTTGATCAGAGCATCGTTGTAGTAGCTCTCTACGAAATCCAGCGCCATGCGGTAATAAGTCGCCTTGATGGTGCGGATTGTGCCCATGTCGAAGACTTCGCCGGTGGTAGCGAGCTTGCGGAACACGGCCTTGACGATGTCCGTGCTCATGCGTGCGAGGCCGGCGTTAGGGTCGCTCTCCGAGAGAGACTGATGTTTGTGGTCGTAGTTGTCTGCAACGTCCACCTGGCAGACCCGCTGGCTGCCGTAGTTGCGATAAACCTCGGAGAGTACGCCGATTTCGAGGCCCCAATCGCTGGGAATGCGCAGGTCGCTCAGCACGTCGACCTGCATGGAGAACTCGCCGGCGAGCGGATAGCGAAAGCTGTCGAGATATTCCAGGAACGGGTTGTGGCCGAGTACCTTTTTAAGCGCCCGATTCAGAGGTGTCACGAGCAGGCGACAGACCCGGCCATTGAGTTTGCCGCCGGCTACCCGCGGGTAGTAGCCCTTGCAGAACGCGTAGTTGAACAGCGGATTGACTACCGGATAGATGAGCCGCGCCAGCATGCTGCGGTCATAGGTCAGAATGTCGCAGTCGTGCAGGGCAACGGCCTGAGCAATGCCTGACGCCTGGATGTAGCCCAGGCAATACCAGACGTTGCGACCCTTACCGAGTTCCATGGGCGCGAGGCCGCGTTCATTGAGACTGGCGTCGATGCCTCTGAGTCGAGGACCCTCATTCCAGAGGATGCGGTGATGCTGGGGAAGACGCCCGAAGTAGCGCACTGCATGTCGGTACTGTTCCTCATCGGCCCGGTCGAGCCCGATCACGATCTGGCTGAGATAGGGGACATGCATAAGTTCATCGACGATGCGAGCGAGCGCCGGTCCCTCGAGCTCCGAGAACAAGCTCGGCAGTACCAGTGCCATGGGACGCTGTCGGGCGAACTGAATCAATTCGGCTTCAAGATCTTCCAGGGGCCGGTGGGAGAGCTGGTGCAGGGTCGTGATGATGCCGTTCTGAAAGAAATCGCTCATGGTTCGCGTCCCTCAAGTGCATTGAACCGGGTGCCCGGCGAGTGCCTGTCACGGCGTCTCCTGCTCCTCCAGCAGCCGGTGGATGCATGCCTGCCAGCCGGCTGGTCCGGGCAGCGGAGAGCGGATCACGCCTTCGCGCCGTTTCAGGGGCATCCAGCTTGCGTCAGGTCGCTGGATCACCACGGCGAGGTCTGCCAGCTGCAGCATTTCGGCATCGTTGGGGCTGTCACCCGCAGCGATGATGCGGAAGCGCACGTCCGGTTGCGCAGCAGCGAAGCGACCCACCAGTTCCCGCATGGTTTCAGCCTTGTCGACTCGCGGCATGATGTGCAGAAAGCGACCACCGCTCACGGCACGCAGGCCTGCGCGCTCCAGTTCGGCCACAAAGTCTCTTCGGATCGCTTCCGAACCTTCCCATACGCCCGGCTCTGAGCCGTGGCGCTGGCGGGCGCGCTGGGCAGCGATCTCGTCGAGACCCGTGAGTGCAGCCACCTCTCTGGCCGACATGTCCCCAAAGCCCCGGAACGGAAACCCGCGTCGTTCGCGTAGCCGGTTGAGCGTGGAGCGGATCTCGGCATAGGTGGGTCCGAAGTGCTCGACTCGCAGAGGCGTTTCCGGACCGATCTCGGCTCCGCTGCGGAAGTAGTTCTCGGGTAACGCGAGGCCGGCTCCGTTTTCGAAGATCAGCGGATGTTCGAGGTTCATGGCCCGGCGCAAGAGGCGCATTTCCGCCAGCGTCTTGCTGGAGGTGAGAATGAGGGGAATGCCGCGAGCTCGAATCTCCGCAAGCGCGTCCTGCGCGGCGTCGAAGCTATAACGCTCATCGAGGAGCGTTCCGTCCAGGTCCGTGAAGATGAGAAGCTGCGTCCTCATCGCCACCGCTCTTCGCGCGATGCCCATGAGTTGAGTTTCCGCCGCGCCCGCGTGGGCCTTGACGGGAGATACGCAGTATTTGTGCCAGGACCAGGTTGCGATAAACGGGACCCGGAAGCGCCGCGACACGGCTTTGGAGGCCCTGAAACCGCCAACGGCAGACCTCCGCCACAATGTATCGCACCATTCTGGTGCGGTTCGGTGTGGCATGCCGCTGTTACCGGCAGCCGCCTGGCCCGCAAAGCCTGCGAAGGTAAAGCCGACCGAGGATAGTCAGGCAGCTTCGGCACGGTTCATGGCGTCCACTGCTGGCAGGACCTGGTCGATCAGCTGGCGCGTTTGTTCGAGCATCTCGCCGGTATCTGCGGCCATCGGTCTGAGGATGAACTTGTGCGCCCCAGCGGCTCGGTACGCGCGCAGACGCTCGATGATCGCCTCTGCATCGCCGATGGCGACGAAGGGGAGGGGATCCTTGCCCAGACGCGCACCTAAGGCGTCGAGGTAGCGACGTGAAACCGGATCGTCGCTGCTGCCGAAGCGAAAGCCGAAGCCGGCTCCGAAATGATCCTCGTCGATGGTCCGCCCCAGTTCCGCAGCGCGGGACTTGATGGCGGCGATGACCGGTGCGACCTGCTCGGGTGTATCCAGGCCCGCCTGCCAGCCCGTGCCCCAGCGAGCGCTGCGCTCGATGGCGGCCGCGGCCGATCCGCCGACCCAGAGGGGCATCGGATCCTGGATCGGGCGCGGCGCGATCGATGCTCCCTCGTAGGTGTGGAAGCGACCGGAAAAGTCTACCGAGTCCTCTTGCCACAGCCGCGAGATGATCTCGAGGCCCTCGTCGGTGCGCTGACCGCGGCCGCGCGTAGTCACGCCGCGGGCGGAATAGTCGCTGCCGAGCGCGCTGCCGACCCCGAACGCCGGGAGCAGTCGACCGCCGGAGAGCACGTCGATGGTGGCGCACTGTTTCGCCATGAGGAACGGGTCCCTCAGGCCCAGGGATGCGACGTTCATGCCGAACTTCATGCGTCGGGTAGCTCCGGCCAAAGCGGCCATCACGCTCATGCACTCGAGATTGGCTTCACTCCCGACGAGGCGGTCCGACTGCCAGATGGAATCGATTCCTCCGGCCTCGCACAGGTCCACCCAGCGCCAGAAGCCATGGCCGTCTGCGAACGGGAAGTTACCGATGCCGATGCCAGCGCTGATGGTCATGCGATTTCTCCGAGTGGCTGACGAGCGGGTCGCCGCGTTCGGCAGGCCGCGAGCCGTTCGGCGCTCGAGTGCCTGCCTCTCGCAGCGCAATCGAAGCATGCCCCTTCTCAGCTGGCAACCGAGCGGCCGTAGCCGCAGACACAGGCCATGCGGTTAAAATGCTAGGCCGAAAACGCTGGCCGTTGTTGCAACGGGTTGCGACTCTCTCGAAGTCAGGTCGATGATGCGACAGCGGGCGGCAGTGGTTGACGTTCGAGTACGGGCTGTCGACCATCGGCGCCTGCCGCCCGCGCCGGTATGCGGGATACCGTGGAGACGCTTGTGGATGACAACGAACTGAAGCGGGCTGGACTCAAGGTCACGGTGCCGCGTCTGAAGATCCTCGAGATTCTCGAACAGGCGGATCCGCGCCATATGTCGGCGGAGGATGTCTACCGGAAGCTCATGGAAGCCGATGAAAGCATCGGTCTCGCGACGGTGTACCGTGTGTTGACCCAGTTCGAATCGGCAGGACTCGTGGAACGGCATAATTTCGATGACGGCCATGCGGTCTACGAAATAGCCTCCGATGAGCACCATGACCATATGGTGGACGTGGATACGGGCAAAGTGGTCGAGTTTTATGACGAACGGCTGGAAGAACTGCAGCGGGACATCGTCGAGCAGCATGGGTTCGAACTCGTCGATCACAACATGGTGCTGTTCGTGCGCCGCCCCGGTAAGCGTTCCTGAGTGTCGCGTTGATGAGTAATCGCCTGCGCACATCCATCGCTATCGGTGCCGCCGACTCTGGGCGCAAACGCGGCTTCGAAGACGTGGTCCGCTTCGTCCAGGAGGCGGAACGCCTCGGCGTCGATGACGTCTGGTCGGCAGAGGCCTGGGGTCAGGATGCGATCGCGCCGCTGGCCTGGGTCGGTGCGCGCACTGAGCGGATACGACTGGGCACGGGCATCATGCAGATCTCGGCCCGGGTCCCCGCGATGACGGCGATGACGGCACTGACCATGGCGTCGTTGTCGGGTGACCGCTTCGTGCTCGGGCTCGGCGCCAGTGGTCCCCAGGTCGTAGAGGGACTGCATGGCCGCCCTTTTGCAGCACCGCTCGAGCGTATGCGGGAAACTATCGACATCGTCCGTTTGGCCTTTGCCGGCGAGAAACTCGAGTATCACGGCCGCCATCACGAACTGCCGCTGCCGGGAGGCGAGGGCAAGGCGTTGCGCTTGTCCCAGCCGGGCAATCCGAATATCCCCATTTACCTTGCTACGTTGGCGCCAAAGGCTCTCGAGCTTACGGGTGCGGTGGCAGATGGCTGGCTCGGCACGTCGTTCACACCGGAGGGTGCAGAAGCGCATCTGGCGGCATTGCGCCGTGGCGCCGAAGCTGCCGGGCGTAGCCTCAGTGAGCTCGATCTGCAGGCGGGCGGCGTAGTGGGTTTCGGTGATCCGGAGGCGCTGGCGCAACCCCTGAAGCGTCAGCTGGCCTTCACCCTCGGTGCCATGGGTTCAGCCCGCACCAACTTCTACAACGACGCGTTCAAGCGCGGCGGCTGGCAGGAGGACGCGGCGGCCGTGCAGGCGCTATGGGTGGCGGGCAAGCGCGACGATGCAGTGGCCAGGGTCCCGACGGAGATGGTCCTGGCTGCGAACCTGCTGGGAGACGACCGCGCAGTGAAGGAGCGGATCGCGGCATTCGGTGCGGCAGGCATTACCACGCTGCGCCTCAGCCCACTGGGTAGCGACGACCGCGAGCGCCTCGACACCCTGGCGCGCACTCTCGATCTCATGACCTGAGCATCGTGCTCTGCGGCGCGCACCGGTGATCCGCGCACCGGTGATCCGGGCATCGGCGATCCGCGCACCGGCGATCCGCGCACCGGCGATCCGCGCACCGGCGAT
>SLQW01000030.1 GCA_007131295.1 Pseudomonadales bacterium | reverse complement strand
GTGCTATCTGAACACCAGCAAGTACACCGTGCAGAAGTGGGAACAGGGAACGAAGAAGCCCAACGGACCATCGCTGAAGCTGCTGAGTCTCGTCGATCGCAAAGGGCTGGATGTGCTGGCCTGAGGCTCCGCTTCGGCGCTCCGGGGTCAGACCAACCTACGTCCCTGAAAAGCTCGGCTTCGGAGTCTTAAAGTGCCCGGAGTCGAGCCTTAGCAGGGCATTTTCCGGGCGAAAAACGCAGCGCTAAGCTCGGCCCCGATGGAAGGCGCTCCGCTTAGAAGGCCGTTTCGGGCGGCCAGTTCACGGCTCTAAGCCGATATGTCTGGCGCTTTAACGGTCGCAACCCCAACGAATCCACCAGATAGCCTGGTCTGACCCCACGGCCTACCACCACTCACTCGCGCTCGAACTCCGCCACTTCCGCCAGCAGTTGCTGACTGCGACGGATGCCGTCGCTGCCGTCGCAGCGGTTCGCGTCAGGTTCGACCTGGCTCAGGCGGTGGAATTGCCACCGCCAGGTGCCCAGCAGACCGATAACCCCGACTCCCAGGCTGATCCAGACCCACATCGGCGTTATGGCATCCGCCGGGGCGCCGCCCAGGCCGATGAAGGCCACGACCACGGGCAGCCACAGGACCCACCAGCTCCAGCCGCAGACCAAGGTGTTCAGCCCCTGCAAACGCAACAGTTGCGCCAGCCGCTTCTGAATCACCAGCACCGGATCGCCGTAGTCGATGCGGGCCACCAGCACCACGGTCAGCCCCGCGAAGATCAGATGCGCTAGGCCCATGACATGCACCAGCAGGCCCGCGAGGAGCAGTCCGGGCACGTGCAGATTGGCCGTCCAGCAGCTCACGCCGAGTACGATCAGCCCGATGCCCAGTGCCCCCTGCAACGATTGCCTCCAGGTGAGCGGGCGCAACTGGCCACGGGCACGGTTGAGCCGGTCCGTTCGGAGCAGTTCGGCGCTGATCTCATGCTGTCGATCCAGGCGCTGTTCCAGCATCCGCCAGGCGTGCTTGAGTTCGTTCATGTCCATGGTCGTTGCCATCCTCAGTCCTTTTCCTGCGGATCGATGTGGTCCCGAACGCGCTGCTTGAGTCGGTGAATGCGGGTGGTGACGTTGCTCTCACTGATGCCCAGGATCTCTGCGATCTCGCGGCTGCTGCTCTCTTCCAGATAGAGCAGAAGCAGGGCGCGGTTGAGCGGGTCGAGCGTGGCGATGAAGCCATGCAACATGCGGATCTGTTCGTCGCGCTCCGGATCGGCCGCATCGCCATCGGGAACGTCGTCCACGCCGTCGGGCATGGGCTGCCAGTGACGGCGGTGGCGCACCTCCCTGCGCGTTCGGGAGATCGCCACGTTCAGGGCGATGCGATACATCCAGGTCGAGAAGCGACGCTCGCCGTCGAAGCGCGGGAAGGCCTGCCACAGCGCAGCGACGATGTCCTGCATCAGGTCGCGCTGATCTTCGGGATGAAAGCAGTACGTGTGCACCACCTTGTGCAGCAGCTTCTCGTTCGCCGCGATCATCGACGCGAAGTCGGCACGCAACGTTTCGTTCTGTAGGGCTCTTGCCGTCAACGGGAAGCGCTCCGGTTTCGATTCACCCCCATGATTCGCCGGCGCGCGGGAAAAATCACACCCCCGCAGGAACGGATGCCCGAACTCGGGACGATTGGCCCCGCCGCCATTACCGGCTAAGGTCCCTCGAGGGCTTCCACCGCTGCGAGGTCAGCAAGCGCGCCGCCTTCCGGGCGCTCGGCCGGCGCAACACCCCCGTGGTGCTGAGCGTGACGCTCACTCGCCTCTACACACTGCGCAACCAGCTCGTGCATGGCGGCGCGGCCTGGAACAGCAGCGTCAATCGCACGCAGTTGCGCGACTGCACGAACCTGCTCGGCCAGCTCGTGCCCGTCATCATCTGCATCATGATGGACAACCCGGACACGCTCTGGGGCGATCCGGTCTATCCGGTCGTGGAAATGTGAACGCTGCCGGAAGGCATTTACCCGCTGGTCCCGTTTGACCACATCCCTTTGTAGCGCTAGCGTAGCACTAATGGCTACGCAAGGGCTGACCATGAAGTACCTATCTTCGCGCGACCTGCGCAATACGCCTGGAATCCTGAAGGATCAGGTCCGCGATGAGGACCTGGTACTCACCGCCAACGGCCGGCCGGTGGCGGTCGTCATCGGGGTCGATGACGGCGATATCGAGGAGACCCTCGCCCTGATCCGTCAGGCGCGGGCCGTGCGTGCCGTGAGCCGCATGCGGCGCGACGCCGCCGACCGCGGTGCCGACAAGCTCACCGACGCGGATGTCGACCGCGAGATTCGCGCGGCCAGAACTGAACGCCGACGGTCGTGAGGCTCGTTGTCGACACGAACGTCCTCGTGTCAGCGCTCCTTTCGCCCCACGGACCACCCGCCCGGATCCTCGATTGGACGCTGGCTGGTGAACTCACGCTGCTGGTGGACGACCGCGTTCTCGACGAGTACCGGCGCGTACTCCAGCGCACGAAGTTCGGATTCGATCCGCGCGACTTACGGACGTTGCTTGCGGCGCTGGCATCTCTGGCGGAACACGTGACGGCCGTTCCGCTCGATCTGGAATTGCCGGACCCGGACGACCTGCCCTTTCTCGAGATCGCTGCTTGCGCGCAAGCCGATGCGCTCGTTACCGGCAACGCGCGGCACTTTCGTCCGCTGCAGGGGCGTCATCGCGTCGCCGTCGTGAGTCCGGCACGGGCAGTGGCGTCGTTCCGCTCCTGACGTTGCCTGCGCTGCCTCACTCCGGCAATGGCGGGAACAGCCCCGGCATCCACTCGTGGGCGAGTACCGCCGGGAAGGCGAGGCGCAGCGGCGTCCTGGTTGTCTGCGAGACGATGACGCCACGGTCCATGAGCGCAGCAACCACGCGTCGCGCCTGACGATCTGGTCGGGCAGGCGGTTGCGAAAAGCAGCCGAGGCCTGGGCGAGTTCGATGGCGAGGTCATTCTAATGCCAGGAAATGTCCGCATACATGTCCGGTTACATCGTACGGCCCTCGGGCCTCCGGTCGGGCGCTCCCCGGGGCTGGATCGCCTCCCGTTCGCGCGTCGGGCGCACGATGCGTAGGCTGGGCCATCTCGGCCATCGGAGACAGTTGCCATGACGACTCGTCCGCTCGCTGTCGCCTTCGACGTTCTCGAAACACTGCTCGATCTGCAGCCGCTGCGAGACCGCTTCAAGGACATCGGCCTTAGCCCGGAGCTGGTGCAGCCATGGTTCCTGCGCTTCCAGCGCGATTGCATGGCGCTCGCGCTCAGTGGGGACTTCGGCGAGTTTTATCCGGCGGCGCGCCAGGCGCTGCGTACGGAAAGCGGCCAGCGCGTGACCGAGGAACAGATCGATCACGTGCTCGACGCGTGCGCGACGCTGCCCCCGTATCCCGATGTCGCTCCGGCCATGCGCACGCTCGCTGCGGCGGAGGTGCAGATCGGTTGCCTGACGGTAGGCCATCCGAATACGACCGCCCAATTCCTGCAGCAGGCTGGTGTGTTCTACCACGTCGAGCGCGTAGTGACGGCCCAGGAGGTGGGCACATGGAAACCCGCGCCCGCCGTGTACCACGCCACCGCCGAAGCGTTCGGGATCCCTCGAGAACGGCTCGCCCTGGTCGCGGTCCATGCCTGGGACTGCCATGGCGCCAAACGCGCAGGCTGCCTCGCCGGCTGGTGCGCGCGACTCGAAGGTGCCTACGGCGACATCTTCACTCCACCGGACGTGAGCGGCGGCAGCCTCACCGAAGTCGCCGAACGCCTCGTTGCGCTGCCCGCTGCGCAATGATCCGCTCAAACGAAGGCACATGCATGAAAGGCGCGCGCAGGCTTTGCAGCGCCGGCGGGGTCGCATCGGGAATCGAGGCGTGATTCGCAGCGTCATCTACGACAAGCTTATCCTCGGACTGACAGCCAAGTGGTACGCGGAGGTGCTGGGCCGCCTCCCCGAGGGCGCGGCGCTGCTCGACGTCGGGATCGGCACGGCGGGCGCATTGCTCGCGAATGCAGAACTGGTGGCGTCGAAGCGCCTGGCGGTTACCGGGATCGACATCGACGCCGACTACATCGAGCGTGCCCGCCGGGAACTTGCGCGCTCCGGCGTGCAGGATCGGGTTCGAGTCCTGCAGGAGTCAGTCTACGATCACCGCGACGGGCCGTACGACGCTGTCTACTTTTCGGCGAGCTTCATGCTCCTGCCAGAGCCCGAGCGTGCACTGCGCCACTGCTGCACGCTGCTGCGCCCAGGCGGACGTATCTATTTCACCCAGACGATTCAGCAGAAGCCCTCGCGCGTCATGGAAGTGATCAAGCCGCTGCTGAAACGCGTCACGAGCATCGACTTCGGCCGGGTGACCTACGAGCAGGACTTCAAAGCACAGATCCGTGCCGCGGGCCTCGAGCTCGAAGAATTCACCACGCTCTCCCGCCACGGCAGCCGCGCTTCCGCACTCGCGGTAGCGACTTTGGGATCAGACCGACCAGACCGATTGAAAAGCCGCGAAGCTGAGGCCTGAATCGCCAGACCGGCCCGAGTGCGGTCGACGTTCCTGCAGCGAATGCCGCCGATTCAGCGACCACCGCAGGTCCCGAGGATTGTTGCGCGCGGCCAGCGGTCGCGCCACTCAAACAGCTCATCCAACGGAATTTGACAGTGTCCTTCGCAGCAAGGTAATTTCGGATTGGGCTTTCGAGCGCTAGCTGGACGAGGAGGGCGCCATGTCTCAACAAGCGGTCGCAGAACTTTTCGAGAAAATTCAGGCGGACACGTCGCTGCAGGCAGAGCTTCAGGTGGTCACCGACGCACAACTTCCCGCCAAACTCGTTGCCGTAGGCGAGAAGCACGGTCATCAGTTCTCTGAGGCAGACGTGCAGCAGATGATGGCAGCCCCGCCAGACGAAGAATTGAGCGACGAGGCTCTGGAGGCGGTGGCTGGAGGTTTGTCGTTTGATTTTCAGCCTACCACCGGGTTTTTCAATATCGGGGTGAATACCAGGTTCTGTACCACTGGCACACATATCGGTGGTGACGACGGCTTGATGCTGCGCAAATCGGGCGGCGAAAAAATCGAGTTATGAAGACGGAAGCAGGGGTTTTGTAGGGATTGGGTGCGTCGCGCGCAGTGCTGAAGCGCGACGCACCCAATGCTCTGGACCGATTGCTAAAGCGGCTCACCGTGGAACGACGCGGCTTCCCGAGGCCTGCTGGTAGCGCCATCTCGCGGGATAATCGGAAGAATGACGCGTGATGGATGTTCCGCACTCGCGTAAATCTCCTGGCGCGCAACATCGAACTCGCTGGTCCGCGCAAACTCGGCACCGGTGTTGAGGTTCCGGGCCAGGCGCGGGAAATTACTGCTGGTGATGTCGATGCGTAAGCGCTCGCCTGGCGCGACGCGGTAACTCGTCGCCCAGAGATCGATCTCGTAGCGGTAGACCTCGCCCGGCTCGATGAGCTTGGCCGTCTCGAATCCTTCCCGGTAGCGCGCCCGGATCACGCCGTCGACCAGGTTGAAAGATGTTCCATCCGGCCGGAGCACCACAAGCTTGGCCATGAAATCGGTATCCGGCGCACTGCTTGCGGCGTAGATCTCTGCGCGAATTGGCCCTGTGATTTCGGTGGGATGATCAAAAGGCTCCGTCGTGAACCGCAGGACGTCTGGCCGATCGTCGAGTGGGCTCTGCTCATGAGGACCACGCAAACTCGGGTCCATGATGTTTCCACCCAGCGTCGGAACCGGATCCGCCGGGTCATAGCTGTATGCGGCGGGATCCGCATCAGCAGGCGGCAGCGTTTCCGAAAGCGCTCCGTCCGAGTGCAGATAGAATGGCGTGTAACGGGTGTCCGCAAGAGGCCACTGTGATTCATCGCGCCAGACATTCTCACCCATGACAAAGATACGAATGGGAGCGGTTTGCGGCGGCGGACCGTCCTTGAGCCAATAGTCGAACCACTCGAGCAGCAGCGGCTCAACGGCAATCAGAGAATCTTCCCCGAAATCCAAGTCCCCGATCGTCGTGCCCTGGTTCCAGCCATGCGTCCAGGGTCCGACAAGCAACCGCTGACCATCGCGCGCTTCTGGCGTTGCAGCCTCCTCGCGCATCGTCTGGTAGCTGCCGATGGTGCTACGCAGAAAAACGTCGTACCACCCGCCGATGTTCAGAGCAGGAACAGACATTTCCGGCGCTCGCGCCTCGAGATTCAGCGGTTTCCAGTAGTCATCGTAAGACGGGTGATCCAGCCAATCCTGAAAGTGCGGAACGTCGAAACCGACACTACTCGCGAGCGTCTCGATGGGCAGATGGTCGACTGCGGACACCCAGTCGATGGGGTAGGTCATGTTCGTGCGGCTGCCAGACAGGCCGATGCCCCAGCGTGCTCTCGACAGCAGAGAGAACGCGCCGCCAGGGTAGGCGACATCCCGATAATAATTGCCTGGGCTGACGGCCGGGGCGATAGCCTGCAGAGCTGGATTGCCGCTCAGCGCCGCCAGCCACTGTACGGAACCGAGATAGGAGGAGCCGAACATGCCCACACGCGCGTTGGACCACGGCTGCTCCGCAATCCACGTGAGCGTGTCGTCACCGTCGTTGATCTCCTGGAAGTACGGGTACCACTTGCCTTCCGAGTCGTAACGTCCGCGAACCGATTGGAAAACGAAAGCGTAGCCGTTCGCCGTTGCGAAACGAGCGTAGCGCTGCCGCACCGCATTCGAACCGTTGGAGTACATGTCGCGAACCAGAAGCGTGGGAAACTGTCCCTCCGGTTCCGGCAGGTAGATGTCGGTGGAGAGGTGAACGCCATCGCGCATCTCCACCTGAACGTTGTAGGACGCCTGCATCGTATCCGGGAAGGCGCCCTCGAACCCCTCCAGGCTCTGAGCCGCCGCCGATCCAACCCAAAACCACAGGACGACCATGGCCAGCAGCATCGGTATCTTCATTGATCGCTCCTTGGGCAGCGTTCGGGGTCAGACCACCCTAACCCTATGAAAGTCCGCGTTGCGGAGACCTAAAAAGCCATAACGGGGACCTTAGCCCGGCCATTTCGACGCGAAAAACGCATCGCTAAGCCGTATCAACCTCCACGCGCTCTGCTTAAACGCTCCTTGTCGATACCGAAATGGTCCTTCTAAGCTCCGATTCCCGGCTTTTTAAGCTTGCCAGCCACGGCAGAACAACAAGTTAGGCTGGTCTGACCCCAGTTGTTGCAGCAGATCAGCGGCTGATGAGCACGACGGACCATCGAACCCCACCCTCCCAACGTCCGCATCCCGGGGGCAGCCTGACGTAAGGCGTTGAAATACAACGCCACGGAGGCCTGGAACGCATTTTCCACGACCTTAGCATGCCCATTTTCGGGCTGAAAACGCATTCCGAAGCTCGACGGACCCCGAAGGAGGGCCCACCGAACGTGCCCCCCCGAACGTGCCCCGCCCCCGGAGGCGGATCCCCGGAGGCGGATCCCCGGAGGCGGATCCCCGATGGCGGAACCCCGATGGCGGAACCCCGATGGCGGAACCC
>SLQW01000026.1 GCA_007131295.1 Pseudomonadales bacterium | reverse complement strand
TGAGCCGTAGTTCCTGGCTCGGCTAACGAGACTCTGGGGGTGCTGGGATCGCATCGCTCCGACAAAATTGACGGCTCGAGCGCTCCCGCCTGGCGAGGACGTTCGGTCTGCGGCATGGACGTCCTGCGGCGTTGTTGACTGGGTGAGGAAACTGCCGCAGGACTGCTAAGCTTGCTTCGAGACGTCGACGACGAAGTGCTCTGCCGGGGGAGAGAATTTCAAGTCATGAGTGCCGATCGGCAGGTCTTCAGATCGTCATCGCTCGAGCGCCTGTCTACACCGGATCAGCTCGATCAGCTGCTGACGATCACGACACCTCGCGGCTGGATCGCGACAGCCGCGATCGGTCTGTTGCTCGTGGGCGTGGTGCTCTGGGGGTTTCTCGGACGCAGCCTGACGATCGTCGAAGCGCGCGGTCTGCTGATCCCTGCCGAGGGTGCGGTGATGCATGCGGTCGCCTTCGGCGCCGGGCGTCTGACCGAGCTCAGCGTTGCAGTGGGCGATTACGTGGAGGAGGGCGACGTTCTCGCACGCGTCGACCGTCCGGATCACGCCAGGCGATTGATCAACGCGCGTGATGCCCTGGAAGAAATCGCAGCCATGCTCGCCCGTCAGGAGGCTGATGCCGCCCGCGAGCGCGAGGCGTGGGAAAACAACTTAGAGGAGCGGAGAGCGGCCTTCGATGTGATCCAGCAGGTCGCGCTGGAGCGCATTGCCTACCTGCAGGACAAGCTCGCTGGTCTCGAGCCGCACACCGGGGGTGTGGTGGCGCTCGAGGAGATCGCGTCGGTCATCGACGAGATGGGGGCGCGGCAGCGCGAAATCGCCATGGCGCGCGCCGAACTGCAGCAGACGGAGGCGGTGGGCCTCGAAGTGGTCCTCGACGTCGAGCGGCAGGTCGACCTGACGCGCCAGGAACTCGAGAACCGCAAGCGCGCCATCACCTTGCTCGAGGTGGAAGACGCGGTGGAAGGGCAGGTCCTTGCACCAGTTGCGGGGCAGGTGGTCGAGCTCGCTGCGCAACGCGGGAACCGGGTGTCGGCGGGGCAGGCCGTGGTGGGTATCGCGCCCGCCGACGGCGAGCTCACCGCAGTGGTCTACGTGCCCTACCAGTTTGGCAAGAAGGTGCACGAGGTGATGGACGTGCGCGTCAGTCCGCATGCTGTCCGGCGGGAGGAGTACGGCAGCCTGCGTGGAACGGTGGTCGCAGTCTCGACCTTTCCGGTCTCGCCGGATGCGGTGCAGACGCGGGTCGCCAATCAGGTACTCGCGGAGGCGCTCACAGGCGGTGGCGCCAGCTATGAGGCTCATGTCGGCCTGATGCGAGCGAACACGCCCAGCGGATACGCCTGGACGTCGGGCTCCGGACCTGTGCTTGCCGTGACCGCAGGCAGTACGGTGGATGCAGAGATCATCGTCCGCGAACGTCGCCCTGTAGACCTGATCATCCCCTTCGTACGCGCGCGCCTCGGGGTGGGCGGGTGACGAGCGCCGGGCGCGTCAGAGCCGGAAGCCGCAGGCGAGCCAGAGCACCATCGATCCTGCAGATGGAGCAGGTGGAATGTGGCGCGGCCTGCCTGGGTATGGTGCTGGCCTACCATGGCCTCTGGGCGCCGCTGGAAGACATCCGTCGCCTTGCCGGCGTCTCGCGCGACGGCACGAACGCCGCGAATCTGCTCCGGGTGGCGCGCCGCTTCGGCATGGTCGCGAAAGGCTTCCGCAAGTCACCCGAAGGGCTCGAAGCCCTGCCGGTTCCGTCCATCATCCATTGGAACTTCAACCACTTCGTAGTCTACGAGGGAAGGCGCGGAGAGCGCGTTTTCATCAACGACCCCGCAAGTGGTCCCCGTACCGTCACAGCGGAGGAACTCGACGAGGCCTTCACCGGCGTCGTACTTGCCTTCGAGCCGGGTGATGAATTCGAGCGCGGCGGACAGCCTCCGCAGCGCTGGGCGCATCTCATCGGCTACCTGCGGCCGAACCGCGCGGCGGTGGCGCTCGTGGCGACGCTGAGCCTGTTTCTCGTGATTCCGGGCGTGATCCTGCCTGGCCTCACGCGGGTATTCATTGATGACGTGCTGATACCGGGGCGTGACGACTGGGCCGCGCTCGTGGTGCTCGCCGTGCTGGCAACGGGCGCGGTGAACGCCGCGATCACGGCATTGCAGCAGCATCACCTGTTGCGTCTGGAGGGCAAGCTGGCCCTGTCCATTGCCGGACACTACATGTACCGCATCCTGTCGCTGCCCATGAACTTCTTTCTGCAGCGCAGCGTGGGCGACCTGGTCAATCGGGTGGGCGCGGCGGAGCGCATCAGTCAGCTGCTTTCGGGGATGCTTGCGTCGAACGCGTTCAATCTGATTTCCGTACTGTTCTTCGGCGCCGTGATGGCGGTCTTCGATCCTGTGCTGGCGGCGATCGGGGCATTGCTGGCGCTGGGCAACGTGGTCGCTGTCAGAGCCCTGCGCACGCCGCGGGAAATCGCGACGCGCAAGTTGCGGCAGGATCAGGGCAAGCTGCTCGCCGCGGCGTCCGGCAGCATCCGGTCGCTGGAGACGCTGAAGAGCGGGGGTGGCGAGAACGACGCCTTCAATCGCTTCAGCGGCCATCAGGTGCAGACGCTCGCATCCCGGCAGGCCCTCGGCGTCGCCTCGGCCCTGCTCATGGCCGCGCCCGGATTGATGGGTGCGTTGACCACCGTGGCCATCCTCGGCATCGGTGGCCTGCGGGTCATGGAAGGGGCGCTGACCATCGGCTCCCTGATCGCAATCCAGGCGCTCATGGCGCGCTTCATCCAGCCCATCGAGGGGCTTGTTGGTCTCGCCAGCGACATTCAGGCGATACGGGCCGACCTCGGCCGGCTCGAAGACGCGGCGAACTACCCGACCGAGAGCGCCCCGGACGCCCCGCTGGTAGAACTGCCCGAGCCCCGTGGTGCCGTGACGCTGGAGAGCGTCACTTTCGGTCACGCCCCGCTGGATGCGCCCCTGATCAAAGAGCTGTCGCTGGTGATGCCTCCTGGATCGCGCATCGCCCTGGTCGGTGGCTCGGGCAGCGGCAAGTCCACCGTCGGACGGCTCATCGCGGGGCTGTTTCGGCCCTGGTCCGGGGTGATTCGCATCGATGGTGTGCCCATCGATTCCGTTCCGCCCGAAGAGATGGCCACGCGCCTCGCCCATGTGGATCAGGATGTGTTCCTGTTCGAGGGTACGGTACGGGACAACCTCACGCTCTGGGATGCGGACGTGAGCAATACCGTGATCGAACGTGCGCTCGAAGACGCCTGCATGCTCGAAGAAATCGCCAAACGGCCGGGTTACCTCGAAGCTCGGGTCGCCGAGGGTGGAGCGAACTTCAGCGGCGGGCAGCGCCAGCGCCTCGAGCTCGCCCGCGCGCTGGTACTCGACCCACCATTCCTCATTCTCGATGAGGCGACGTCTGCGCTCGATCCCGCGACCGAGAAGACCATCGATGAGAACCTGCGTCGCCGCGGCAGCACCTGCCTGATCATCGCCCACCGTCTGTCCACTGTCCGTGATGCGGACGAGATCATCGTGCTCGATGCGGGCAGCGTACTGGAGCGGGGCACCCACGAAGAGCTGCTGGCGGCGGATGGACGTTACGCGGCTCTGGTGGCGGCGCAATGACGGACAGGTATCAGATCAACCCGCAGAATGGTCGCGTCGAGCTCGATGCGCGCCGCCCGGTTCTGCTCAACGGCTCGACAGGTGACTGGTCGGTCGAAGCCGGATTCGTGGATCTCTTTGCAGTGCGACTGGATGCTGGGCTACCGGCTGGCCGGCGTTTGTTCGTGCTGCGCCTCGAAGCGGGAGAGTCGTTCTCGGCGCTGCCGCAGGCCACGGACTTTGCGCTGCTAGCCGTGGGCGGCCAGGACAGCGTGCTGGTCGCCCATGAACTCGACGCCGAGGAGTGTGAGTCCTGGTTGGAGCGCCTGCGTGATGCCCTGACGCAGACACCCTCGGCCGAAGCGCAGACGGCCGCACCCGAGCAGCTGCAGGCGTTGCTTGCACAACGGTTCGAGGCCTATGGCGTCGATGCCGAAGCATCGGCCGGGCGACGGCGCGCCCTGGCCCGGGAGCTGGAGCAGCGCGGCGTGCGGGCTCTGGCCGGCGCCCTTGACCGCGGGCCCGTCGTGCACAGCAGCGTTACGTCCGATCCGCTGCTGGCTTGCCTCACGGCCGTCGCGGACGCCGTGGGTGCCGAAGTCGTCGCCCCAGCCCACTCCGGTTCCGGGTCCACGCGGGAGCGGGCCCGTGCCCTGCTTGCAGCGTCGGATCTGCGTGGCCGACGCGTCCTGCTGCGGGGTGCGTGGTGGCGGGCTGATCATGGCCCGCTGCTGGCCTGGTGTACGGAAGGTCGTCCCGTCGCACTGTTGTGGGAGCGCCGCGGGTACCGCTGGTTCGATCCGGAAGCTGGTTTGGGCGACGTCGTCGATGCCGAGCGCGCGGCGTCGCTGCAGCCGGACGCGCTCATGGTCTACCCCTGCCTCCCCGAAGAGCCGCAGGGGCTTTGGAATTTGATCCAGTTCGCCGGCCAGGGGGCCCGCGGCGATCTGACGCGCATCGCGGCCTACGGTCTCGTGGGCGCGCTGCTCGCGGTGCTGGTGCCGGTGGTGACCGGCATTCTGGTTGACCAGGTGCTGCCGGCAGGTGAACGCGGACAGCTGCTCACACTGGCGCTGCTGTTGCTCGGGGTCGGCATCGGTGGTGTGGCGTTTAGCCTGGTGAGCGGCTTTGCCCGGCTGCGGTTGGAGGCGCGTCTCGATGTCAGGGTTCAGTCGGCGCTGTTCGACCGCGTGCTGAGGCTGCCGCTCGCGTTCCTCAAACGCTACTCCACCGGGGACTTGGCAGATCGGCTGTTGGGCATGCAGCGGGTACGCGAGCAGCTCTCCGGTGCCGCGCTCAGCGCCGTGATGGCCATGCTCTTTGCCAGCACCAGCCTGGTGGTGCTGTTCTTCTACAGCTGGGAAATCGCCCTCGTCGCGATACTGCTGGTCGTACTCTACGCTGTCGTCGTCATCAGCCTGGTCAGTCGTCAGCTCGGCCACGAACGCCTGCAGGCAGAAACGCGCGGGCGGGTACAGGGCTTCAACACACAGATGCTCGTGGGCATGGGCAAGCTGCGGGTGGCACACGCCGAAGGGCGCGCTTTCGGAACCTGGGCGCGTCTGTTCGCCGAGCAGAAGCGCCATTTCATAGCGTCCGGTCGGGTCGCGAACCATCTGCTGGTGTTCCAGGCCGCTTTCGCTCCGCTGACGACCGCCATCATCATCATCGGGTTCGTGCTCATTGCCGAGCATCTGCAGCTCTTCGGCGGCTCGATCACGTCGGCACTGCCCGGCATGACAGCTTCTGCCGGTGTGACTGCCGGAACCTTCGTCGCCTTCAGCGCAGCGTTCGGTCAGTTCCTGAGTGGCGCAAGGTCCGGCATCGAGGCCTTGAGCGCCGGCCTCGGCGCCATTCCGCCGCTCGAGCGCGCCCGCCCCCTGCTCGCCGAAGCTGCGGAATCACGTCGCGGCCGGCTCGACCCCGGCCCGCTGCGCGGGCAGTTGGCGTTCAACAACGTATCGTTCCGCTACGAGGATGACGGTCCGCTCATTCTGGACCGGGTGTCGTTCGAGGTCGAAGCGGGCAGCTTCGTCGCGATCGTCGGCCCTTCGGGCAGCGGCAAGTCCACCGCCATGCGCCTGATGATGGGTCTCGAGGAGCCCGAGGCGGGTGAAATCCGCTATGACGGTCAGGCATTCAGCACGCTCGACAGGGCCGCTGTTCGACGCCAGCTCGGTGTCGTGCTGCAGGCCGGAAGCCTGCCGGGAGGCGCGCTGCACGAGGTCATCCTCGGTGACAGTCACGGCACCATCGAGGATGCCTGGGAGGCGGCGGCGGGTGCCGGCCTGGAAGCGGACATTCGTGCCATGCCGATGGGCATGCACACGGTCCTTCAGGATGGTGCGACCACACTCTCGGGCGGACAGCGCCAGCGCCTCGCCATTGCGCGGGCATTGGCGCGGAAGCCGCGGCTGCTGTTTCTCGATGAAGCCACCAGCGCGCTCGACAACGAGGCGCAGGCGCTCGTGTCGCGGTCGCTCGCGGCCCTTGGTATCACCCGTATCCTGATTGCGCACAGGCTGAGCACCGTGCGTGATGCGGACGTGATTCTCGTACTCGACGGCGGGCGCCTGGTTGAGCGTGGCAGCTTCGATGAACTGCTCGCGCGCGAGGGCGTTTTCGCGGCGATCGCCGCCCGCCAGATGCTCTGAACGGGCTCAGTAAAGGGAGAGTCGACCGATGCGCAAAGTGCTCTACGTCCTCGGCCAGCTCGATGATCGCGACATCGACTGGATCGCCGAGACCGGACACAAGCGCCGCCTGAGCGACGGCGTGGTACTGATTCGCGAGGGCGAGCCGGTGGAGATGATCTATTTCGTACTCGACGGCCGCCTGCGGGTCGATGTGGCAAAAATCGGGACCGTGGCCGAGCTGGGTGTCGGCGAGATCGTTGGCGAAATCTCCTTCGTCGACAGCGCGCCGCCATCGGCGACAGTGCGTACCGAAGGGTCAGCCACCGTGCTCGAGCTGCCACGTGCCGCGCTCGAGGCGCGCCTGCACGCCAACGACGGCTTCGGCCACCGCTTCTACAAGGCGCTGGCCCTGTTCCTCGCCGATCGCCTGCGCAACACCGTCAGCCGCCTCGGCTACGGCGATGCAGGTCGGCTGGACGATGCGGAAGTCATGGAAGACGAGCTCGACGACAAGCTCCTCGACTCGGTTTCGCTCGCGGGGCAGCAGTTCGAGCGCTTGATCAAGCGCCTGCAGCAGGCCCCCTCGGCCGACTGAACACGACCGGGGTCAGACTAAGCTAACCCACTGTTTTCCGGTGCCGCGAAGGCTTAAACCGAGCATTTCGGAACCTTAGAGCCGCGATTTTCGGCCCGAAAACGCACTTCTAAGTCCTAAGCCGGAGCGGACGTACACCGTCGTCAAGCCATCGCTGCGCTCCACGAGCGGCTGGGGGCTGTGGTGAGCAGTTCGTTCCAGGTGACGCGTTACGAATGCCTGGATTGGGGCTCAGAGCTTGACGCAGTTGCCGATCAGTCCGCCGCCACGCAGAGTGTTGCCTTCGCGCGTGAACGTCACCGCGCGACCGTCTTCGGGTGTCGAGATCGTCACCCTGTCCCCGTTGACCTCGTAGCGGGCCTCGCTGGTCGGCAGCTCCATGCCGAACAGCACCGGCGTGACGAGCACCTTCCCGCCGCGCTGGAAGGTCATCTTCTGGTAGATGCAGCCGTCGCCGCCCCAGTCACCGCTGATGCCGCCCCCGCCGCCGCAGCCGACCAGCAGCGCGACGGCGAGGCAGAGTCCTGCGGATCGGCTGGCGAATGCACGCGGCGACGCGCGTTGCGCTTTCGGGTCGAGCACATCCTGCTGTGCAGCTGTTTGATTCATCGTGGACCTCGCCAAGAACGATGTGGTGCTGTTTGCTTGACCTCGGATACTAGGGCGGTGCCAAGGGGCGGGGAATGAGGCGGAATCCTTATGTGCAGCTAACTGGCGGGAAAAGCCGTTAAGTTGCTATGTGCGAACGGGTTCCGCCATCGGGGTTCCGCCATCGGGGTTCCGCCATCGGGG
>SLQW01000194.1 GCA_007131295.1 Pseudomonadales bacterium | reverse complement strand
GCTTGGAACTATTTCCAGTCGCTGGAAACCGAGGCCAATCGCGCCTTCCTGGAGCGCTGGCATGAATTCACCGGGAATCCGCAGCGGACGGCCAACGATCCTATGGAGGCGCACTACATCGGTTTCAACATGTGGGTGGCCGCCGTGGAAGAGGCCGGGACGACCGACGTCGACACGGTAATCGACACCCTTATCGGCATTCAGGTACCGAACCTTTCCGGCGGCATGGCAGAGATGCTTCCGAATCATCACATCACCAAACCGGTGTTGATCGGCGAGATCCAGGAAGACGGCCAGTTCTTCATCGTCGACCAGTCCGAGGAGCTCATCCCGGGCGAAGCCTGGTCCAGGTACCTGCCGGGCTCGCGCAACATCATCGCCGACTGGCGTCCGCCTATCTCTTGCGGCAACTTCAATACCGAGACTCAGACCTGTGGCGGCAGTCAGTGATCGGCGGCGGCTGCCGCGGATCCTGAGCACCAGTCTCGCTCTCATCCTGACGCTCGCTCTCGGTACCGCGGCCGCGGCTGCGGTACCTGAGGATGAGCGGCTCGAGCCGGCGCTTCTGCAGCAGCTTGGTGAGCGCAACCTGCGGGTGGTGGAGCAGGCCGTTACGGATGTCGCCGCGAGTGGTTCCCCGTTGGCTCTCGAGGTGCTCGTGGCACTTCGCGACGGCCGCCTTTATCGACGCGACGCGGACGGCGCGATTCTGGTGGCAAGTCGGGTCGGCGGGGACGTGCTGTTCAGCGACCCGGCGCTCGGCACCCTCGGTGAGTCTCTGGCTGTCAGCGAAGTCACCCTGATCCGGGTCAGCAACCGCATCCGGCGAGCGCTTAGTGCCGCCATTGCCTCACTATCCTTGGAGCACGAAGATCCGGGCGTGCGCCTGGCGTCGGCGCGGCAGTTCATCGACTCGCCCGACGCTTTTCTCCTCGAGACGATCGAACGCGCACTGGCAGTTGAAGAAGTGACTCGGGTTCGCAACGCGCTCGAGCTGGCCCGTGCAGCTACCATCGCTACCGATCCGGGACAGGTCGAGGAGGCCAGGATCGAAGCGGTTGGGGTACTGGCCGAGGCGGGGACCAGCCGCGCCCGTCGGGTCCTCATGTCCATGTTTGCTGAGGAAGGCTCCGACCTGGAGCTGCGTCGCGACGACGCCGTAGCGGCCATTGATCGGACGCTGGCGCGCTGGCAGCGCGCTCAGAACATCTGGCACGGTCTCTCTCTCGGTTCGGTACTTTTGCTCGCCGCCATGGGTCTCGCCATCACGTTCGGCGTGATGGGTGTGATCAACATGGCGCACGGCGAAATGATCATGATCGGCGCGTACACCACCTTCGTCGTGCAGGGTGTGGTGCGCTCGCTTGCGCCGGCACTATCGGAGCTTTCGCTCCTGATCGCCCTGCCCATCGCCTTTCTGGTTGCCGGCGCTATCGGTGTCCTGATCGAGCGGACGGTGATCCGGCGCCTGTACAGCCGTCCCCTCGAAACACTGCTCGCAACCTGGGGCATCTCCCTGATTCTGCAACAGACCGTGCGGACGATTTTCGGTGCGTCCAACCAGCGGGTGGAGTCGCCGTCCTGGCTGTCGGGTTCATTCGAATTCGGACAGATGATGATCACCTACAACCGCCTGGCGATCCTGGCCTTTGCCCTGGTCGTCCTCGCCGCCGTCATCTTGTTGCTCACCCGGACATCGCTCGGGCTGCACATCCGCGCCGTGACCCAGAACCGAAAGATGGCGGAGTCGATGGGGATCCGCTCCGATCGGGTAGACATGCTCACGTTCGGACTCGGCTCTGGCATCGCGGGCATCGCCGGCGTTGCTTTGTCCCAGATCGCCAACGTCAGCCCGAACCTCGGTCAGAGCTACATCATCGACAGCTTCATGGTCATCGTCTTCGGTGGCGTTGGGAACCTGTTCGGCACCCTGGTGGGCGCCATGACGCTCGGTGTCACCACCCAGCTCGTCGAGCCCACTTTGGGTTCCGTGGCGGCCAAGGTGCTGATCCTGGTCTTCATCATCATTTTCATCCAGTTCCGGCCGCGTGGTCTGTTCCCGCAGCGCGGGAGGGCAGCAGAATGATCACCGCACGCCTGCTCTCTGGGCGCATGACCGCGTGGGATGGGGTCTTCCTGCTTCTTCTGCTCGTTCTGGCCATGGTGGTGCCGCTGCTGAACCTGGTGCCCGGTCAGGATTCGAGTTTCCATATCTCCGCTTACATGGTCTCGGTCCTCGGTAAGTACCTCTGCTACGCGCTGCTGGCGCTGGCGATCGACCTGGTCTGGGGTTACTGCGGCATTCTCAGCCTTGGCCACGGCGCATTTTTCGGCCTCGGCGGCTACGCCATGGGCATGCATCTGATGCGCAACATCGATGGCCGCGGCGTTTACGGCCATCCTGTGCTGCCGGATTTCATGGTGTTTCTGAATTGGGAAGAGCTGCCCTGGTACTGGTACGGCTTCGATCAGTTCGGCTTCGCCCTGCTTATGGTGCTGCTCGTCCCCGGCGCACTCGCGTTCGTACTCGGCTACTTCGCGTTCCGCTCCCGAGTCACGGGCGTCTATCTCTCCATCGTCACTCAGGCCATGACGTTCGCTCTGATGCTCGCGTTCTTTCAGAACGATCTCGGCTTCGGCGGCAGTGACGGCCTCACCGATTTCCGCGATCTGTTCGGCATCAGCCTGACCAGCGACGGCATGCGCAGCGGTCTGTTCGCTGCGTCGGCGATCATCCTCGGCCTTGCCTATCTCGGCTGTCGGCTGATCGTGTCCTCCAAGCTTGGCCGGGTGCTTGTCGGTGTTCGTGATGCCGAGAGCAGGTTGCGCTTCCTCGGCTATCGCGCCGAGCGCTTCAAGCTCGCGGTCTGGACCTTCTCGGCCATGCTCGCCGGCCTCGCAGGTGCCCTGTACGTTCCGCAGGTAGGCATCATCAACCCTGGCGAGTTCGCACCGGCTAAGTCCATCGAGGCGGTGATCTGGGTCGCGGTCGGCGGGCGCGGGTACCTGGTTGGCGGCCCTATCGGTGCCGTCGTCGTAAATGCCTTTAAGACCTTCTTTACCGGCAATTTCGCCGATTACTGGCTGTTCTTTCTTGGTGGCCTGTTCGTGTTCGTCACCCTGTTCCTGCCCCAGGGCATTTTCGGCTGGTTGCGGGAGCGCTTCGGTAGCGGCGGGGAGACGCGTTCATGACCGAGGCCACGTCCATCCTCAATCTGGACGGCGTGTGCGTGAGCTTCGATGGTTTTCGTGCCCTCAACGATCTGTCGCTGCAGGTAGACCGGGGCGAGATGCGGGCCATCATCGGGCCGAACGGCGCCGGCAAGACCACTATGATGGACGTGATCACCGGCAAGACGCGTCCGGACGAGGGCACCGTTTTTTTCGATGGCCGCCATGATCTGCGCCGGCTTGATGAGGCGGCCATCGCCTCCCTCGGCATCGGCCGCAAATTCCAGAAGCCAACCGTGTTCGAAAATCTCACCGTGGCCGACAATGTTCTTCTGGCGCTCGCTGGCGAGCGTGGCGTCTTCGCTAACCTGTTCTCGAGCCGCCCGCGCACCGCCGGGGACGACATCGACCGCCATCTCGCGGTCGCCCGTCTTTTGCCTCAGCGCGAGCGCCTCGCCGGAGAACTGAGCCACGGCCAGAAACAGTGGCTGGAGATCGCCATGCTCCTGGCCCAGGATCCGAAACTCCTGCTGGTGGACGAGCCTGTGGCGGGCATGACCGACGCGGAGACCGAACAGACAGCTGATCTGCTCTGCGAGATCGCTGCCGCCCACAGTGTCGTCGTGGTCGAGCACGACATGGAGTTCGTCCGCCGCCTCGGTGTCAAGGTCACAGTCCTGCACGAGGGACACGTGCTGGCAGAAGGCTCCCTCGATCACGTCAGTAGTAACGAGCGTGTGATCGACGTGTATCTGGGGCGCTAGGCAATGCTCGAGATTCGTGATCTGGACCTCTACTACGGTGCCGCACAGGCGCTGCGCAAGGTGTCGCTCTCGGCGCGGACCGGCGAAATCACCTGCATCCTCGGTCGTAACGGAGTCGGCAAGACCAGCCTGCTGCGCGCCATCGACGGACGCCAGCGCGCTGCGGGTGGCAGCATCGTCTTCGACGGCAAGGACGTGATGGGGCTCAAGACTCCGGATCGGGTTCGCCGGGGATTCGCCTCTGTGCCTCAGGGCCGCGAGATCTTTCCGCTCCTGACCGTCCGCGAGAATCTCGAGACCGGATTCGCACCGCTGCCGCCAGGGAAGCGCTCCATCCCTACGACCGTTTTCGAACTCTTCCCGGTACTCGAGAGCATGCTCGACCGCCGCGGCGGCGATCTCTCGGGCGGGCAGCAACAGCAGCTAGCCATCGGCCGGGCACTGGTGACTCGGCCCCGGCTGCTGATGCTCGATGAACCCACGGAAGGCATCCAGCCTTCGGTCATCAAGGACATCGGCCGGGCCATTGCCTACCTGCGCGATCAGGGCGACATGGTGATTCTGTTGGTCGAACAGTACCTGGACTTCGCCAACGAACTCGCCGACGCTATTCACGTCATGGATCGAGGCGAGGTTGTGCTCGCGGGGCCGGCGAAGGAGCTGGATCCGGATGCCATCCGCAAGCACCTCACGGTATGAATGCACCGACTACGGTCACCGCGACGCTGCAGCGGACGTTCGGCTCCGGCCGTATCGCCGTGCGCAGGGACGGTACCGGCCGGACGCGCCTCGCCGACCTGCGCCAGGAGGGCGCGCTGCGTCTGCGTCTGCCAAGGGTTGCGCAGCATGCGGCGCCGGAGGCGGTGTTGATCAATACGGCGGGCGGGGTAACCGGTGGCGATCGCTTCGACCTCGAAGTCCAACTCGGCCCCGGCAGTGAACTCTGGGTCACCTCGCAGGCCTGCGAGAAGGTTTATCGCAGCGTCGGTGGCGATGCGGTGCAGACGGTCGGTCTGGAGGTTGGCACGGACGCCTGCATGGTCTGGCTGCCGCAGCCAGCGATCCTGTTCGATGGCAGTTCCTATCGCCGCGAACTGAATGTGGAGATCGAGCCCGGAGCGCGGCTGTTCGCGCTCGAGGCCAGCGTTCTCGGCAGGGCTGCCATGGGCGAACGCGTGACCCACTGCCGGCTTGCCGAGCGCTGGCGCATCCGGCGACAAAACCGTCTGCTGTGGGCTTCGGAGTTCGCACTTGATGATTCCCGCGCGTTGAACGCGCCGGCGGCCATGGACGGTGCTCGCGCCTTCGCGACCTTTGTTGTTGCCGGCTATGACCCCGAGCTTGCGCTAGCGCAGCTGCGACGTCTGGTCGACGGCTGGCACGGGCGGGCCGGAGTCAGTGCACCCGGCGAGGTACTGGTAGGTATGCTGCTGGCGCCCGATGCGGATGGGCTGATGAACGATCTGCGCCGGCTGGTGGAAGGGTTCTTTGCGCGCCCTATGCCCCGCGTCTGGACCTGCTGAGGGAGGATCGGCAATGAACCTGACCCCGCGTGAGAAGGACAAGCTGCTGGTCAGCATGGCCGCTATGGTGGCCCGGCGCAGGCTCGAGAGGGGCGTCAAGCTCAACCATCCGGAAGCAATTGCGCTGATCACGGACTACGTGGTTGAAGGCGCGCGCGACGGACGTAGCGTGGCGGATCTCATGCAGGCGGCAGCCACGGTCATCGACCGTTCCCAGGTCATGGACGGGGTCGCGGAGATGATCCACGACGTACAGGTGGAGGCGACGTTCCCGGACGGGGTGAAGTTGGTCACCGTGCATGAACCCATTCGCTGATGCCCCATGAGGAGCGAACATGATTCCAGGTGAAGTGTTTGCCGCAGACGGCGAAATTGAACTCAATGCAGGCCAGGAAGAACTGGAGCTCCCGGTCTCGAACCGGGGCGACCGGCCGGTGCAGGTGGGCTCGCACTACCACTTCGCCGAGGCCAACAGCGGCCTCGACTTCGATCGCGAGGCAGCCCGCGGCTGGCGTCTGGACATCCCCGCGGGAAGTGCCATCCGCTTCGAGCCAGGACAGACACGAACTGTCCGCCTCGTGCCCCTTCGCGGTGCCCGCCGAGTGGTCGGATTCAATCAACAGGTGATGGGCGATCTCGACGCCCCGGGAGCGTGATCTGATGCCCTACCGCATGCCCCGCGCAGCCTATGCCGACACCTACGGTCCCACGGTCGGGGATCGCGTCCGCCTTGCCGATACCGAGCTGATCGTGGAAGTGGAGCGTGACTTCACGACCTACGGCGAGGAAGTGAAGTTCGGCGGCGGCAAAGTGATTCGTGACGGCATGGGCCAGAGTCAGGCCGCGCGTGCAGCCGGTGCGGTGGATACGGTGATCACCAATGCCCTGATCGTGGACCACTGGGGCATCGTCAAGGCCGATGTGGGCCTGCGCGACGGCAGCATCGTGGCTATCGGCAAGGCGGGCAATCCAGATACCCAGCCGGGCGTCGACATCATCATCGGCCCCGGAACTGAGGCAATCGCTGGCGAGGGCAAGCTGCTCACTGCCGGCGGGATCGACGCCCACATTCACTTCATCTGTCCGCAGCAGGTGGATGAGGCGCTGTACTCGGGCGTCACCACCATGCTCGGCGGAGGCACCGGGCCCGCCACCGGGACCAACGCGACCACCTGCACGCCGGGGCCCTGGCACATCGGCCGCATGCTGCAGGCGGCGGACGGGCTGCCCATGAACCTTGGCTTTGCCGGCAAGGGCAATGCCTCGCGCCCCGAGGCGTTGCTCGAGCAGATTCACGCTGGCGCCTGTGCGCTGAAGCTGCATGAGGATTGGGGTACGACGCCCGCCGCTATCGACTGCTGCCTGGACGTTGCGGATGCCGAAGACATTCAGGTGATGATCCACACGGACACCCTGAACGAGTCCGGTTTTGTCGAGAACACCATGGCCGCCTTCAAGGGTCGGGCCATCCACGCCTATCACACCGAAGGTGCCGGTGGCGGGCACGCGCCGGACATCATTCGTGTGTGCGGCATGCCGAACGTGATCCCGTCGTCGACCAATCCCACCCGGCCGTTCACGGTGAATACCATCGACGAGCATCTCGACATGCTCATGGTCTGCCACCACCTCGACCCGAAGATTCCCGAGGACGTGGCGTTCGCCGAAAGCCGGATCCGCCGCGAGACTATTGCCGCCGAGGACATCCTGCACGACCTCGGCGCGTTCTCGATCATCTCCTCCGACAGTCAGGCCATGGGCCGCGTCGGTGAAGTGCTGATACGAACCTGGCAGACCGCGGACAAGATGAAGCGGCAGCGAGGCGCGCTCGCCGAAGACAGCAGCGCGAACGACAATTTCCGGGTGAAGCGCTACCTGGCCAAGTACACCATCAACCCGGCCATCGCCCAAGGCATTGATGCCTACGTGGGATCGGTGGAGGTGGGCAAGCGGGCGGATCTCTGTCTCTGGGATCCGGCCTTCTTCGGCGTCAAGCCGAGCTTGGTACTGATCGGCGGCAGTATCGTCGCTGCGCCCATGGGCGACCCGAACGCGTCCATTCCGACGCCGCAGCCCGTGCACTATCGGCCCATGTTCGGCGCCCTCGGGCGTGCGCTGACGGCAACCTCCGTGACGTTCGTATCGGCTGCCGCGGTCGCGGCCGACGTCGGTGCGGGGCTCGGGCTCGAGAAGTCGCTGCTGGCGGTGCGCGGCGTTCGCG
>SLQW01000102.1 GCA_007131295.1 Pseudomonadales bacterium | reverse complement strand
GTCTCCACCTGATCGCAGGGGCGCCAGGTGTGCAGCTTCGGGGTCATGCGCAGCACGGCGAGCTGCTCCACCGGCTGGTGGGTGGGCCCGTCCTCGCCGAGCGCCAGGGAATCATGGGTGTAGACGAAAATGTTGCGGACACCCATGAGTGCCGAGAGGCGGACTGCATTGCGTGCATAGTCCTGGAACGTCAGGAAGGTCCCGCCGAACGGGATCAGGCCGCCGTGCAGAGCGATACCATTGCAGGCAGCGGTCATGCCGAACTCGCGCACACCCCAATAGATGTACTGGGCATCGGGGGTCTCCGGCGTGACCGTGGTCGCGCCCTTCCAGAGCGTGCCGTTGGAGCCGGTGAGGTCGGCGGAGCCGCCGAGCAGTTCCGGCAGCATGGGGCCGATGAGGTCCAGCGCCGCCTTGGAGGCCTGGCGTGAGGCGATGGCGACGCGTTCCCGCTGTGACTTCTGCGCAAACTCGAACAGGGCCGCATCGAGCTGCTTCGGCAACTCGCCGGCCTGGGTACGCTCGAACTCGGCCGCGAGCTCCGGGTGGGCCTGACGGTAGCCATCGAAGAGGCCTAGCCACTCCGCCCGGCGCTGGCCGCCCTGGCGGCGCGCGTCCCACTCGGCGCGAATCGTCTCCGGCACCTCGAACGGCGGATGCGGCCAGCCGAGCTGCTTGCGGGCGAGTGCGATTTCGTCATCGCCGAGCGGCGCGCCGTGGGCCCCGGCGGTGCCCGCCTTGTTCGGCGAGCCGTAGCCGATCTCGGTCTTGCAGCAGAGCAGCGAGGGCCGGTCGTCGGCCAACGCTGCGTTCAGGGCAGCGGTGATCGCTTCCGGGTTGTGCCCGTCCACGTCGGGGACTACGTGCCAGCCGTAAGCGGCGAAGCGCCCCGGCGTGTCGTCGGTGAACCAGCCCGCCACCTTGCCGTCAATGGAAATGCCATTGTCGTCGTAGAAGGCGATCAACTTGCCGAGCTTTTGGGTCCCGGCGAACGACGCCGCCTCGTGGGAGACACCCTCCATCAGACAACCGTCGCCGAGGAACACGAACGTGCGGTGGGCGACGATAGGGAAGCCGTCGCGATTGAAGCGTGCAGCGAGGATCTTCTCGGCAAGCGCCATGCCGACAGCGTTGGCGAAGCCCTGGCCGAGCGGACCGGTGGTGGTCTCCACCCCCGGCAGTTCACCGTACTCCGGGTGGCCGGCCGTGGGCGCGTGCAGCTGACGGAAGTTCTTCAGGTCATCGAGTGCAACCTCATATCCGGTCAGGTACAGCAGCGCGTAGAGCAGCATCGAGCCGTGACCGTTGGAGAGCACAAAGCGATCCCGGTCCGCCCAGCCCGGGGCGCCGGGGTCATGCTTCAGGTGATCGCGCCAGAGCACTTCAGCGATGTCAGCCATGCCCATGGGCGCACCGGGGTGACCGCTGTTGGCGCGCTGTACGGCATCCATGGCCAGTGCCCGAATGGCATTGGCGCAGTCACGTCGACTGGGCATCTCTGGTTCTCCTCGCGGCGCGGGGCGCCTGGGCGTGCGGGTCGCCATTGTCCTGATCCGTCCCAGGCGGCGCAACGCGCCACGGCATTCGGATCAGCAATGCTGGTTCGTCACCGGCGTGCAGCGGGCTCAAGTCGCCATGAACCGCATGCGCGAGGCACGCGTCGCCACGCCTGCCGGCAGACAGTACAATGCGCGGCGTTTCGGGGCGGGCAGGTGGCGCGCCCGCAGCCTCACGGGAAGCTTCCATGTCCGAATACGCAATCTTTACTTCCGAGTCCGTCAGCGAAGGCCATCCGGACAAGATGGCGGACCAGATCTCCGATGCCATCGTCGATGCCATGCTCGCGGCGTACCCCGACGCCCGTGTGGCGGTGGAAACGCTGGTGAAAACCGGCATGGTCGTGCTCGCCGGCGAAATCCGCATACCGGACGGCACCGCCATTCCCTACGAGGACATCGTCCGCCGCACGGTGGCCGAGATCGGCTACACCTCCAGCGACCTCGGTTTTGACGCCGGAACCTGCGCGGTGATCAACGCCATCGGCCAACAGTCTGCGGACATCGCCATGGGCGTGGACGAGGCAGACGAGAAGGAACAGGGTGCAGGCGATCAAGGGTTGATGTTCGGCTACGCGACGAATGAGACGGACGTGTTGATGCCGGCACCGATCACCCTCTCTCACCGCCTGGTGCAGAAGCAGGCCGAGGTGCGCAAGTCCGGGCGCCTGGCCTGGCTCCGGCCGGATGCTAAGAGCCAGCTCACGTTCCAGTACGGTCCGGACGGTCGGCCCATGGCCATCGACGCGGTCGTGCTCTCCACTCAGCACGATCCGTCCGTGAGCCAGAAGGCCCTGCACGAGGCGGTGATGGAGGAAATCATCAAGCCTGTCCTGCCCGCGAACTGGTTCTCGGCGAGCACCAAGGTCTTCATCAATCCCACCGGCCAGTTCGTCATCGGCGGCCCCATGGGTGACTGCGGCCTCACCGGGCGCAAGATCATCGTCGACACCTACGGCGGCATGGCCCGCCACGGCGGTGGCGCGTTCTCCGGCAAGGACCCCTCCAAGGTGGACCGGTCCGCTGCCTATGCCGGTCGCTACGTGGCCAAGAACATCGTCGCCGCCGGCCTTGCCGACCGCTGCGAGATCCAGCTTTCCTACGCTATCGGCGTGGCCGAGCCCACATCGATCTCCGTCAATACCTTCGGCACCGGCAAGCTGCCGGACGATCGCATTGCCACACTGGTGCGTGAGCACTTCGAGCTCAGGCCGAAGGGGCTGATCGAAATGCTCGACCTCAAGCGGCCGATCTACCGTGACACCGCGGCCTACGGCCACTTCGGGCGCGAGGAGCCGCAGTTCACGTGGGAGCGTACCGACCACGCAGAAGCCCTGCGCGCGGAGCTCTGAGAGACCCGTGCCCGCTCTCTCACGACTGTCGTTCGAGTTCTTCCCGCCCCGCGACGACGCGGGACTCGCGCGCCTCGAACGCGTGCGCACGCGGCTAGACGCCGCTCGACCGGACTTCTATTCGGTGACCTACGGCGCAGGCGGCTCGACCCGCGACCGCACCCGCGATCTGGTGCTCACCATCCACAGCGAGGGGCGTCCGGTAGCGCCGCATCTGTCCATCGGTTCCGATGCACCAGACGCGGTGCAATCCCTGCTCGATGCCTACCGCGACGCAGGCGTCAAACACATCATCGCCCTACGCGGCGACATTCCTTCGGGGCTCGGCAACCGGTCGCAGGTCTACTACGCAAAGGAACTGGTGGAGCGGATACGCGCCCACAGCGGGCGTCACTTCGAGGTGCACGTGGCCGCGTACCCCGAAGTGCATCCGGATGCGCGCTCGCCGGAACAGGATATGGCCCACTTTGTCGAGAAGGTCGCCGCAGGCGCTGACGAGGCCATCACCCAGTACTTCTACAACGCGGACGCCTACTTCGACTTCGTCGCGCGCTGCCGAGTGGCCGGGGTCAAGATTCCAGTGGTTCCGGGCGTCATGCCGATCACCAACTACGCCAATCTGGTGCGCTTCTCAGACGGCTGCGGGGCTGAAATCCCGCGCTGGATACGCAAACGGCTGGAACAGCTTCAGGACGATGGGCCGAGTCTGCAGGCTTTCGGTCTCGACGTGGTGACAGACCTCTGCGAACGCCTGCTCGCCGGGGGCGCGCCGGGCCTGCACATCTACAGCATGAACCAATCCAAGGTGCCACTGGCGCTGCTCGGCCGCCTCGGACACCCAATCGGGGAGAGGTCCTGACCCGGTGCGCGTTCCGCGCATACTTCTGCCCGATCATCCCCTGCTCCCGGGGCCCTGCGAGTTCGAAGGTGAAGCCGTGCATCATCTCGGGCGCGTGCTGCGCCGGCGCGCGGGCGACCTGGTGATCCTCTGCGATGGGGCCGGGACGGCCTTCGAAGGCGTGATCGAGGCAATCGACACGCGTCGTTGTCGGGTGCACCTCGAGCGGCCCTGCGATGACGCTGTAGAGTCACCGCTTAAGCTGCGCCTCGGCCTTGCCCTGCTGCGCGGCGAGCGCATGGATTACGCGTTGCAGAAATGCTGCGAACTGGGCGTCACGTCCATCGACCTCCTGCTCACCGATCGCATCGAGCTGCGTCTGGAGGGCAAGCGTCTCGCCAATCGCCTGCGTCACTTCAACGGCGTCCTGCAGCATGCGGTGGAGCAGTCCGGTCGGACCCGGTTACCGGAACTAACGCCGCCGCGGCAGCTCCATGAGTGGACAGCGTCGCTACCCGAAGACGCAACCCGCCTGATGCTCGACCCGGAAGGTACGCCTCTGACCGTTGTCGGTGACGATGCGCCCCGACACGTCGTTCTGGTCAGCGGTCCGGAAGGCGGCTTCGATGACGCGGAAGTCGCCGCGCTGGCGGCGACAGGTTTCGAGCGGGTGCGGCTGGGGCCCAGGGTACTACGAGCTGAGACGGCACCAGTCGTGGCGCTTGCGGTGCTGCAATGGCTCCACGGTGACTTCCGCGAAACCTGAACAGGACTCGCTCAGACCCGGACCATGGGTCCTGCGAGGCGGTGCTGCATGATCAGATCTTCAAGATAGGCGAGACGGGGTACCACCGCCTCTTCTTCACCCACCTGAACGCGCGCCTGTTCCGCTGATCGCAGCGGCGTATCGGCGACGATCTCCAGGTCTTCGTCGGCAAGCCGCAGGAGGCGCGGCGTACCCCGAGACACGAGCCCATAAAAGGAAAGGCCCGTCACCTCACGGGTGCGGTTCATCACCAAAACACCGTCGCCGGGACGGATGTCCGGAGCTTCGTCGTCGTTCGTCCGCTCGTAAATCAGCAGCGGGATGATGACGCCGCGCCACATGATACGGCCGGCGCACCAGGGCGGCAGGCCATCGTTCGTACGCACGCGCTGGCTGCGCACCACTTCGGCTATGGCGACGCTGGGCAAAAGCAGATGTCCGTTCGTCATCGGAGCAAGGAGACAGGGCAGCTCGTGCTCGTCGCTACTCACGACGTCAATTCCTCGATGTTGTCCAGCAGCTCTGCCTCCTGGAACGGCTTGCCGAGAAAGCTGTTGACCCCGAGCGCCGCTGCCCGCTCACGGTGTTTGTCGCCAGTCCGGGAGGTAATCATGATGATCGGCAAGTCCTGCGTACGTGTGTCGCTGCGAACGTGCCTGGCCACCTCGAAGCCGTCCATGCGCGGCATTTCGATGTCGAGCAGCATGACGTCGGGACGCGCGTCCTCGAGCATGCTGACCGCCTCCACACCGTCCTTCGCCACGCTCACTTCCATGCCCTGCCGCTCCAGCAGGCGCGTAGTGACCTTGCGCACGGTGACGGAGTCGTCCACCACCAGTACGCGCTTCGCTCGCTGTTCGCGCCGCAGGGGACGCAGTTCTTCGCGCTGTTCGAGGCGGAAGTCCGCACCACTGCGCAACAGATTCGGCAGATCCAGGATCACCACAACGCGACCGTCACCGAGGATGGTGGCGCCCGAAACGCCCTGCACACCCGCGAACTGGGGGCCGACGCTCTTGACGACGATCTCACGGCTGCCGGCAATGGCATCGACGTGCACCGCGCGTCCCTGTTCTCCGGAACGGATCATGAGTACGGGCAGAGACGGAACATCTTCGCGAACGCGCGCCGGTTGTCCAAGCCAGGTACCAAGGTAAGAGAGGGAGTACGTTCTGCCGGCGTAATCGAAACCTGGCTCATCTTCGGCGTAGCGCTTGCGCAGATCCGCCGGGGCGACACGCACGATACCCTCGATGGAATTCAGCGGCAGGGCATACTCGTCCTCGCCGATCGTGACCATCAACGCGCGGTTGATGGACACGGTGAAGGGCAACCGCACCGTGAAGCGCGTGCCTTCACCATACACTGAAGCGATGCCGATACTGCCGCCCATCTGCCGGACTTCGCTGTTGACCACGTCCATGCCGACGCCACGTCCCGAAATCTGCGTCACTGCCTGCGCGGTGGAGAATCCTGGCGCCATGATGAAGCTCAGCAGTTCCTCCTCCGAAGGTTGCGCATCGGGTGCGAGCAAGCCACGCTCGATGGCCTTTGCCCGTACGACCTCCGCGTCGACGCCACCGCCGTCGTCGGAGACCTCCACGAGAATTTCGCCGCCTTCCCGTGCCAGGCGCAGGGTGATGGTGCCGATTGCGGGCTTGCCGCGCTGAGCACGCAATTCCGAGGACTCAATGCCGTGGTCCACGGCGTTGCGCAACATGTGCTCCAGGGGCGGAATCATGCGTTCGAGAACATTGCGGTCGAGCTCGCCTTCCGCGTCGCGGACCTCGAGGTTCACTGCCTTGGACAGCTCTCGGCCCACCTGGCGCACGATCCGCTGCAGCCGTGGAACAAGACGGGAGAAAGGCACCATGCGGGTGCGCATGAGCCCTTCCTGGAGATCGGTATGGATGCGTCCCTGCTGCAGCAGCAGCGTGTCGGTGTCGCGCGCGCGATCCACCAGAGTCTGGCGCAGGTCGCTGATATCCGATGCGCTCTCCGCGAGCGTGCGTGCCAGTTCCTGGAGCTGGGTGTAGCGGTCCATCTCCAGGGGATCGAACTCGTCTTCGCCATCGCGGCTGCTCTGCTCCCGCCGGAACAGCACCTGCGCTTCTGTCTCGAGCTCGACACGCCGGACCTGCTGTCGAACACGCTCGATCGTCGCTGCCATCTCCTCCAGCGCCTGGCCGGTGTCGACCACTTGTTGCTGAATGCGGCCGCGCATGATGCTGCTCTCGCCCGCCAGACTGACGAGGCCATCGAGCAGCCCTGCGGCCACCCGGATCATTTCCTGAGGCGCTTCTTTCACCGGCGCCTCAGCGACGGGCTTTGGGCTCGCCTTGGGCGCTTCCTCCCGGCCCGGTGCGGCCTGACCTGACAGTGGGGTGGGGCGGAGTGGCTCTGGCGCTTCAGGCATCGAGGCCTTTGCCGGCTCCGATGGCAGCACCGGATCTGATTCACGTTCCTGCCGGGCTACCGGAGAAGCGGACCCGGTTGGCTCACTGTCGCCAGGCTCAGCCGAAGTCCCCGTTGCGGCATGCTGCGGATCCAGGCCCGCGACCTGCGCCACCAGATTATCAATGGCACTGTGCACTTCGCTGACGTAGGCCGGATCATGGCCGCTCTGGCGAGCGCTCATCAGATCGGTCTCGAGTTCGTGAATGCCGTCACCGAGTGCAGCAAGACCGGCCATGCGGGCGCCGCCCTTCAGGGTATGCAGGTCCCGGAGCAGAGACTCGGGGTACACCTCGTTGTCCGGCTCACGCTCCCAGCTCGCGACGGTCGCATCGAGATTCTCAGTCAGCTCCAGCGCTTCTTCCAGAAACAGCGCCAGGATCTCGGGGTCGGCGTCGGCCGGAGCAGAAGCTGCCTCAGGCGCCCCCGAAGCGTCGCTCATGGCTTCGGCCGGCGCTTCCAAGTCCTGCCGCTCGGGCTCGGAAACCGTAGCTTCCCAATCGAACTCCGCACGCGCCGATTCAGGAGCGGAAGCCGCAGCATCGAGACCCGCGTCGGTCATCGGTTCGAGTACATCGAGATCGAAATCGGACTCGGTAGGCTCGCTGACATCGCCGGCAGCAAATGCGCTGGAGGCTTGCCCATCCTCCGCTGACGCGGGGGGCAGCAAGGCCTCACCTGCGTCCTCGAGTGAAGAACCGGTGGCGGCAGGGTCGGTGGCG
>SLQW01000011.1 GCA_007131295.1 Pseudomonadales bacterium | reverse complement strand
GACCCGTCAGACCAGGTAGCCGCGCAAGCGGGTTTCTATGTTGCGCGGATTGTCGCCGCGAGCGATGCCCACGAGCCCTTCTACGACCAGATCGCGCTGATCACCGATGCTGCTGATGATCCCCTTGAGCTTGTTGCCTATGGGGAGAAACAGCAGGTTCGCGGAGGCGATCCCGTAAATCGTGGCAACGAACGCAGCCGCGATACCCGCACCGAGCTTTTCCGGCTCTGCCAGGTTCTGCATCACCGCCATCAGGCCCATGACCGCACCGACGATGCCAAGCGTCGGTGCATAAATGCCGAGACTTTCGAAAACCTTCGCACCCTGCTGATCGAGCTGTTCCCGACTCGTGCTCTCCAGGTCCATGATGTGGCGAATGCTTTCCGGTTCGGCTCCGTCCACGAGCAGCTGCAGGCCTTTGCGGATGAACGGGTCGGGTTCCTTTTCGGTGAGGTCTTCGAGGCCCAGTAGACCGTCCTTGCGCGCGATCTGAGACCAGCCGAGAACCTTCGCCAACAGTTTCTCGCCGTCCTCGAGCGGTGAGACGAAGATCCAGCGGAGAATGCTGAAGCCGTGGGCGAAGGCCTTCAGGCGGACCTGCACGAGGACGGCAGCAAAGGTACCGATGATGACGATCACGAACGCTGCACCGTTCCACAACGCCGCCAGGCCGCTACCTTTGGCCAAACTGCCGCCGAGGATGGCGGTGCCGCCGAGAATGACACCGATGACACTCAGGATGTCCATGGCGCAGCGCTACTCCAATGCGTCAAGTCGAGCGTCCTGGCCCCAATGGGCCGGCCTACCCAATGGCTGCCCGCGCATCTACACGCCAAGCTTCGCCAGCAGATCGTCCACGTCCTGCTGGCCACTCACCGTGCCAGCGTCGTCGCTACCCGGTACCTGCGCGCCGATGCCGCGACGCAAGGCGTCTGAACCGTCCTGGTCCGGATCCGTCGACGCGGGCCCGAGCGCGGCCAGATGATCTTCGAGGTCACTGACGAGATCCCCTACCCTGCGGATGATCTGGCCGGTGAGGTCCTGAAAACCTTGCGCCATGAGCACGTCGGAAAGGCTCGCCTTGAGCTGGGCGCACTCCTGCTCGGCTCGCTCGAGCAGCGCAACGAAAGCCGTATCCTCAGGCTGCGCAGCGTGCCGATCCGAGGCACACCAGCGTGCCCGGCACTGTGCGATCGAAGCGGCGAGACTGGACGCCAGCGGCTGTGCGGTTTCCACGGCCTCGAGCGTCCGATGGGCAGCGTCCTCGGTCAGGTCGAGCACGTAACCCAGGCTCTGTTTGGCATCGGGAAGGTCTCTTCGTGCCAACCGTGACAGCTCTCGCGTGACCTGGGTCCCACAGAGCGTTTCGCGCAGGCTTTCGGCAATATGCTGGAGCTCACGCTGCCATGGCAGCAGTTCGCCGCTGGCGATCCAGTGCACGGCCTGCGCCCGGGCACGGTCATCGCCTTCCTCGAGCGCCTTGACCAGCATGCGTGCGAACTTCAGCAGGTCATCCGATCCCTGCGCGTCGATAGCCATGACCGTCAACCTGCCTCGGCCTGGCGCTCGAAAATGCGGTCGATCTTCTGCTGCAGGGTCTCCGCAGTGAAGGGTTTGACGACATAGCCATTGACGCCGGCTTCTGCCGCCTGAACGATCTGCTCGCGCTTGGCCTCGGCGGTCACCATGAGTACCGGTAGATCCTTCAGCGCAGGGTCTTTGCGCACATTCTGGAGCAGCTCGATTCCCGGCATGTTGGGCATATTCCAATCGGTGATGAGGAAGTCGACGCCGCCTTTTTTCAGTTCCGCCAGGCCGGTGGTACCGTCGTCTGCTTCGATGGTGTTGGTGTAGCCCAGTTCGCGCAGCAGATTCTTTATGATCCGTCGCATCGTCGAGTAGTCGTCGACGATCAGCACCTTCATTGCCTTGTCCATGTCACCTTCCCGCTGTCGATTGGTGCGTCCTTCCGACCGGGCTGCCGGCAGCTCCGATCACGGTCCGATTTCGTCGAAGTCCCAATCCGTCAACCGCGCCCGCAGGCGCACCAGGACCTGGGCGTGGATCTGACAGACGCGTGACTCGCTGACACCGAGCACCTCGCCAATTTCCTTGAGATTGAGCTCCTGGTCGTAGTAGAGCGACAGCACGAGCTGTTCCCTCTCGGGCAGTCCGGCAATGGCTTCCGCGGTAGCCTCGGAGAACCCGCGCCGGAGGCACTCACGAGCCGGGTCGTCACTGTCGCCGCAAAGCATGTCGTCCGCGCTCTGATCCGGACCGAACATGTCCTCGAGACTGAAGACCCTGCCCTCGGCGACCTTGCGCAGCATGTCGTGATAGGCCTCCACGGCGACGCCGAGTTCGCTGGCGATTTCGGCCGCCGACGCTTCACGACCGGTTCGCGCCTCCACCCTTCGAACCGCCTCGCTGATCTCGCGGGCGGCCCGATGTGCGGAGCGCGGCGACCAGTCCTGACGCCGGACCTCATCGAGCATGGCGCCGCGAATGCGTATGCCTGCATAGGTCTCAAAGCTCGCTCCATGGCCGTTGTCGTAATGGCGCGCGGCCTCCAGCAGTCCCACGACGCCGGCCTGAATCAGATCATCCAGCTGCACGGATGCCGGCAGCCGGCCCATGAGGTGGTGCGCCAGACGGCGCACGAGATCCATGTGCTGCTCCACCACCCTTTCATGTGTATCCCTGTCTACGGCCGCGTACATCACTCTGCCCCCACGGCCCGGGGCGCCGCTGCCGCCACAGAGCGCTCCAGAAAGAACGCCGGTTGTCCCGAAGTCGTGGCGGGCACAGACCAGTTATCGGCACGTCGTGCCAGTTCCTTGAATGCCCGACCTGAAGGACTCGATGGGAATCCCTCCACCACGGCCCGCTGCAGGCGGACAGCCCGTCCCAAGGACGCGTCCTCCGGGACGTTCCCACAATGTTCGAGGGCCACATCGAGGAAACGATCACAAACCGTGACAAGCTTGCGGAACAGTGCAGCACCGTGGCCGACGTCGCGCACTCGATTGCAGAGGACCTGAAAGCGTTTCACCCCGCGGTCTCGCGACAGGACCTTGACCATGGCGTAGGCGTCGGTGATGGAAGCCGGTTCGTCGCATACAACCACCAGCACCTGATCGGCGGCCTGGCAAAAGCCCATGACCGTGCCATCGATACCCGCGGCGGTATCTACGACCATGACGTCGACACCGAACGGCAGCCCGGCGAAGGCGCTGATGAGGCCGCCCTGCTCACGAGCACCGAGCATGGACATACTGCTGACCCCTGAAGCCGCAGGAACGATCCGGATGCCGGCCGGCCCATCGATGATGATTTCTTCGAGGCCGAGCTCTCCGTTCACGACCTGGCTCAGGTTCGCGCTCGGCTGCAATCCGAGCAGCACGTCTACGTTGGCAAGGCCGAGGTCAGCGTCGAGGAGCAGCGTCGATCGGCCGCGCTGGGCCATGGCTACAGCCAGATTGACCGAGATGTTGGTCTTGCCCACGCCACCCTTGCCGCTGGTGACGGCGATCACCTTGACCCGGCCACCGGCCACCAGACGACGCAGCCCGCTGGCCTGGTCGTCCAAATCAGACTGTCGCATGTGCCCTCTCCTTGTTGCTGTTCTCGGTTGACGGTTGCCTACGCATGCCCGGCAGCGACCGAGCGTTCGGATTCGCGGGAACCTCTGGACGGCGAACCGCCCAGCTCACAAGGTGCACCACCCGCGCTACCTTGAGGTCCTCCGGCACTCTTTGGCCGTCACACAACCAGGCTGCGGGCAGACCGGATCGGATCAGCATGGATACGGCCGGGCCGAGAGCCTGAACTTCATCGAGCTTGGTGAGTGCAATGCCGGCGAGGCTGGAACCGCCAAATGCCTGCAGCGCCTCCTCCATGGCCGCGCGCTGCGCGTTCACCGACAGCACCAGGTAGCGATGAATCTCACTGCAGTCGTCCAGCTGCTTGAGATAGGCGGCGAGCCGGCAATCCCGCGGCGCCATACCCGCCGTGTCGATGAGCACCAGGCGTTTGTCAGCGAAGCGTGCGAGCAGCCGCTTCAAGTCCTCTGCCGACTCGGCCCGATGCACCTCTACGCCAAGGATCTCGGCATACGCGTCGAGTTGGCGCTGTGCCGCCATACGAAAGCTGTCGGTAGTGATCAATGCGAGGCTTTCGCGCCCATGACGCAGACAATGGCGTGCCGCAAGTTTGGCCAGAGTGGTGGTCTTTCCGACACCGGTTGGACCCACCAGGGCAAACACACCCCCCTGCTCGATGGGGTCGCGTGCGCAGACCTTCAGCCTGCGCGCGAGCCCGAAGACTACTTCCCGCCAGCCCGCTTCCGACGGACCCGGTTCCGCAACCTCGTCGATCAGCTCATCCGCCAGTTCCGGATCAAGATCGAGCGTGGCGACCTCGCGCATCAGCAGCGCTCGCTCGGGCTGGAAGGTTTTGAGGTCGGCCCAGGAAAGATGCGCGAACTGCTCGCGCAGCATGCCCTTAAGCACGTCGAGCTGGGCCTGGACAGCTTTCAGCGCGGGATCCGGCTCGGCCTGGGTCACCACCGGAGTCGTTGCCTGCGGCTCCGGCTCCGTCGTGGCAACCGTCGGCTCGGCCCGCGGCCCAGGAGCGGGCTCCGTGAGCTGCAGCTCCTCGGCCGGCGGCGCATCTCCGACGGTCGCGTGGCCCTCGCTCGGGTCGACAGCCGGCCGCTCAGTCATGGCTTCACCCATCGCAAGAGCCATGTCCGTCGGCCGCATGGACGAAGCCAGAGACATTTCTGCCACCAGCTGCTGGTCGTAGTCGGAGGCCGCGACGATCTCTACACCACCCGCGACGGAGCGACTGGAGATGATCACCGCGTCCGCGCCCTCCTCCTGACGCACGCGCTGAATTGCGCGGCGCATGTCCGGAGCCATGTAACGCTTGATCTTCATTGACCGACTGCCTCCTCGGTAATGTCGTTGGCATGCTGCGGGCCGGACGCAGGCAGACTACGGTCATTGCCGACCGTGGCCACCACGCGAACCTGGCGGTTATCCGGAATCTCGCTGTAGGCGAGCACATGCAGCGCAGGGATCGACGCTCGCAACCAACGCGCCATCCACAGGCGAATGTCGGGCGACACGACCAGGATCGACGGCTCCCCGCTCAGTTCATGGCGCTGCACAAGCTCCCTCACAGACCCCTGCAATCGCTCCGCAAGCCCCGGTTCGATGGCCATGCCGCCGTTCCGACCCGTAATCGACTGCCGCAAGATCTGTTCCAGCGAGGGATCCAAAGCTATCAGGGGCACTTCCGCCGCATCCGGCGCGATCTGCTGGACGATCGCGCGCCGCAGCTCCGCGCGGACCGCCTGGGTGAGAACGTCAGGATCCTGACTATCAGCCGCGTTCTGCGCCAAAGCTTCGGCGATGCTGCGCATGTCGCGCACGGAAATCTCTTCGGCGAGCAGATTCTTCAGCACCTTGAGCACCACGCCGAGCTCGACGGTCTTCGGCACCAAGGTCTCGCCGAGTCGCGGATGCGAACGGGCAAGCAGATCGAGTAACTGCTGTACCTCCTCGTGCCCCAGCAGCTCGTGCGCGTGTTCCTTCAGGACCCGGCTGGCGTGGGTAGCGATCACCGTTGCGGCATCCACCACCGTGTAGCCGAGCGATTGCGCCTCTTCGCGGTCGGCAGCATCGATCCAGACCGCATCCAGACCGAAAGCGGGATCCTTCGTTGCCTGACCCCGCACCGTGCCGTAAACCCGGCCCGGGTCGATCGCGAGCTCCTTGTCGGGCATGACCTCCCCTTCGCCTACGGGTACGCCCTGCAGGCTCAGACGATAGACATTGGGCGCCAGCTCCAGGTTGTCCCGGATATGCACCGGATGCAGAAGAAAACCGAGTTCCTGCGACAGCTTGCGCCGGACGCCCTTGATACGAACCATGAGGCTTCCGCCCTGGCTCCGATCCACGAGGGGAATGAGGCGATAGCCGAGTTCGAGCCCGACGAGATCGACCGCGGGCACGTCGTCCCATGACAGGTCGCGCTCCTCGCTCGCATCGTCGGCCTGTGCCTGCGACACCGCTGCTTCACCAGGGTCGGGAGCGTCATCGCGCGAGCGCACGAGGTAGGCGAAACCGCCCAACATTGCAGCGAGCAAAAGGAACACCACGCTCGGCATGCCCGGAACGAGTCCGAGCACGCCGATGACGCCCGCTGCCGTAAACAGCGCACGCGGAGTACCCAGCAGCTGTTTGCTCACCTGCTGCGACATGTCCTGGGCTGAAGACACGCGGGTGACGATGATCGCCGTTGCCGTTGACAGCACGAGCGACGGAATCTGCGCAACCAGCCCGTCGCCGATGGTCAGCAAGACGTAGTTGGTGGCGGCATCACCCAACGCCATATTGTGAGTGACGGTACCGATGATCAGGCCACCGATGATGTTGATGAAGAGAATGAGAATGCCCGCGATGGCATCACCGCGAACGAACTTGCTGGCACCGTCCATGGAGCCGTAGAAGTCCGCTTCCTGGGACACCTCCTCCCGGCGCAGGCGCGCCTCTTCCTGGGTGAGGACGCCGGCGTTGAGATCGGCGTCGATCGCCATCTGTTTGCCCGGCATGGCGTCCAGGGTGAATCTGGCGCTGACTTCCGAGACTCGGCCCGCCCCTTTCGTGACTACCGCAAAGTTGATGATGACGAGAATGGCGAAGACGACCAGACCGACCGCGTAGTTGCCACCAATCACGAACTCGCCGAAGGACTGGATCACCTGACCAGCCGCATCGGTACCGGTATGGCCGTTCAGAAGCACGACTCGCGTCGACGCGATATTGAGCGCCAGACGCAGCAGCGTCGCCACCAGCAGAATCGTCGGAAACACACTGAAGTCCAGCGGCCGCTGCGTGTAAACGGTCATCAGGATGACGATCAGCGCCAGCGCGATGTTGAACGTAAACAGCACATCCAGCGCGAGTGGAGGCAGCGGTAGCACCATCATCGCCAGCAGCGCCAGCACCAGTACCGGTGTTCCCAGGCCCAGCACTTGCCAGCGGCTCATGGGTTGCGTCAACGCCGTCATCGGCGGTTTCTCCGTGTCTGATCCATTTCAGGCGGAACCGGCAGATCCTCAGGGAACTCCGGTGCCGTCCCGCCGGTGCGGCGGGCGGTCTTGAGCTGCATCACCCAGGCCAGAACCCGCGCGACCGCGAGATACAGCCCGGCGGGAATCTCCTCGCCGATTCCGGTCGTGAAGTAGATCGCGCGCGCCAGAGGCGGCGCCGAGCAGATCGCCACCCGATGCTCGGCGGCGAGCTCGCGGATCCGTGCCGCCACGAGGTCCTGTCCTTTGGCCACCACTCTTGGGGCACGATCGGGCTGATCGCTGTAGCACAATGCCACTGCGTAATGCGTGGGGTTGGTGATGACGACGTCCGCGCGCGGCACCTCCTCCATCATCCGGCCGCTGGCAATATCCTGCTGCGCCCGCCGCAGGCGCGCGCGCATCTCCGGATTGCCTTCGCTTTCTTTGAGCTCGTCCTTGACTTCCTGGCGCGTCATTCTGAGCTGCTTGAAGTGGTTCCAGAGCTGGAACGGTGCATCCACGGCCGCAACCAGCAGCAAACCCGCGGTCAGGACGAGGAATGCGATCTGTACCTTCCGTGCGGCCTCGGTCATCCCTACCAGTGGCGCCTTGCCACCCAGTGCCAGAAGGTCGTCCGCCATCCACCACAGGAGCGTAATGGCCAGCCCGGTGAGGACCGTGAATTTCAAAAGTGTCTTGCCGAGCTCCATGAGTCCCTGAACGGAGAAGATCCGCTTCAGACCTTTAAGTACGCTCAAACGCTCGAGCTTGGGACGCGCGGCCTCGGCGCTGAACACCAGGCCACCAAGCAGAGCCGGGCCTGCCAGGGCTGCAACCATGAGCAGCATCAGCATTGGCGCCAGCAGCCAAAGGGCTGAGAGCACCGTCCCGGAAAGAAGCTCTACGGCATCACCGGTCGCTCCCTGCGACGTGCCGGGAAAGGTCAATCCGGTGATCATGAGCTCACGCAACCCGGCCATGATCCAGCCGCCGAAGAGAAGGAACCCGCCTGCGCCGGCACCCATCACGGCCATCGTATTGAGCTCTCGCGAACGCGGAACCTGGCCCTTTTCCCGAGCCTGCTGGAGGCGTTTCGGTGTCGGCTGTTCTGTCCGTTCCTGGGCCTGGTCGTTGTTGTTTTCGCTCACCGCCAGCCCTCCAGCATGCCCTGACCGAGGTTCAGCGCGGAGAGCAGGATCTGCTCGAGCTGCTGCGGCAGCGACGGCATCACCAGCAACAGCGTCACCATGCCGAGGACGAGGGTCATCGGGAATCCGACCGCAAAGATGTTCAGCTGCGGTGCGCTTCTGGCGATCAGTCCCATGGACACGCTTGCAACCAGCAGCGCGGCGGAGGCCGGCAACGCCACCAGTACGGACGCTTCGAACATGGCGCTGCCCCAACCGACCAGCTGCCAAAAACCGCCGCCAGGAAGACCGGAAACCGCCGGAGGCAGCAGTCGGAAGCTCTCGAACAGCAGAGTCAGGAGCGCGAGATGACCATCAAAGGTGAGAAACAGAAGCGTCGAGAAGATCACGAAGTATTGCCCAACGAGCGGGACACTCACGCCGCGCTCGGGATCGACCATGCTGGCGAAGGCGAGACCCATGGACAGCGCGACGATTTCACCGGCCATGGCCATCGCCCCGAAGACCAGCTGCAGCAGGAAGCCCATGCTGGCTCCGATCACCACCTCGCGAACGAGCAGCAGGGCGCCAGCGGCCGACAGCGGCTGCACGTCTGCAGGCGCATCCACCCCCGGCGCGACGATCAGCGCGAGAGTCAACGCCAGCAGGACGCGAGCGCGTACCGGAACCGTCCGCGCACCGAACAGTGGTGCAGCCAGAAGCAGGGCGCCAATGCGCACGAAGGGCCACAGGATCGCGTTGATCCATGCCAGCAGTTCGTGTTCGCTGAGCTCCAGCAGCGGCATGAATTCCGTCACCCCAACAGAATCGGAATATCGAGAATGAGCTCCCGAAACCAGTCGAGCACCAGTCCGAGCATCCACGGACCCGCCACGACCAGCACGCCAATCACGCCGAGCAGTTTGGGAATGAAGGACAGCGTCATTTCCTGAATCTGGGTTGCCGCCTGCACCATGCCGATGACGACCCCGATCGCAAGGGCCGTGAGGAGAATCGGTGCCGCAAGCAGAATCGCGATCCACATGGCGCTGTTACCCACCTGCATGACGTCATCTGGAGTCACGAATCACCCCCGCTAGAGAAAAAAGCTGCCCGCGAGCGTGGTCATCACGAGCGACCAGCCGTCGACCAGCACGAAGAGCATGATCTTGAAAGGCAACGAAATGATCAGCGGCGACAGCATCACCATGCCCATGGACATGAGTACGCTCGCCACCACCAGATCCACGACCAGAAACGGTACGAGCAACAAAAAACCGATCTGGAAGGCGGTCTTCAGCTCACTGGTCACGAACGCTGGCAGCAGCAGGGAAAAAGGCACGTCCTCGGGGCTCTCGAACGGACCACTTCCTGCCAGGTGCGCAAACAGCGCGAGGTCGCTCTCCCGGGTCTGGGCGAGCATGAAGGCCCGTAGCGGCTCCGCTGCAGTGACGAGCGCCTCATCCGCAGCGATCGATTCCTCCATGTAGGGCTGCAGCGCCTCGCTGTGGATCTGCTCCCCGACCGGGGCCATGACGAAGAAGGTCAGAAACAAGGCGACACCCACGAGCACCTGATTCGAAGGCGTCTGCTGCGTACCGAGACCCTGGCGAAGAATGGCCAGGACGATGATGATGCGCGTGAACGAGGTCATGGTGATGAGCAGCGCCGGTAGCACGCTCAGCAGCGTCATGAACACCAGGACCTGCAAACTTACCGACCAGGTTTGGGTGGCCTCCCCACCCTCGGTGACGGTGAGCAGATCCATGGCCGCCTGGGCCTCGGCCGGAGCGCTGGTAGCCGACAGCACGAAAGCTGCGAGAACCAGTACAGCAAGCCGGGCAGTCATCGCCTGCCTCCTGCCAGCGTTCGAGCAAGCCAGTTCGCCGGTCCGCCGTCGCCGCCCGTCGCGCGCCCCGGTGCAGACACTTCCAGCGGCTCATCGAGGACATGGAGTGTGTTCACCCGGCCCGGCGCGACACCGACCATCATCTGGCGGTCACCCACCTGCAGCAGCACGACCCTCTCGCGCTGCCCCACGGGAAGACTCGCGACCACACGGAAGCGACCCGAATCGAGTGGCTGCATACCGCCGAGACGAGGCAGAGCCCGTGCCAGCAGAAAGATCACGCCAACTACGACCAGAAGCCCGACCACCAGCTTCACCAGCTGGCCTAAACCGGGAGCCGGAGACGCAGCCTGCGCGAGCGCGCACCCCGGCAGCAGCAGGAAAGCGAAGCCTGACCAATGCAGCGATTTCATCACCGCAGCCGCTGCACGCGTTCTGACGGGCTGACAACGTCGGTGAAACGAATCCCATAACGCTCGTTGACGACTACGACCTCACCGTGCGCTATCAGCGTTCCGTTCACCATCACGTCCAGCGGTTCTCCCGCAAGGCGCTCAAGCTCGACCACGGAGCCCTGGGTCAGCTGCAGCAGATTGCGGATCGGCACCTTCACCCTGCCGATCTCCATGGAGATCGTTACCGGGATATCGAGCACAAGATCGAGATTGCGCTGACCATCACTTTCGGTCGACGGAGGATTCGGTTTTGCCGTCGTCTTGGCTGCACCGGAGTTAGTGCTCGATCCCTCATCACGCTCCTGCTCTTCGAGTGCCGCAGCCCAGTCATCACCCAACTGGGCGTCGCCTCCACCTTCGGTCCGGGGTTCACTCATCGGTCGTGCTCCGTCGATGCGCCGATCACCTGTGGCGCGAAGTTTGCGTTCTCAGAAGATTCACCGGCGCGTTTGCGTATCGGCGCGCTCACCCCACCGCTGCCGGATTGAGGTCTGCCAACTCGAGCCTCGATGCGAATCGCGTTATTGCCGTTGGCTATACCGACCTGCCCTGTGAACAGCTCGACGCCCTCGGCGCAGAGGATCACCTTCTCTGGAAGATCGACAGGAATGATGTCGCCGGCCTTGATCCCCAGGAGCTCGGCGAGGCTGATTTCGGTCTCGAGCAGGTCCGCGTGCAGCTCCACCTCTGCCTGCTCCATCTCTCGGCGTATGGACCGACCCCAGCGATCGTCACGCAAGTCACGATCGCTCTGAACACCGGCGTCGAGCAGTTCGCGAATGGGTTCGACCATCGAGTACGGCAGCGTCAGGTGGATCTCTCCGCCCATACCGTCCAAATCGAGCGAAAAGCTGGACACCACCACGATCTCAGTGGGACTGACGATATTCGCGAACTGGGGGTTGACCTCGGATGAGACGTAGTCGAAGGACAGATCGAGGACCGGCGCCCAGGCTTCCTGCAGATCGGTGAAGCATCGCTCCAGCGCGAGCTGAATGACGCGACTTTCCATCGCCGAGAACTCGCGTCCCTCGATCCGCGTGTGCGTACGGCCATCACCACCGAAGAAGTTCTCGACCAACGCAAACACGAGTCGGGCGTCGAGTACCAGAAGTCCGGTTCCGGAAAGCGGCGCCAGCTTCACCATGTTGAGGCTGGTTGGCACTGCCAGCCCATGCATGTACTCCGAGAACTTCATGACCCGAACGCCCTGGAATGAGACTTCCACGGCGCGGCGCAACAGACCGAACAAACTGACGCGAAAATTGCGGCAGAACCGGTTGTTGATCATCTCCAGGGTCGGCATGCGCCCGCGCACGATCTTCTCGTGAGCAGCGAGGTCAACAGGGCGCGGGACGCCGTCGTGCAACCGGTAGACGTCCTCGGTTTCGACGTCTCCGCTTTCGACGCCGTGCAGCAGCGCGTCGATTTCGTCCTGAGAGAGAATATCCTGACCGGCCATGATCACCGCCTCACTGCATCAGGAATCCGGTGAAATACAGGGACTCGACAGCAGGCGAGCCATGAAACTCCGTAACAACCCGCTGCACCTCCTCGAGCGCAGCCTGCTGCAGCGCTTCCTTGCCTTCGCGACTCGCGAGGGTTTCGAAGGACTGCTCACTCATGAGCATGATCAGGTTGTTTCTCACCACCGGTGCGTGCCGCTGCAGCACATCGATGGCTGCCGCTTCACGCGTCATCAGCTCGATGCCGACCTGGAGATAGCGCGCGCGGCCGGGACTCTGAAAGTTGACTACCAGATTGTCGTCGAGGGTGAAGTAGATGGGCGCCCGCTCACGAACGGTCTCGGTCTCCGAGCGCTCGCCCAAGTATCCAAAGTGCCATGCTGCGCCCGCACCGCCACCGGTTAGCAGCACGATCAGCAGCATCCACAAGAAGAGACGACCGGACTTGCGTCCGCCGGTCGCGCTTTCATCCTGGTTTTCGCGGGTATCCATAGTGGTGTCGGCAGGCATCACGGCTCTCCAATTGGTTTCGAGCCGCTCGATGCAGAAGCCATGCCAGCACGCTGCGCCGGCCGCAAAGGATCCGTTAGGTGCTGTTTTTTCAGGGAAAAGGTATTTCGACCGAGGAGATCAGGCGGGCAGAGCAGGGTCCATCGTCAGAGTTTTGACGCACGTCAGCGCCAAAAATCGGAGGTCCTGGTGGCTCGCAATTCGCACTGGTCGCCTGGCCCCGACAGCATCGGCACGCGTAGACGGAATGCTTTATTTCGGGCGGGGAGACTCAAGCGAAGGTGTCGATCAGGCCCTGCGAAACCAGAGTCGGTTGCGCTGCTTCCTCACCGGCAACCTCATCGCCAGGCCCGGGCTCCGGCCGTGCAGCTGTCTCGTCGGCAGCACGCTCATCCGCCTGCTGACCGCTGTCGCCGACATCGACGTCGACGAGTTCGAGACCGCCATCAGCAAGCATGTCGCGCAGTCGCGGCAGAGCCTGTTCGAGCGCTTCACGTACAGGTGCGTGGGGGGACTGCAGCGACAGATGGGCACCCTCGCCATCGATCTTCATGCGTATTTCCATGGGTCCAAGATGTTCGGGATGGATGCTCACCCTGGCGTGCTGCACTCCCTGCTGCACCATTACCACGAGGCGTTGGCCCAGTGCCTGCTCGAAACCGGGCTGCCCCGGCGTCAGCGGCGGCGCTGGCATGGCGGTCGGCGTCGTCGAAGTTGGGCGGGGTGATGCCGTTTGCTGGTTCAGCGGCAGGGCAAGCTGTTCGGGTGCGTTCTGCCCTCCTCGCGTGGAGCGGGCAGTACGCTCACCGATGCTCTTCACCATGTGCTCAAGACGACCGAGCTCGTCAATGTCGAGTTCCTCGCCAACTGCGACCGCAAGGACAGCGCGCTGGCCCAGCATGGACTGCTGCAACTGCGGCAAGACCTTGCCGCCTTCCGGAAGAGTGCTGCCGGGCGGTAATGCATGACCCCGCGCGTCCACGAGCAGGACGGACTGCCCGAGCAAGGCATGTACGTCCTGCTCGTCGAGTTCTACCGTGTTCGCAAGCAGACTTCCGAACAGAGACTCGCCGGATTCCACCGGCATTTCCCGAGTCTCGGCGCTCGCTTCCAACGAGGCACCAGCGGCCTTCAGACCGACGCCCGTGAATCCCATCGAGACCATGTGCTGACTCCCAGCGTCTTTTTCAGGATGGCTCGGACGTTCCCGACGCAAGCGACGTGCCAGTCCGCCTTCAGTGCAGCTCGTCGGCACTCGAGCGCATGGACCGGCGCAGCGTCTGATCATCGCTGGACCGCTGCTCGATACGCAGACGCTCACGATTGCGTTCATCGACCCGGCGGGCGATGAGCTTGCCAATGGCACCGCGCGCCACGCGTGCGGAGATCCACTCTGCTCGCGCCGCTTCGACCCGCTGCCGGGCCGCCGCAACCGCAGTCTGCTGCAGCAGGAGCGTATCGTGGAGTTCGAGATGGAAGCGCTGACTGTCGCGCAGTTGCCGCAGTGGCCTGCTCGGACCTGCAACCGAGTGCCGGTAGTCCTCGGCATAGCTCTGGAGCATCTCCAGCCGTGTCAGCTCGTCATCGAGCTGACGCTGCGCCGCCGCCAGTTGTTCCGCGGCGGCTTCTTCCTCACGCTCCTTGATCCACGCCACCGTATTGAGGCTGCTTAGATCGCGCGTCATTGCGTCTTTCCTTCTGCCAAGTGCATAGCGTTAGCGTTGCCAAGTATCTGTTCGAGTGCGGCGCGACTGGTCTCGAAGCTCACCGCATCCTCGGGCGCCTGAGCGAGGAATTCCTCGAGCAGCGGATACAGCCTTATCGCCTCATCTACGGCCGGATCTGAGCCTGAGCGGTAAGCGCCGACGCTGATGAGGTCCCGATGCTGTTCATAGCAGGCTGCGATCCGACGGAAACGCTGCATGAGTTCCCGATGGGGACGGTCTACCAGGGCGTTCATGACTCGGCTGATCGAAGCCTCCACGTCCACCGCCGGGTAACGACCGCGCTCAGCTATCCTTCGTGACAGCACGATATGGCCGTCGAGTGTCGCGCGTGCCGCATCGGCAACCGGATCCTGCTGGTCGTCGCCTTCCGCCAATACAGTGTAGATGCCGGTGATGGATCCGCCTCCGGGGCCCGCGTTCCCTGCCCGTTCGAGGAGCTGCGGCAGCTGAGCGAACACTGAAGGCGTGTAGCCTCGCGTCACGGCAGGCTCCCCCACCGCGAGACCGATTTCACGCTGCGCCTGCGAATAGCGCGTCAGCGAATCCATGAGCAAGAGCACGTGCTTGCCCTGATCGCGGAAGTACTCGGCGATGGCCGTCGCGGCGCGCGCCCCCTGCAGGCGCATCAGCGGTGGATCGTCGGCCGGAGCGACCACGACCACAGCCCGGGCGAGACCTTCCGGACCGAGAATCTCGTGAATGAACTCGTTCACTTCGCGGCCACGCTCGCCGATCAGGCCAACGACGATCACATCCGCCTCGGTGTGGCGCGCCATCATCCCAAGCAGCACGCTCTTACCGACTCCGCTACCTGCGAACAGGCCCATGCGCTGACCACGACCCACGGACAACAATGCGTTGATGCCGCGTACTCCGACATCGAGCGGCTCCCGAACCGGATCACGTCCGAGCGGATTGATGCGACGTCCTGCCAGCGGAACACGATGGCGACAACCAGGCGCAGGCCTGCTGTCCAGCGCTTCGCCCATGGGCGTGACCACTCGACCGAGGAGCGTTTCGTCCACCGCGATGGACTGGGAGAGTGACGTGGGAATCACCCGGGCGTTAGGCGTCAGACCACTGATTTGGCCCACCGGCATCAGCAGCATGCGCTGCCCGGAAAAGCCGACTGCCTCGGCTTCCACAGTACTGTGTCCGCGGCCGACGATGCGGCAGCGACCGCCGACGGGCACTTCACACCCGACTGCCTCCAGGGTCATGCCGACCATGCGCACCAGCCGGCCCTCAGCAACCAGCGGCACGCCTTCGCTCACCACCTCCTGCCAGCGCGCAATCCGTTCCTCGAAGCGCTGACGGCGCACCGCCCGCTGGCCCGCATCACTCACCATGGTGCTCCTCGGACGCTTCGCCCGTGTGGCGTTCGTCACCGAACAGATTCGCGGCGATCGCATTGAGGCGAGTCTCGATGGTCGCATCCACGGAGGAGACATCGGTTTCCACCCGCGCCCCACCCCGACTCAGGGTGACATCCTCGACGATCCTGACAGGGCGCTCCGAGCCTTCGGCGCCTGCTTCGAGCTGAAGCAATGCGGCGTCCTCGGGATGAACGTGGACACGGATCGTCGCGTCGACCGCCGGCAGAGCGCGAATCGCCTCGCGCACTACGCGTACCACTTCGCCCGGTTCCCGCTTCAGTTCCCGGCGGATGAACTGCCTCGCCACCGCCAGCACCAACTCCCCGAGCTGTTCGAGGAGGGCGTCGTCGAGTATCGCGCTCTGCGGATGCATGTTCGCGAACAGCTGGTCGAAGCGCTTGCGCTGCGTCGCCCACTCACGCTCCGCTGCCTTGCGTCCTTCGGCCAGACCACGCTCATGTCCCTCCTGGCGGGCATGGGACTCGATCTCCGCCAGCCGCTCTGCGGTGAGCATGGACCCCTGTGTCTGGGGACTGGAGGTCGCATGTCTGCTGCTGCTTTCGCCAGAGACCTGCGGCGGCTGCCAGCGACGGACGTCTGCATGCGCAACGGGCCGATCAGACATAATCTTCGCCACCCTTGCCCGCGATCATCACCTCACCCTCGTCCGCCAGGCGACGCACGACAGCGAGGATCTCCTTCTGCGCTGCCTCCACTTCCGAGACCCGCATGGGGCCCTTCGCTTCCAGATCTTCCTCGAGCGCTTCTGCCGCTCGCTTGGACATGTTGCGCACCACCAGACTTTTGATCTCTGCAGGCGCGCCTTTCAGCGCCGCCACGAGTTGCTCGTTGGTGACCTCCCGAAGCATGCGCTGAACGCTGCGGTCATCGAGTTCGAGCAGGTTCTCGAAGGTAAACATGAGCTCCTGAATGCGGGAGCCCAGGGCTTCGTCATGCTCCCGGATCTGATCCAGGATCGCGCCCTCGCTTGCGCTGTCCATGAGATTGAGAATATCCGCCGCACGTTTCAAACCGCCCACGACCGAGGCCTTCGATTTGTTGCTGCCTGCGAACTGCTGCTCCAGGATCCTGTCGAGCTCATCGAGTGCATCCGGATTGATGCTCTCGAGGCAGGCTATCCGCTGTACCGTTTCACCACGCATCCGTTCGGGCAGAAAGCTCAAGACCTCGGCGGACTGATCACTGTCGAGATAGGACAGGACGATGGCGATGATCTGCGGGTGCTCGTTGCGGATCATGTCGGCAACCGCTCGTCCATCCATCCACTTGAGCGACTCCAGGCCCGTCGTATTTCCGCGCACCAGAATCCGATCGATAAGACTGCGCGCCCGGTCCTCACCGATGGAGCGCACCAGCACGTTGCGCAGGTAGTCCTCGGTGCCGACACCGATGGCCGTCTGCTCTTCGATCGCTGAGTGGAATGCATCCACCACGTGATTGAGCTGAGCCTTTGTAACGCTCGGAACCGAGGCCATGGCGGTACCGATGCTCTGCACTTCCCGCGGCTCCAGAAGCTTGAGTACGGCCGAGGCGGCCTCCTCACCGAGCGTCATCAGGAAAACGGCCGCCCGCTGCGTGCCGTCCATGGTGGGTTGTTCACTTTTCATCGGTCACCATCCAGCTCCGAACGACCTGAGCCACCAGGCGCGGATCCTCGGTGGCCAGCTGCCGGGCCCGTGCCAGTTCCTGTTCCGCATCGCGGCCGCTTGGCAGCATCTGTGGGGCCATCGCGCCGCTCGCCGCCTGGGCCGCGTTGGGCAGTGCGCCCGCCGTGGAGGGCTCATCACCGGCAATGGCCAGCGGCGGCCGCGCGGCCGCCTGGCCCGTCTGGGCGAGGCTCTTCAGCGCCGGGCGTAGCACCAGCAGAATCAGCAGCAGAACGGCAACAGCGGCCATTACCTGTCGCACGAGGTCGTGGACCCACGGTTCCTGCCACAAAGGTCGAGGTTCGAAGACCTCTTCGACGTCCTCGATCTCGCGGAAGGATGCATTGACCACGTTGACCCGATCGCCACGATCAGCATCGAAGCCCACCGCCTCACGTACCAGGCTCTCGAAGTGAGTCATCTCTTCCGCAGTGCGCGGCAGCCGGGTCCGACTCCCGTCCTCGTCAACACCGGGGCGATGATCCACAACCACCGCTACCGAAAGTCGGCGCAGGCTGCCCGGGGCTTCGCGGATGTGGCTGATGGTGCGATCCACCTCGAAATTGCGAGTGCTGCGGAGGTTGCGGCTACCGGGCATCTCGCTCTCGATCTCGTCACGCAACACCCCGTCACCGCGGGCAGCGACGCCGGCGGCTGCCGGTGGCTGATTGCTCAGCGCGCCCGGAATCCCACCGAATCCGCCGCCCCGTGTTTCCTCTTCGCTGGTCTGCTCACTGCGCAGTACGCGGGCGTCGGGATCGAAGATCTCCCGCGTGCTCTCGATCTGGGTGAAATCGACGTCCGCAGTCACCTGCACGCGCATACCCGCATCGCCCAGCAGCGGCATCAGAATGTCTTCGACGCGCTGACGGAACGCATCTTCCACCTTGCGGGTGTAGTCGAGCTGCCGCGCTGGCGCAGCACCGAACTCGCCGCGACCGTTCTGGCTCAGAAGCCGGCCACGCTGGTCGACCACGGTAACCTGCTCTACTTCGAGCTCGGGCACGCTCGAAGCCACCAGATGAACGATGCCGGCAACCTGCTGCTCGTCGAGCTGCCGCCCCGGATGCAGGTTGACCAGGACCGACGCCGACGCCTTGGCACGGTCGCGCAGGAACACGGACTGCCTCGGAAGCGCCAGATGGACGCGAGCGCTATCGACGCCCTGAAGGGTCACCACCGAGCGGACGAGCTCGCCTTCGAGCGCGCGCTGATAGCGAGCGGTCTCCACCATCCTGCTGGTTCCGAGACCGGTCTCCTTGTCCAGAAGTTCGAAGCCGAGACCATCGGAACGAGGCAGGCCTTCCGTCGCCAGCTGCAAGCGCGCCTCTGCTACCCGGTTGGCAGGCACCATGAGCGCGCCGCTGGCGTTATTCATGCGCCAGCTGATGTTCTGGCGATCGAGTACCGTGATCGCCTGCGCCACATCGCGCTCCGCCATCCCCGGCAGCAGCACCTGATAGCCAGGACGCATGCCCCAGAGCAGGACACTTGCCGCGAGTGCTGCCACCACGGCTAAACCGACGATCATCCCGAACTGACGATGGGCCGGCAATTCGGAGAGTCCCGCAAACTGCTTGGTCAACGTCTGAGGCAGCGTTCCCGCCATGGTCATCCCCGCAATGGCATACGATCGGTACGGCCGATCACACCGTCATGTTCATGATTTCCTGGTACGCAGCGATGAGCCGGTTGCGCACCTGAGTCGCGGCTTCGAACTGCAGCGATGCCTTCTGCATCGACACCATGACCTCGGGCAGGCTCACGTCCGGCTCGCCGATGGTGAACCGGGTCGCGAGGTCACCCGCCTCCTGCTGCGCCGCATTGACCTGCTGGAGCGACTGGGTGAGGAGTTTCGAAAACGCTTCCCCACGTGCCGGATCCACTGCCGTCGACTCGGCTCCTGCCCGCGCCGACATGGCGCGCATCTGCGCGAGTACCTGCTGGATCTGCATGTCACTCATGTTCGACTCTCCGGTTACGCCAGATCGCACGCGCTGCCATCAGGGCACAGCCATGCCGAGTTCACGCAAACGCGCCAGCTTGTAGCGCAGCGTGCGCGGGCTGATACCCAGGCGTTCGGCCGCTGCCTTGCGCCGGCCGTGTTCCGCACGCAGGGCGCCGAGAATGAGTTCACCCTCGGATGCACGCAGCTGCTCTCCAAGCTGACTGCGCTGCTCCGACCCGCCTGCGGCAGCGCAGGCGGATTCGAACTGGGGATGTTCACCTTCGATATGAATGTCGCCAGCTTCGATGCAAGGACCGCGGCGCAGGATCAACGCCCGCTGGATGACGTTGTCGAGCTCGCGCACGTTCCCTGGCCAGATGTGGGCCTTAAGCCGCGCCACTGCACCCGCACTGAGGCGCGGCGCGGACTCGACACCACCGCCGTGCCGTTCGAGCAGACCCCGCGCCAGCGGCAGAATGTCATCGGGTCGTTCACGCAGTGCCGGGATCTGCAGGGGAAAGACGTTCAGGCGGTAATAGAGGTCTTCACGCAGGACCTTGGTCGCGACGGCCTCCTGCAGATCCCTGTTGGATGTGGCGATGACGCGCACGTCTACCGCCAGACTGCGGGCGGCGCCGAGCCGTTCCACTTCACGCTCCTGCAACGCACGCAGCAGCTTGGCCTGGAGTCCGAGCGGCATCTCGGTGATTTCGTCGAGCAGCAGCGTACCGCTGGCTGCCTGCTCGAATTTGCCCGCGCGTGCCTCCGTGGCACCGGTGAAAGCTCCCTTTTCGTGGCCGAAGAGCACAGCTTCGAGCATCGGTTCCGGAATGGCCGCACAGTTCACTGCCACGAACGGCCCTTCCGAGCGCGCCGAGGCTTCATGGATGAAGCGGGCGTAAACTTCCTTGCCGGCACCGGATTCCCCCGTCAGCATCACCGTGACGTCCGCGGCGGCGACCCGAGTCGCCAACGCGAGCACTTCCCGGCTGCGGGCATCGACCGCAATCGGTGTCCGCTGATCCGGCGTCCGCTGCGTGTGAGACATCGTCTGCTGCTCCCTGTAGCTGTCCCTGAGGGCTGCACAGGCATAGGAGCAAACTTCGTGCCATAGACTTTTAGCGCCTAAAAACAGGTACTTGAGAAGATTTGACGGCGGGGAGGTCGGGCGGAAGAGGGAAAGCGTCAGAATTCCGTCGCCGGCTGCGCCATGCAGCCGGCAACGCTCATGCAACCTGCTCGTCGCGCATGATGTCGAACTTGCGCATTTTCTCGACCAGCGTGGTGCGGCGCAGGCCCAGCTTCTGCGCCGCCCTGGCGACGACGCCGCAGGCGTCGTCGAGCGCCTGCCGGATGAGCTTGACTTCGATCTCTTCGAGCAGAGTCTTGAGTTCGAGACCCTGTGCATTGAGCGTCTGCAGGTCGACCGCCACGCCCATGCTGTCGGCAACGTCTTCTGGCCGCGCCGCTATCTCCCGACGTTCGCTGTCGTCCACGAGCGCACGAAACTTCGTCGGCAGATCCTCGAGATCGACGATGGCTTTCGACGTCAGGATGGCACAACGTTCCACCAGGTTGGCCAGTTCCCGGACGTTGCCAGGCCAGTGATGCCGCGACAGCGCCTGCAGCGCCGCTGGCGAAAAACGCGCCGCGCCGACGCCACGCTGTTGCTGCTGGGAGTTGAGTTCCGCTACCAGAAGCGGCAGGTCCTCCATGCGCTCGCGCAAAGGCGGCATCTCCAGCGGCAAGACGCTGAGGCGGTAGTAGAGATCCTCGCGGAACGTACCCTCCTCGATCATCTGCTCGAGGTTGCGGTGAGTGGCCGCAATGATGCGGATATCGGCAACGATGCTATCGCTGCCTCCGACCCGCTCGAAGCGGCGCTCCTGCAGCACCCGCAGGAGCTTCACCTGCATCTCCAACGGCATGTCGCCGATCTCATCGAGAAACAGCGTGCCGCCAGCCGCGAGTTCGAAGCGTCCCTTGCGGCGCGTCAGGGCACCGGTGAAGGCACCCTTCTCATGACCGAAGAGTTCGCTTTCGAGCAGTTCGGCGGGAATGGCGCCGCAGTTCACCGCCACCATGGGACCGTCACGACGGGCCGAGTGATGGTGAATGTTGCGCGCCACCACCTCCTTGCCGGTGCCGGTCTCGCCGAGGATCAGGACGGTGGATTCCGAAGGCGCTACCCGTTCGATCATCGCGCGGATGGATTGGATGCCGGGGCTGGTTCCCACCAGCGAGCGACAGAGCTCGGAAGAGGTTCGTTGCGGTCTCATCCCGCCCTCCGTCTTCAGTCGCTCCAGGGTCTGCGTCAATTCGAGCAGCTCCGGGTAGCGTACAGGCTGCTCGAGCCGACCGATGATCTGCGGCCGCAGAGCCTCGGGCAGCCAGTCGACAGCATCCTGGCCGCCGTAGAGAACGATCGGAAGATTCGGATGGTGCTGTGCCACCCAGTCGAGGCAGCCACTATCATCCGCCAGCGTCGACTCCGTGGCGATGACGAGACCGAGAGCTTCCTCGATCGCACACTCACCGGTCCCAGCCTCGTCCGGCGCCGCGACACGGCAGCCGTAACCGAGGAACTGCAGCTGAGGGGCCAGGCTGTGGCCCAGATCCGGTGATCGACCCAGAACAACGATGTCCTGAAGCTGTTGATCCTGCTGCGCAAACACATTGCGCCGATCGCACGCGTCCATTCGATGATCCCACGACTCGGCTGGTGACATCGTTTGCAGCCAGGCTGCAACCTCCGCAATTCAATATAGCCCTTATTCCTTTGCCTGCCACTTGTTATAATTGTTAGCTATATGTAAAACAGCGCACACTTTTGCGCCTTTTTGCGCAAAAGGTGAGCAGTTTGTAAACGGAAAGTATGCGCCCAGCTAATCGCAGGTAAGCAAGGGGGCAGCGACTGGCGGCAGGCTCAGCCGCGTTTGCGCTGCAGGGCCACTTCACGCCGGTGGCGGCGGAACGCCAGCTTATCGAGCCATTCGCTTACGCCCGGCGTGAGCCCCTCGAAACGGGTACACAAGCGCCAGTATCCCGCTTGCTCCACGCAGGCGACGCTGCGCGCGAACAGCCGCAGCGGCACCGGCCATGCAGGCAGGGCGTAGCACTCGATCTCGAACAGGGTGCCTTCGTTCTGTGGACGTTCGACGCTCCAACACATGCCGACGGAGTTGAAGCGAACCGGCTGCACGACCGCCTGCTCCTGGCGCTCCCGGACCAGCTCGGAGACCAGTTCGAGCACCAGATTGAGCTTACCTTCGAGGCGGTGCAGCTCGGCCCGGTCGCCGGGATCTGCGCGGGTTTCATCGTGCTCCTCGAGCATGGCCAGCGATCGCAGCACCGCTTCATTACGCGCGTTGATGCGATTCGACGCGAGCGTTGTCGGCAACTGGTCGATAGGCCTCCAGGCGAGGCCGATTTCGTCATCGCAGGCGACCTGTCCACCGAGCGCCGCGTCTTCGCCTGCGCTCATGCGTCAGCCGCTTCCAGGTAGCGGTGCGCTGCCGCGTGACCGCCGCGAGTCGCCGAAAGATCCTTCGCCAGTTCGTTGCGCGCGGCCTCCAATGCAACCATATGGCCAGCGTGCCGCTCGAAAACCTCCCTCAATGCTGCAATCAGGCTCAAGACATGATCCGCAGACAACGCATCTCGATGCTCTATGAGGACCACATCGAAACGCTCGAGTGAAGCCTGCAGCTGCCGATTACCTTCGGCCGCACCTTCCCAGTCGGCAGCCTCGACCGCTGCACCAAGGAGGTCGAGAGCGACCGCTACTCGCGCCCACGCATCCCGCAGGGGAGAGACGATTACGGCGGTGGAAAGGCTTTGGCCGGTCATGCCGGCGTCGCCATCAGTGACTGACCCATGACCCGCCACCCCTCCTGCAGCTCCCGCAGGAGACTGGAGACTTCGTCCAGAATCGTCACGTCGTTGTGCAAATTAGCCTCCAACAAACGCCGGCCCATGTACTCGTAGAGCGCGAACAGATTCTCGGCCAGCTCACCGCCAGCCTCGCGGTCGAGGCTGATGCGCAGCCCTTCCACCAGATCGATGGCGCGGCCGATCAGCTCGCCCTTGGCCGCGATCTCGCCTGCCTCCATGGCACCGCGTGCGCCAGCGATCCGCCCAAGGGCGTGATCGAGCATGAGCTGGATCAACCAATGCGGGGAAGCATCGGTCACCTGGGACTGAACGCCCATCTGCTGATACTGATTCAGAGCGCGCCGGTTGCCGTAAGCGTTCATGGGAAACTCCTGGCTCGAAGGCCGACGTATCAAACAACTGTCATACCTTCATCATCGGCAGCAGCGGGCTCATTCTTGAGCTCGAACGCGCTGTTCAGCGCTTGTTGAGGTTGGCGAGACCGGCGAGCTGCTGACCGAGAAACTCGCTGGTGTTCTGGAATTGAGCCAACGAGGCATCGAGGGCGCTGAACTGCCTGCGCAGGCGCTCTTCCACCTGCTCCATGCGCAGATCAAGTGCGGCGCGCTGATCGGCAACCCGACGCAACTGCGCGTTCAAGCCATCGGTACGCGAGTTGAGGACACCGGCGGAACCCACGTAGCCGTCGATAACCGATCCGAAGCGGGACGCGAAGGCACCGACAAGCGTCGCCACGGCGTTCTCGTCTTCGAGCAGGGCATCGTTGAAGCGCTCCGCATCGAGCGACGCCCTGCCTTCCACGCTCACTGAGAAGCCGAGGTCGAGCAGCATCCGATAGCGCTCGTTGCCGCTGTCCTCCGGCATGGTGAAGGCGGCGCCCAGCCTGCCCTGCAGCGCGCGCATGGTGGCATCGCCAACCAGGGGCCCGGACTTGCCGCCCTCCGGATCGACCCGCCCCAGAGAGCCGACGGTGTCTACGACGCTGTTGTAGCTGCGCACCAGCGCTTCGAGCTTGCCGCGTGCGCCGGCGCGGTCCTGGCCGACGGTCACGGTCACCGTCTCCGTGCCTTCCGTGGTTTGCCTGAGATCCAGGGTGACGCCCTCGATCACGTTCTCGATGGTGTTGGAGGACGCCGTGAGCTCGAGCCCGTTGACGCTGAAACGGGCATCGTTCGCGGCGGCCGTTTCCGTCATCTCCGCCGATGACAGACGCGGATCGACGCTGCCCGTCACGCTCAGATTCATGGCTCCCGCGGCCCCCGTCTGCGTCGAAGTCAGCAGCAGGCGCGAGCTGTCACCGTCGCGCACGATCACCGCCTGCACTTCGGCATCACTGGCATTGATTGCATCGCGGACCTGCGCCAGCGTGTCGTTGTCGGGTCCGAGTT
>SLQW01000203.1 GCA_007131295.1 Pseudomonadales bacterium | reverse complement strand
GCGGCGGCCCTGGCCGAGCGCGGCCTCATGCTCGACCCGGAGGACTGACGCCATGCTGCTGATGATCGACAACTACGACTCGTTCACCTACAACGTGGTGCAGTATCTCGGTGAACTCGGCGCCGAGGTGGTCGTGCATCGCAACGACGAAATCGACGTCGCCGCGATCCGCCAGCTCGCGCCGGAGCGCATCGTGATCTCACCGGGACCGTGCACGCCGAACGAAGCCGGCATCTCCATGGCCGTGATCAAGGCCTTCGCGGGCAAGATCCCGATCCTCGGCATCTGTCTTGGGCACCAGGCCATCGGCCAGGTATTCGGCGGACGTATCGTGCGCGCACGCGAGGTCATGCACGGCAAGGTTTCGCCGATCCATCACTCGGGTGTGGGCGTGTTCCGCAACTTGCCGCAGCCGTTCGAGGCAACCCGCTACCATTCCCTGGTGATCGAGCGCGGCAGCGCGCCAGAGTGCCTGGAGATCACCGCCTGGACCGAGCATGCGGACGGCACCTTCGACGAAATCATGGGCGTGCGCCACCGCGAGCTCGACGTGGAGGGCGTACAGTTCCATCCCGAGTCCATCATGACCCGGGTCGGACACGACCTGCTCCGGAACTTTCTGACGGCAACACCGAGGCGCGCCGTCGATACCACGGAACCTGCCTAGGAGGGAGGATGGAGATTCGCGACGCTCTCGACACGCTGCTGGCAGGACGCGATCTCGATCGCGCCGAGGCACGCGCGTTGATCGAGACCCTCATGAGCGGTGATGCGACTCCCGCGCAGATCGGCGGCGTGCTGGTCGCCCTGCGCGCCAAGGGTGAAACCGTGGACGAGATCACCGGCGCAGCGGAGGCGATGCGTGAACTTGCCACCCGGGTCGACGTGGACGCGCCCCATCTTGTGGACACCTGCGGAACCGGCGGCTCCGGCAGCAACAAGCTGTTCAACGTGTCCACGGCCGCAGCCTTCGTGACCGCCGCGGCCGGCGCCCACGTCGCCAAGCACGGCAATCGCGGCATGAGTAGCGCCAGCGGTTCTGCCGACGTCCTGGAGGCTGCGGGAGTCAATCTCGACCTCACACCCGAGCAGGTCGCGCGCTGCATCGCGGAGGTGGGTGTCGGCTTTCTGTTCGCCCAGCGTCATCACGGCGCCATGAAGCACGTGGGTCCGGCGCGCAGGGAACTCGGCGTGCGCACGCTGTTCAACGTGCTCGGTCCGCTCACCAATCCGGCCGGTGCGCCGAATCAGGTCCTCGGCGTCTTCGACCGCCGCTGGCAGCGGCCCCTGGCTGAGGTGCTGCAGGCGCTCGGCAGTCGCCACGTGCTGGTGGTGCACGCCGACGGGCTCGACGAGATCAGCCTCGTCGCACCCACTCACATCGTCGAACTGCGCAAGGACGCAATCACCGAGTACGACATCGAACCAGCTCAGTTCGGCATCGAGTCCAGCTCGCATGATGGGCTGCGCGCCGACACGCCGGCCGCGAGCCTCGCCCTGGTACAGGCCGCGCTGGCTGGGAAAGGACCAGCTGCGGACATCGTCGCGCTCAATGCCGGTGCGGCGATCTACGCCAGCGGTGTCGCGCTCTCGCTCGCTGACGGCGTAACCATGGCGCAGGACGCGATCGCCGCCCGCCTCGCCCGCGAGCGGCTCGACGAGCTGGTTAGGATCAGCAGCCTGATGGGTGAGGACTGAAAGCTCGTGGCTGACGTACTCGACCGGATCCTGGCAACGAAGCGCGACGAGGTGGCGGCCGGACAGCGCCGCGCGTCCCTTGCGGACATGCAGGCGCGCGCCCGGGACGCGGATCCGGCGCGGGGTTTCGCTGCCGCACTCGGCGCTCGCATCGCCGCCGGTGGCCCCGCCGTCATCGCCGAGATCAAGCGCGCCTCACCGAGCAAGGGCGTAATCCGGGAAGACTTCGATCCGCCGAGTCACGCGTCGAGTTACGCTGCCGGTGGTGCCGCCTGCCTCTCGGTGCTGACGGATCGGGACTACTTCCAGGGTGCACCGGAGCATCTGCAGTCAGCGCGTGCCGCCTGTGCGCTGCCGGTGCTGCGCAAGGACTTCACCATCGACCCGTGGCAGGTCTGGGAGGCACGGGCGCTCGGCGCTGACTGCATCCTACTCATCGTCGCCGCGCTTGGGGACGATCAGCTCGCGGAACTCGAAGGCACTGCCATCGAGGCGGGGCTCGACGTACTCGTGGAGGTGCACGATGGCGCCGAGCTCGAGCGGGCGCTGGCGCTGGCGACGCCGCTGATCGGCATCAATAACCGCAATCTGCGCAGCTTCGAGACGCGGATCGAGACCAGCCTCGAGCTCAAAGCGGAGCTCGACGCGTCGCGGGATCCGCGCAGTGCAGGAAGGCTGCTGGTGACGGAGAGCGGGATCCGCGATCGTGACGACGTCGCGCGGCTGCGCGCGGCGGGGATTCACGCCTTCCTCATCGGCGAGACGTTCATGCGTGCCGCGGAACCGGGCGCCGAACTGATGGCGCTGTTCCACGGCGAAGTCCATCCCTTCCCCGGCTGGCGCGCCCCGGGCTGGCGCGCCCCGGGCTGACGCGCCCCGGGCTGACGCGCCGCATCGACGGCAGTCGGCGATCGGCGCGCTGTGCTGCGCACAGCACGCCTTCCCACAGGGGCATCGCAAGATCGGAGGTTGTGGGAAGTTGTGGCGCCCGCAGGGCGGCGCAACGATGGCGGCGCAGCCGCCCTGAGCATGATGCGCGAATCGAGCGCAGTCGGCGATCGGCGCGCTGTGCTGCGCACAGCACGCCTTCCCACAGGGGCATCGCAAGATCGGAGGTTGTGGGAAGTTGTGCTGCCCGCAGGGCAGCGCAACGATCGGCGGCGCAGCCGCCGCCGGAATCGGAGGCGGAGGTCAGCGGGTCCCGTAGACCACCATGGTCTTGCCCCTGACGTGCACGAGCCCCTGGTCAGAGAGCGTCTTCAGAACGCGGCCGACCATCTCCCGGGAACAACCGACGATACGGCCAATCTCCTGGCGGGTGATCTTGATCTGCATGCCGTCCGGATGCGTCATGGCATCCGGCTGCCGCGAGAGCTCCAGCAGCGTACGGGCGACGCGCCCGGTGACGTCGAGAAAGGCGAGATCGCCCACCTTCTGGGTGGTCTTACGCATGCGCTCGGCCATCTGCCCACCGATGAGGTAGAGCATGCTCGTCTCTTCCTCGGCGAGTTCGCGAAAGCGGGCATAGGAGAGTTCAGCGACTTCACACTCGGTCTTGGCCTTCACCCAGGCCGAACGCGGCTTGTCCTCCTCGAACAGACCCATTTCGCCAAAGAAATCGCCCTTGTTGAGGTAGGCGACGATGATCTCGCGTCCGCTGTCGTCCTCGATCAGCACAGTGACCGAACCGTCAGTGATGTAGTACAGCGAATCGGAGACATCGCCGGCGAAGATGATCGTCGCCTTCGCGGGGTATCTGCGCCGATGCGCAGCGGCGAGGAAGGCCTCGATGCCTCTTGGTGCAGAGCGTGACAGATTGACGCTGACCATCGTTCTGTTCCCCATACCCTGCCGGCCGCCCACAGGCAGCCTTCGGGATCATGCCATTCGCCCCCCAGCCCTACAATTGAAGCACCTACCCCGGTATTTTCCACCCGCCGTGCGCCGGGGCGAGTCATCGGCGAGAATGGCCTACCCCTGAAAACGAGGACCTGAAAGTATGCAAGCACGGATCAAATGGGTCGACGGGGCCATGTTCGTCGGCGAATCCGGTAGCGGCCACAGCGTGGTGATGGACGGCCCACCGGACCACGGGGGCCGGAATCTCGGTATCCGTCCGATGGAGATGCTACTGCTGGGGCTCGGCGGCTGCGCCAGCTTCGACGTCGTCGACATCCTCAAGAAGGCAAGACAACCGGTGGCGGACTGCGTTGCGGAGCTCGAGGCCGAACGGGCCGATGCCGTACCGGCCGTCTTCACCCGCATCCGGCTGCACTTCGTGGTCAGCGGCCGTGGACTCAAAGCGAAGCAGGTCGCACGGGCGGTCGAGCTGTCGGCGGAGAAGTACTGCTCGGCGTCGAGAATGCTGGAGGCAGGAGGCGTCGAGATCCAGCACAGCCACGAGGTCGTCGACCTCGATGACGGAGGCAACGCATGAGTCAGCACCAACGTCCAGGACCTACCGCGGGCATGAGGCATGTTGCGCTGTTCGTCGACCGATTCGAGGCCTGTCTCGACTTTTACACCCGCGTCATGGGCATGGATGTCGAATGGCACCCGGACGAAGACAACGTGTATTTGTGCTCGGGTAACGACAACCTGGCGCTGCATCGCAACCCCGAGGCAGGCACGGGCCCGACCAGCAGCCAACGGCTCGATCACATCGGCTTCATCATTGATGAGATGGATGACGTAGATCGCTGGTACGAGTTCCTGAAGGCCCAGGAAGCGACCCTGCTTACTCGCCCGCGCACCCATCGCGACGGCGCCCGCAGCTTCTACTTCGAAGACCCGGCCGGCACCAAGGTGCAGATCATCTTTCATCCGCCGCTGTCCACCGGCGGCAAGTGAGCGTTCTGCCGGGTCTCGCGGCAGTCAGATGCGGTAGGCAGTGGCGGTCATAAGGCGGGAGACCGCGGTCATCAGGCGTCGAACGGGCTCCGGGAAGGTCTGCCCGCCCGCTTCGAGCGCCTCCTCGCCGTGCCGCGATTCGTCCTCGCGCATACGCTCGACGATCGCGCGGCTGCGCAGGTCCCGCTCCGGCAGGGATTCGCGATGGCGATCGAGATGCGCCACCACCTGATCCTCGGTGGCGTGGATGAAACCAAGGCTCACGCGGTCACCGGCCATGCCCGCCAGCACACCCATCCCGTACGAGAGCCCGTAGAAAACCGGGTTCAGACGGCTCGGATCCGCCTTCAGCTCTGCCAGGCGCTCAGCACACCAAGCGAGGTGGTCTTCCTCCTCCCGCGCCGCGTGGGTGAGCGTGCGCCGCACTGCAGGATCGCGGGCGGTGAGCGCCTGCCCCTGGTAAAGCGCCTGGGCACAGATCTCTCCGGTGTGGTTGACCCGCATCAGACCGGCAGCATGGCGGCGCTCCTCTGGCGTCAGCTCCGCATCGGTGCTGGCCGCAGGCGGCAGCGCCTGCGCCGGCGATGGTCGCCGGGCGGTCGGCCCGACTCCGCTCAAGCTCCGCAAAAGCTGATCGGCTTGCAAAATGGCGTGGTCGATTAGGGGAGATGCCATGGGGAAAACTCCAAACTGCGCCCGCAGCGACTAACATCATGGCATGAAACCTTTTTGGGCGCTGCCAGCGCCCGGGCGGAAAAGGAGCCCGGCCCGTGACGGATGCACGCGATCTCGCCCTGATGATCCGCTCCCGAACACCTCTCATCGTCATCGAGAGTCACGACGAAAAGCGGGTACTGGAACTGGTGGCGGGGATCGCCATGCGCCAGGGGCTCGCCTGCCAGGAGTGGACAGCCGTCCGCGGTCTCGAACGCGGCGGTCTGGCCCGCAGCACGGTTCCGGAAACACCGAAGGCGGTGGAACCCGAAGCAGTTCTGGAGGAAATCCTGCGCGACGGCGGACCGGCCATTTACGCACTCTGCGATTTTCATCCATATCTCAAGGACGAGCCAAAAGTGGTGCGCCTGATCCGCGAGATCGCACTCGACTACGAGCGGCTGCACTGCACGCTGATCTTCATTAGCCACCACCTGGATCTGCCACCGGAGCTGACCCGGCTGGGCGCGAAGTTCGAAATGGCGCTGCCAGATTCGGAAACCCTCATGGCCATCGTGCGCGAGCAGGCGGAGGATTGGGCCCGGTCGCATCCAGGGCAACGGGTACGCACCGACCGGGCCACGCTGGAGCGTCTGATCGGCAATCTGCGCGGCGTCAGCGAATCCGATGCTCGCCGCCTCATTCGTCATGCCATCTTCACTGACGGCGCCATCACGGAGTCGGATCTGCCTGCCGTGAACCGGATGAAGTTCGAGTTGATCGGCGCCGATGGCGTGCTCGGACTGGAGTACGACACGCCCACGCTTGCCGCCGTTGCCGGTCTCGGCCGCGTCAAGCAGTGGCTGGACAAGCGCCGGCGCGCTCTAGGCGGCAATGGCTCAGCGAGCGACCGCCCTCGCGGGATCCTGCTCCTTGGCGTGCAAGGCGGCGGCAAGAGCCTCGCCGCGCGCTGCATCGCCGGTGAGCTCGGCCTGCCCCTGCTGCGGCTCGACTTCGGCGCGCTTTACAACAAGTTCATCGGTGAGACCGAGCGCAACCTCAGGGAGTCGCTGCGTCAGGCCGAGAGCATGGCGCCGTGTGTGCTGTGGATGGACGAAATCGAGAAGGGCATCGACGTCCGTGGTTCCGACACCAGCACCTCACGCCGCGTTCTCGGCACCCTGCTCACCTGGCTGGCGGACAACCCCGCGCAGGTCTTCGTCGCCGCCACAGCAAACGACATCAAGGCGCTCCCTCCGGAGCTGCTGCGCAAGGGCCGCCTCGACGAGATCTTCTTCGTCGACCTGCCGGGGGAAGCCGCGCGTCGGCAGATCCTCACCATTCATCTCGAGAAGCGGGACTGCGATCCGGGGAAGCTCGACCTCGATGTGCTGGTGGCCCACTCGGAAGGCTTTACCGGTGCCGAGATCGAACAGGCGGTGGTGTCCGCGCGCTATGCAGCGGCCAGCCGCGACGCGGAGGTGGACACGGAGTCCATTCGCCGTGCCCTGGATGGAACGGTGCCGTTGTCGGTCACCATGGCGGAGCCGTTGGCTGACCTGCGCGCCTGGGCAGCGGAGCGCTGCGTCCCCGCCGACTGACCGCGCCCTGGCGGGCGTGGCAGAACTTCGTGGGAAGGTGTGCTAGCCGCAGGCGAGCGCGCCAATCGAGACGGCGGTGCATATCGGCGCGCCGCGCCAGGGGCGCGACACGCCTTCCCACACATGGTCATCGCTTGCCGCAGGCTGACCACGAACGCGGGATCAGGCGGCGTTGGGCGGGTCCGATAGAACGCGGGCGTCGAGCCCTTCCTGACTGAGGAGATAGGCGGCAAGCACACTGCGTCGGCCTCCGTCGCAGGTCACCACATAGCAGACATCGGGATCGAGCTTTGCGATGTTCTGCCGCAACTCCTGCAGCGGAAGGTTGCGGCTGCCCGCCACACTGCCCTGCTGATACTCCGACGGCAGCCGCACGTCGAGTACCTGCACCTCCTCGTCGGGTGCGTCGATCAAAGCCTGTAGCGACTCGTAGTCGGTGTAGTCGAGCACCGGATCCTGAAGCAGCGCCTGGAAATCCGCCTTGCCGAGGCGCATCAGCGCGCCGTCGCTGACCATCGTCACCGTCGCATTGCGTGGCGCGTCGCCGACCAGGGCATCCTCGCCGAACATGTCACCGGGACCGAGTTCCGCAAGCACCTCCTCCTCGCTGCCCTCGCGCGCGACGCGGCAGCGTCCGGACTTGACGACGTAGAAGTAGTCGCCCGGTTCCCCCTGTCTGATCACCTCGGCGCCGGTCTCGAACGTGACCTCCTCGAAACGGGCGAAGAGCTGCTGGATGTTGGCCGGCGGAATGGCAGCGAACATGGCCGAGCCGAGCAGGCTCGACATCCAGTCGCTATCGATGTCCGCACCCTCGCCGAGTTCGGTCACCATGTAGTTGCCGGCCTGATCCCAGGTCAGCACGAGATCTACATGGTCTTTTGGAACGACGAACAGACGCGCCGGCGAGGTAGTAACGGCAGTGACCGTGTGCGGATTGTGATCATCCAGTGCGGCACGGCCCCGTTCCGAACCGCCCACTACCGGCTT
>SLQW01000101.1 GCA_007131295.1 Pseudomonadales bacterium | reverse complement strand
TGAACGAGCAGCACGGCGGAGATCGGCGCGGCGGCAAGCGCGGCATCGATTCGATCGAGTACGCCACCATGACCAGGCAGCAGCGAACCGGAGTCCTTGGCGCCGGCCACCCGTTTGGCGAGACTCTCGAAGAGGTCACCGAAGACCGCCGCCGCCACCACCAGAAGCGTCACGATCACCGCGAGGCCGAGGGCTGCGCCAAGGCTGCCTGCGAACACCATGGCCAACGACACCAGCAGGGCGGCAACGGCGCCTCCGAGCAGACCCTCGACGGTCTTGCCAGGCGAGACGTCCGGCGCCAGTTTGCGGCGCCCGAAGCGTCGGCCCGCAAAGTAGCCGCCAATGTCCGTAGCCCAGACCATCAGCATGGTCCAAAGCACCAGCCACGGCCCCAGGGGCCCCGCCTGCAGCATGGAGAGCCCGGCCCAGGCCGGCATGAGGACGAGCAGCCCGGCCGTGAGGCGCACCTCGCGTCTCGACCAGAACATACGCCCGCGTGGAAACAGAATGACGGCCGCCGCCGCGACCACCCAGAATCCAGCGCCCAGCACTGCGAGAGGCCAGAGCAGATCGAAGAGCAAAGCGACGACGGCAAGAAGGCTGCAGAAAAGGAGTGCGAATATGCGAGCAGCCATCGGCAGTGCACACAGGCCAGCCCACTCCCATGCGGCGAGCAGCAGGATCAGGCCCAGGAACATCGCGAACGGCAGCGGCGGCAGCAGAAACAGGGCAGCAAGAAAGAGCGGCGCCAGTACCAGCGCCGTGACCACTCGACGACCGAGGTTGCTCACTCCGTCAACCGCCGCCCATATCGCCGCTGCCGACAGGCGTAACTGTCGATAGCCGCGAGCAGCGCATCGCCACCGAAGTCGGGCCAGTACGTCTCCGTGAAATACAACTCGGCATAGGCGAGTTGCCACAGCAGGAAATTGGAGATACGGCACTCGCCACCGGTGCGAATGCAGAGATCAGGCGGCGGCAGGTCTCCGAGCGCCGTCACGCTCGTCACCAGGTCTTCGTCGATCGCATCCGGATCGAGGTCGCCTGCGCGTACTTTGCTTGCCAAGCTGCGGCAGGCGTTGACGATGTCCCAACGGCCACCGTAGTTGGCCGCGAACATGAGCGTCATGCGCGTGTTGCCCCGGGTGCGCTCCTCCGCCATGCGCATCAGATTGCGGATTTCCGGGGAAAAACGACTGCGGTCGCCGATGATGCGAATCTCGATGTCGTTGCGATCGAGTTCGTCCACGTCCTCGCGCAGCATGCGCTTCATCAGTTCCATCAGCAGCGCGACCTCACGCCGCGGTCGGCGCCAGTTTTCCGTGGAGAAAGCGAACAGCGTCAGAACTTCGATACCGAGCTCGGCAGCCTGCTCTGCCACCGGACGCACGGTGCGGGCGCCGGCACGGTGACCGGCAGAGCCTGGCAGCCCGCGTGCCCGAGCCCAGCGATGGTTGCCGTCCATGATGATGGCGAGGTGACGGGGCAGAAGCGCGTGCGCGACCGAAGGTGTGACTGCGACGGATTCCTTCATGCAAGCTTCCCGTACCTGCCCCTGGTGGTGGACCCTGCTGCGGTCACCTTACGTCAGATCTCCATGAGATCCGCCTCTTTTTCCTGCAGCAATTCGTCCACTCGCGCCACGAATCGGTCGGTGAGCTTCTGAATGGCATCCTCGGCACGACGCTCCTCATCCTCGCTTATGGCCTTGTCCTTGAGCAAGGCCTTGGCTTCGGCATTGGCATCCCGGCGCGCGCCCCTTACCGCCACACGCGCGTTCTCCGCTTCAGCGCGCGCGTTCTTGCCGAGCTGTTTACGGCTCTCCTCGGTCAACGGAGGCATCGGCAGGCGCAACACGTCGGCGGTCGAAGACGGCGTGAGCCCGAGATCGCTCTTCAAGATAGCCTTCTCGATCACCGGCACCATCTTCTTCTCCCAGGGGGAGATAAGCAGGGCTCGCGCATCCTCCACCGTTACGCTTGCCACCTGGTTGAGCGGTGTCGGAGAGCCATAGTACTCCACCATGATGTCATCGAGCAGCGCCGGGCTGGCGCGCCCCGTACGAATGCGCGCGAACGCCTGCTTGAGCGCTTCGATGCTCTTTTCCATGCGCTGCTCGGCCTGCTTCAGGATGTCGTTGATCACGCTTCGCCTCCGTGAATCAGGGTCCCGTCCTCCTCGCCGAGCATCAGCCGCAGCAGGACGCCAACCTTCGTCATGTTGAACACGCGCACCGGCATGTTGTGATCCCGGCAGAGGCAGATGGCCGTGAGATCCATGACGCCGAGATCGCGCTCGAGCACCTCGAGGAACGTCACCTTGGACAACAGGGTCGCATCGGCGACCTTGTTCGGGTCCGCCGTGTAAACCCCGTCGACCTTGGTCGCCTTGAGCACAAGGTCCGCCTCGATCTCGATGCCCCGCAGGCAGGCAGCGGAATCAGTGGTAAAGAACGGATTACCCGTACCCGCAGCGAACAACACCACATCGCCGGCACGCAGAAAGCGGATCGCCCGCCTCCGGTCATAATGCTCGACCACACCGCTCATGGGAATGGCGGACATCACCGTAGCGCGGATGTTGGCGCGCTCGAGCGCATCGCGCATGGCCAGGGCATTCATCACCGTGGCCAGCATGCCCATGTGATCGCCGGTCACCCGATCGAGCCCAGCGGCATTCAGGGCAGCGCCGCGAAACAGATTGCCGCCTCCGACCACCAGGGCGACCTGCACGCCGATGCCGATGAGCTGGCCGATCTCCACCGCCATGCGGTCGAGCACCTTCGGGTCGATCCCGAAGGGCTGCTCCCCCATCAACGCCTCACCGCTCAGCTTCAGCAGGATGCGTCCGTAGCGCGGCGTCCGGCTCTCCCGGGCCATGACCTCAGCCCTGACCGCGCGCCTGTGCCGCCACCTCGGCAGCGAAGTCGGTCGTCTCCTTCTCGATGCCCTCACCCACCTCGAAGCGGATGAATCCGAGACAGCGGGCACCGGCGTCGGCCAGAAGCTGCTTGACCTTCTTCTCGCCGTCCTTGACGAAGGGCTGCTCGAGCAGACTGACTTCAGCCTTGAACTTGTTCAGGCGTCCGTCGACCATTTTCGCGACGATTTCCGGCGGCTTGCCACTTTCTGCCGCCTGGGCCTCGAATATGCCCCGCTCCCGCGCGAGCACATCCGGGTCGAGGTCATCGGGACCGACGACCTGAGGCTGGATCGCCACCACATGCATGGCCAGGTCCCGTGCGAGTTCCACATCGCCACCATCGAGCGCTACCAGTGCGCCCTTACGGTTGTCGGCATGGACATAGGCGCCCACCACCGGTGCTTCCATACGGGCCACCCGGCGTACCGACATGTTCTCACCGATGCCCTGGACGAGGCTCTCCCTGACCTTCTCGAGGCCGCCGTCGAGCAGCGCCTGCACGTCGTCCGTGCCCTGCTCGAAGGCCGTATCCGCGACCTGCTGCACGAAGGCGATGAACTTCTCGTTACGGGCAGCGAAATCGGTCTCGGTATTGACCTCGGCGAGCACCGCCGAGCGGTTGTCTTGAGCCACCTTCAAACCCAGCAACCCCTCTGCCGCGGTACGGCCGGCCTTCTTGGCAGCCTTGAGGCCACTGTCCTTGCGCAGTTTGTCGATAGCGGCCTCGAGGTCGCCACCGGTCTCTTCGAGCGCCTTCTTGCAGTCCATCATGCCCACTCCGGTGCGCTCCCGGAGTTCCTTCACCATAGCTGAAGTGATGGCCATTACCTTGAATCCTCTACTCACGTGTACGTGTGTGGCCGATTGCGGCCTTACCCAACGCGGACGGACGGCGACCCGTACGCCCGCGCCCGAGGGGCCGGTCAGTCTTTCTCGGCGTCTGCGCCGGCTTCTGCGGTCTCTGCCGCCGCCTCGTCGTCGACTTCGACGAACTCGTCCTCGGCAATCCCGGACGACGCCTGTTGCTTGCCTTGAAGAATGGCGTCGGCAAAAGCCGTGACGTAAAGACGCAGTGCCCGGATGGCGTCATCATTGCCCGGGATCACGTAGTCGACACCAAACGGGTCGCTGTTGCTGTCCACAACCGCGATCACGGGGATGCCGAGCTTGTTCGCTTCGCTGACGGCGATCCGCTCGTGCTCGACGTCGAGGACGAACAGAGCATCTGGAAGCCCACCCATGTCCTTGATGCCGCCGATGGAGCGCTCGAGCTTCTCCATATCGCGTTGCCGCGTCAGCGCTTCGCGCTTGGTGAGCTTCTCGAACGTACCATCGGTGGCCTCGGTCTCGAGGTCCCGCAACCGCTTGATGGATTGCCGAATGGTCTTGTAGTTGGTGAGCATGCCACCGAGCCAGCGATTATCGACGTAGGGCATGCCTACCCTCGACGCCTGTTCGCGAACGATCTTAGCGGCGGCGCGCTTGGTGCCGACGAACAGAATCTTCTGCTTCCGCGCCGCAAGCTTGCGCGCATAGTCGAGTGCTGACCGCAGCCTGGGCAGGGTCTCTTCGAGGTTGATGATGTGAATCTTGTTGCGCGCGCCGAAGATGAACGGAGCCATCTTCGGATTCCAGTAACGGGTCTGGTGCCCGAAATGCACGCCTGCCTGCAGCAGGTCCCGCATCGAGATATCGGTCATGTCTGGTCTCCGGGTTGAGCCTCCACGATTCCCACGTTCCAACCTCCGCGCTGCGAAGGCACCCAGGAACGCGTGTCGAACCGTGTGCGAAGTCAAGGGTCATGGAATTAAATGACAGGGCTTTAACCACCCCGTCGGTCATTCTGGAGGCAAGCGCTCACTGAGAAAGCTTCCGCAGCGCTACCGATTGCCCCCAGGCGGCGCGGTTTATACCATAGCCGGCTTGCCACTGGAACCGAACCGGGACTAACCGTGCCGGTTGCCAACCTGGACGACCATGCAGATCAGCATAAAGACCGGCGCCGACATCCAAGGCATGCGTACGGCTGGCCGGCTCGCGGCCAGCGTGCTCGAAATGATCGGTGAGCACGTCCGCCCGGGCGTGACCACGGGCGAACTGGACCGCATCTGTCATGCATTCATCGTCGACCAGCTCGGTTGTATCCCCGCCCCACTGAACTATCGCGGTTCGCCGGGACAGCCGCCCTTTCCACGCTCTATCTGCACATCGGTCAACCAGGTCGTCTGCCATGGGATCCCCGCAGACAGCAAGAAACTCAAGAAAGGCGATCTGCTGAACATCGACGTCACCGTCATCAAGGATGGCTGGCACGGTGATACTTCGAAGATGTTCCTGGTTGGGGGCAATGCCAGCGTCCTGGGAGAACGCCTCGCAAGGGTCACCCAGGAATGTCTCTATCTCGGGATCGCCGAGGTGCGTCCGGGCGCGACGCTGGGTGACATCGGCCATGCGATTCAGGTCCATGCCGAGCGCGAGCGCTTCAGCGTAGTCAAGGAATTCTGCGGTCACGGCATCGGCCGCGCCTTCCACGAACCACCACAGGTACTGCACTACGGTCGCCGCGGCGAGGGCGTGGAGCTCAAGGAAGGCATGACTTTCACCATCGAGCCCATGATCAATGCCGGCAAGGCGCGCATCCGCATGCTCGCGGATCAGTGGACCGTGGTCACCCATGACAGCAAGCCCTCGGCGCAGTGGGAGCACACCCTGCTGGTCACGGCCGACGGCGTCGAAGTCCTGACCCGCCGCGCCGAGGAAACGCTGCCTGTATGAGCGATGCGGCCAGCCAGGACGAGATCGACCCGGCGAGCCTCAAGCGTCGCATCCGTCAGGCCCAGGCTCGATTCGACGAGCGCTTCGTCAACGGCGCGGAAGTCACCGCCCTCATCGGAGGTCGCGCCCATTTCTTCGACAGCCTGATCTCCGAGCTCTACCACGCCCAGAACTGGCCTCAAGGTGCTGACGGAATGGCGACCGTCGCCCTGGTGGCGGTGGGCGGCTACGGCCGCGGCGAACTCCACCCCCACTCGGACATCGATCTTCTGGTGCTCCTGGACGAAGACGCCTGCAGCGCGACGATGGCGGCCGTGGAACGGCTGCTTTTGCTGCTCTGGGATCTCGGCCTGCCGATCGGCCACTCGGTGCGGACCGTCCCCGAGTGCCGCGAGGAGGCCGAGAAGGATGTCACCGTGATGACGAATCTGATCGAGTCACGCACCCTCGCCGGTCCCGAGCGGCTGCGACTGTCCATGAACGAGGCAGTCGCGACGGACAAGGTCTGGCCCGCCAAGGCCTTCTTCCAGGCCAAGGTCGCAGAGCAGGAAACGCGCCATCGCCGCTACGACGATACCGAGTACAACCTCGAACCGAACGTGAAGAGTTCGCCGGGTGGACTGCGGGACATTCAGATGCTCGGCTGGGTCGCGAAGCGCCACTTCGGCACATCCGACTTCGAGCACCTGATCGGCCTCGGCTTCCTCACCGCCGGCGAGCTGCTCGCGTTGATCGAGGGTCGTCAATACCTCTGGAAGGTGCGCTGGGGTCTGCACATGCTCGCCGACCGGGGCGAGGATCGCCTGTTGCTCGATCACCAGCGCGAACTGGCCCGGCTGTTCGGTCACGCCGACGGCAACGGCATGCTCGCGGTCGAGCGCTTCATGCATGAGTACTATCGCCACGTGCTGGCGCTGCGCGAGCTGAACGACGTGGTGCTGCAGCATTTCGATGAGGTCATCGTCCGCGCCGGTGAAGAGACGCGTATCGAGCCCATCAACGAGCGCTTCCAGGTCCACAACGACTACATGGAGGTGACCGACCCGGAGGTGTTCCGCAAGGATCCCTCGGCATTGCTCGAGATCTTCGTGCTGATGGCGAACCACGATGACGTCCAGGGGGTCCGCGCTGCCACCATCAGACTCATTCGCGAACATCTCGACCTGATCGACGACGACTTCCGCAACGATCCTCGCAACACGCAGCTGTTCATGGCTCTACTGCGATCACCGCACAAGCTGGTCTCTCAGCTCACACGCATGCGCCGCTACGGGGTACTCGGTCGCTATCTGCCCGAGTTCGGCCGCATCGTCGGCCAGATGCAGCACGACCTGTTCCACATCTATACGGTCGATGCCCATACCATGCTGCTGATCCGCAACCTGCGACGGTTCGGCTACGCCTCCAGCGCAGAAACCTATCCACTCGCGCACGAGTGCTTCCGCTCCATTCCCAAGCGCGAGCTGCTCTACGTCGCAGGTCTTTACCACGACATCGCCAAAGGCCGCGGCGGCGATCACTCCGAACTAGGCGCCGTCGATGCGATTGCGTTCTGCAAGCGCCATGGCCTTAACGACGCGGACACTGAGCTGGTCGGCTGGCTGGTGGAAGCGCACCTGCTGATGTCCTCGGTTGCCCAGCGCAAGGACATCACTGATCCGGACGTGATCGCCGAGTTCGCGCGCGAGGTGCGTACGCAGACCCGGCTCGATTACCTCTATGTCCTCACGGTGGCGGACATTACCGCCACCAATCCGAGCCTGTGGAACAGCTGGCGGGCGACGCTTCTGCGCCAGCTCTATGAAGAGGCGCGCAGTTTTCTCGACGGTGGCCTCGACCGCGAGGTGAACCGGCAGGCGTGGATCGGCGAGACACGAGACGCGGCATTGAACCAGCTTGTCGACCGGGGCCTGGATCGGGAAGAGATCCTGCGCTTGTGGCGGGACACCGACGAGGATTACTTCCTGAAGCATGACCACGACGACATCGCGTGGCAGATGGAGGCGGTAACCCAACACGACCTCGAAAAGGACGGTCCGCTGGTGCTGGTCCGAGACCAGACCAAGGGCCACGAAGGCGCGACCCAGATCTTCATCTTCTCCCGTGACCATCCGAATCTGTTCGCAGCCACAGTCGCCGCTCTCGATCAGCTCAATCTTTCCGTCTATGACGCGCGCATCCACACCTCGCGCCAAGAGCTCTGCTTCAACACCCTGATGGTGCTCGACGAGCGCGGCAGGCCCGTGGGCGGCGACCCGGGGCAGGTCGAGCGTATCCGCCGAACGCTGACGCGGGTGCTGCGCGAACCCGAGGACTTCCCCGCCATCGTCAAGCGTCGGGTGGCCCGCACGCTGCGCCATTTCCGTATCCCCACCAGCGTCGAGGTCCTGAACGACCCGAGTACGCCACACACGGAGATCCGCGTCGTCGCATCGGATCGTCCGGGCCTGCTGGCGCGCCTCGGCCTGATCTTCATGGAGGAAGGCATCATCGTGCAGAACGCCAAGATCGCCACCCTCGGGGAGCGCATCGACGACGTGTTCTTCGTCACCGGACCCGACAACCTTCCCATCGAGGATTCGGAGCGGCTCGCGGGCCTGCGCGATGCCATCTGCCGGCGTCTCGACGAGGAGGCCGGAATCGGATGAATCCGCGCATCGATCTGCTGCATGCGTATCCTTTCGAACGCTTGGCAGCGCTGAAAGCCGGTGTCTCGACCACGACGGACCGGCCGCATATCGCCATGTCTATCGGTGAGCCCAAGCATCCGCCGCCGGAGTTCGTAGTTGCACACCTTGCCGCACCGGACATCATCACAGCAGCACTCGGAAGCTATCCGCTCACGCGTGGCAGCGATGCGCTGCGGGAGATCGTGAGCAGCTGGTGCGAAAGTCGTTTCGGGCTGGCACCTGGCAGCCTGGGAAGCGATCGCGTCCTGCCGGTGAACGGTACGCGCGAGGCGCTGTTCGCCTTCGCCCAGGCCATGATCGACGGCAGCGGCGCGCACCGCCCTGCGGTGGTGCTGCCGAACCCCTTCTACCAGATCTACGAGGGTGCGGCGCTGCTGGCAGGCGCAGAGCCGGTCTATGCGGCCTGCCCCGCGAGCCTGGGCTTTCTCGCCGACCATGGCAGCATCGACCCGGCAACCTGGGATCGCTGCGAATTGCTCTACGTGTGCTCGCCGGGCAACCCCACCGGTGCCGTAATGACGCTCGCGGCGTGGCAGGAAGTCCTCGAACTCGCGGACCGGCATGATTTCGTGATCGCGGCGGACGAGTGTTATTCGGAACTCTATCAGGACGAGGCGTCCCCGCCCCTGGGCCTGCTGGAGGCCTGCCGTCAGCTCGGGCGTGACCACTTCGAGCGCTGCGTGGTCTTTCACAGCCTTTCGAAGCGCTCCAATCTTCCCGGGCTGCGCTCCGGTTTCGTGGCCGGCGACCGCGAACTGATCGCGCGCTTCCTGCGCTACCGGACCTACCACGGCTGCGCCATGCCGACGTCGGTACAGGACGCGAGCGCGCTCGCCTGGTCCGACGAGGCCCACGTGCGTGCTAATCGCGAGGCCTATCGGCAGAAGTTCGATGCGGTGCTCGAGATCCTTGAGCCGGTTCTCGAGGTCGACCGACCCGAGGCGGGTTTCTACCTGTGGCCGAAGACGCCCCTTCCCGAAGAAGCATTCGCGCGCGAACTGTTCCGGCAGGAAAACCTGACGGTACTGCCGGGTACGTATCTCTCCCGCCCCGGCGCGCAAAGCGATCCCGGCGAACGTCGCGTGCGCATGGCGCTGGTGGCGACGCTGGACGAATGCGTCGACGCCGCCGAGCGCATCCGCCGCTTCGTCGCATCGCTTTAGCCTTCGTTCGGCGGCTGCTGCGCAGCCGATCGGGGCGTCGTCTTCGTTCGGAACCCGCTTCGTTCAAAGGGGCTGCCTTCGTTCGGGCGCGGCTGCGCCGCGCATCGGAGCGCCTCCCTTTGGGAGGCACTCCTTCCCACGCACTATCGCGCTGGTAGCGCGCTCGAACGGATGCTGCAGATGTGGGAGATTGTGTCGCGCCGCAGGCGCGGCGCAACGACCGGCGGCGCAGCCGCCGGCACGCTTCCAACGGCAGTCTGCCGGGATCGAAGGGGTTGCCTTCGTTCGGGCGCGGCGGCGCCGCGCATCGGCCGGATCTGCCTGGAGCAGATCCGGTCGCGCTCTGCGCGCCCGGAGGGTGCCCGCCAGGGATGGCGGGCAACCGCGCCTCCCTTTGGGAGGCACTCCTTCCCACACACTATCGCGCTGGTAGCGCGCTCGAACGGAGGCAACATGCGGGGAGTGCGTCAGGTAGAATCGGCGCGCTGCTCATCTGCAACGAGGACATCGATGTTCGCCTTTGGTCTTGGTCTCGCTACGCGCGCACGCGACGGCGCCCTGCTCGACGTGTTCTATCCGCTGCCGGCGTTTCAGCCGGACGCTGGCCTCGTACAGGCTCTCGGCGGCGCTGCCGCGGGCGTGCGCGAAGTCACCGACCGCGACCTCGAGACGCTGGCGCGGGCGTTCGCGGATGCCGGAGTCCCTGAGCATGCGGCCGTCGCGCGAGGCTGCATCGGCGCACACGGACCCTGCGTACTGACCGTACTCGAGGTCGACGGGCCCATTGCCCACATTGCCGAGGCCTATCTCAAGCTGCACCTGCTTTCCTGGCGTCATTGCCTCCCCAACACCTTGAACCTCGACGGCATCTTCGCGGTGCTGCCAAATGTCGCCTGGACCAGTCAGGGACCGATGGCGCCCGCTGACGTTGGCGAGCAGGCGCTTCGCGCCAGGGTTCGCGGCGACGTGTTGAAGGTCCACGCGGTGGACAAATTTCCTCCCCTGCTGGACTACGTCATTCCCAGCGGCGTGCGCATCGGCGACGGCAGCCGCATCCGCCTCGGCGCCCACCTCGGCGAGGGCACCACGGTGATGCACGAGGGCTTCGTCAACTTCAATGCCGGTACCCGCGGTGCAGGCATGATCGAAGGCCGGATCTCGCAGGGCGTGCTGGTCGGCGAGCAATCCGACCTCGGCGGTTCGGCGAGTACCCAGGGCACGCTCTCGGGCGGCGGCAAGGAGCGGATCAGTATTGGCGAGAGCTGTCTGATCGGCGCCAACGCCGGTACCGGAATTTCCCTCGGCGATCGTTGCATCATCGAAGCCGGCCTTTACGTGACGGCCTCGACCCCGGTGTGCGTCCTCGACGAAAGAGGAGATGAAGTACGAACGGTGAAAGCCCGTGAGCTGTCTGGCCACTCGGACCTGCTGTTTCTGCGCAATGGGCGCAACGGCCGGGTCGAGTGCCGCACCAACCGCACCGCCGTGGAACTCAATCAGGAACTCCATGCCCACAACTGACAACCCACGCGCTGCAGTCGTCGAACTCGCTCAGGCACTGATCCGGCTTCCATCCGTGACGCCCGACGACGCCGGCTGCCAGCGGCTGATCGGCGAGCGGCTGGCGGCGCTCGGCTTCAGCCTCGAGTCGATGCGTTTCGGTGAAGTCGACAATCTCTGGGCTCGCCGCGGTGACGATGGACCGCTGCTGGTTTTCGCCGGGCATACCGACGTCGTACCCACCGGTGACGTGGACGCCTGGACGCACCCCCCGTTCGCGGGCGCCGTCGGCGACGGCATGCTGCATGGCCGTGGCGCTGCAGACATGAAGGGCAGTCTGGCGGCCATGGTGGTCGCCCTGGAAACCCTGCTGGCGGAGGGGCGCCCGCTGAAGGGCAGCCTGGGCGTCCTGCTTACCAGCGACGAGGAAGGCCCCGCCCGCGACGGCACCGTGCGGGTCATGGAGACGCTCATGCAGCGCGGCGAACGCATCGACTGGTGCGTCATCGGCGAGCCGTCCAGTGGCGATGTGCTCGGTGACCTCGTCCGCGTCGGCCGCCGTGGATCTTTGAACGGGACTTTGCGCGTGAGGGGAATTCAGGGCCACGTCGCTTATCCCCATCTGGCGCGCAATCCGGTCCACGACGTGCTGGCACCACTCGCGGCCCTCGCGCAACGGCAGTGGGACGAGGGCAACGTCTTCTTCCCAGCGACCTCCTTTCAGGTTTCCAACATGCATGCGGGCACCGGCGCCACCAACGTCATCCCCGGCCATGTCGACGTTCAGTTCAACTTCCGCTTCTGCACCGAACAGACGGCGTTGCGTCTCCAGCAGGCCGTCGAGCGGGAACTCGATGCGGCAGGTCTCGACTATGAACTCGAGTGGCAGCTCTCCGGTGAGCCCTTCCTCACGGAACGGGGCGCCCTGATCGAGGCGGTGCAGGCCACGCTTGCCGAAGTCGCCGGGGTGGAGCCGGAGCTGTCCACCGGTGGTGGTACGTCGGACGGACGCTTCATCGCACCGCACGGCGTCGAGGTGGTCGAGCTCGGGCCCTGCAATGCGACCATCCATCAGATCGACGAATGCGTACCCATCGCTCATCTCGCCGCGCTCACGGAAGCCTACGCGGGGATTGCTCGGCGTCTGCTGACATGACCCGGGAACCGGTCCGGCTGCGCGGTCAGCGGGGTGGCTTACCCTGGCCCCTGGGGTTGCTGCTGTTCGTGCTGCTGCTCTTCTCTGCCATCATCGCGCTGCTGCTGTTCACGCCCGCCGCCGCCATCGGCATGCTGCTGGACCGCAGCGGCCAGGATGCCCGCCTGCTCGCGCCGGCCGGACGCGTGCACAGCGGCAGCGCCCAACTGCTGATCACGCAGAACGACCTCGGCCGACTTCGCTGGGCGCTGGACGGCCCGACGCTTATGCGAGGTCGCCTCGGCTACCGCTTGGAGCTCGAGGCGCCAGGCCATGCACTTCAGGCCCGCATCCGGCTCGGCTTGCGCAGCGTGACGATCGACGGGATCGAAGGCCACCTGGACGAAGCGGGGCTGCGCGCCTTGCTCGCACCCTATGACATCCTGCCCTCCGGACATCTGACACTGTCTTCTGGCCGCTTCGAGCTTACGGGCGACCGCCTCACGGCGGTCCACGGTGACGCCCACTGGACCGGCGGCTTCGTGCGCTACGTGCTGGCCGATCAGGGCTGGACCGTAGACTTTCCACCCCTGGACGCCGCGCTCCGCCTCGAGGCTGACGAGCCTCTGCTCGAGGTGTTCGATCCTGAAGGCCGCGAACTGCTCGATGCGCGCCTGGACGCGAATGGCTGGGCCCATTTGCGTATCCGCTACCGTTTCATCGCGATGGCGGGCTTTCCCTGGCCCGACCCGCCGGAGCCGGACACCGTGCTGATCGAGCTCTCGGAACAGGTGTTCTGAGCCAGGGACAGCTACACTTGGAGAGATCCTGAGCCGGGTCCACGGCGCTGCGGGCTTCAGGTCCGATGCCGCGTAGACTGTGGGAACGGGCTGCGATTTGGGCCAGAATCCCATCCACACGCGCTGGACCCCGGAAGCGTTCCGGCGGAGGCATCTTGGACGACCTAGCGGACCGACTTCTGCTGCCGGCAAAACTGCTGCTGGCTCTGCTGATCGCGTGGATCCTGGCCGATGGCGTCTGGTTCCTGCTCGGTAGCGCAGAAACCGAACTGCGCGAGGCCCCGAGCGCGAGCACGACGGTCGCTACCGACGAGCGCCGGGTGGCGACCGCAGCCGAGATCGCTGCGCTCGAATTGTTCGGCCGGGCCGATCAGGCAGAGGTGGCCGCCGTCGACGCGCCGGAAACCCGCCTGCAGCTCGAACTTCACGGCGTCTTCCTGGCCGCTGCCGAAGAAGACTCCTCGGCAATCGTTGCCGAACGCAATCGGCAAGGAAAACTGGTATTCGTCGGCGAACGCATGCCGGGGAACGCCGAACTCGTCCGCGTTCTGCAGGATCGAATCGTGCTGCGGCGCGGCGGCACGCTGGAGACGCTGAGGTTTCCCGAACCTGGCGTAGCAAGCGGGTTTGCGGCAACACCTGGCACGGATGGCCGAGCGAGCACGGACTTCAGCCAGTTGCCGAATGGCGGCAGTCAAGCGGCTGTATCTTCGGGCGCGGGCTCACCCCGGAGGGCACAACCCGCGCCGCGCCCCGGTTCTTCCGCGGAGTCGGGAACACCTGGGCCAAGCGTCCGTGATCTCGTCAGCAGCTACCGGGCGCGCCTCGAGTCGGACCCGGATGGAGCAATGCGGGAACTCGGCGTCGAGGCGGTTCAAATCGGCGACAGCCAGGGCTATCGCGTCGGCAACCAGGCCTCCGCCGCGGATCTGGCTCGCGTTGGGCTGCGCCCCGGCGACGTGGTTCTGTCGGTGAATGGTCGCGGCGTACAGGAACTGCAGCAGGACTCGGCCGCCGTGGAAGGCATTCTCGATGCCGGAACCGCACGCCTCGAAATTCAGCGCGGCGAACGCCGCTTCTTCGTCACGACGCGCATTCCGCGCCAATGAGGGCCGCATGCTGATCCCAACCCCCCTGCTTCTGCGCAGCGCCCTGATCGCTTTGCTGCTGCTCGCACTGCCGTCCCAGCACGTTACCGGCAACCAGGGCCAGACGTGGACGATCAATCTGAAGGACGCGGACCTCGGCGAGTTCATCACCCAGGTCTCGCGTATCAGCGGCCGCAATTTCGTCGTCGACCCTCGAGTCAAAGGCCGCGTCACCGTGATCTCGTCGGCCGCGCTCGACGCGGATGGCGTCTACGAGCTGTTTCAGAGCGTGCTGCGGGTACACGGTTTCGCCGCAGTTCCAGCCGGAGACGTGGTGCGGATCGTGCAGCAGACCCTGGCCAAACAGAGCGCCAGCGGCCGTGACTTCGATCCCACCAGCGACGGCGAGCTCATGGTGACTCGGGTCATCCCGGCCACCAACGTCGAATCGAGCGAGCTGGTGAAGATTTTGCGGCCCCTTATTCCTCAGTACTCCCACGTCGCGGCAGTGGATCAGCCGAACGTGGTCATCCTTTCGGATCACGCCGAAAACATTCGCCGCATGGAAGCCATCATCCGGGAAATCGACGTCGCGCAGGACGAATCGGTGGTCATGGTGCCGCTGGAGGAAGCGTGGGTCGAAAACATGGTGGAGCTGCTCGAGACGCTGGCGCCTGATCAGATAGGGCGCAGCGCCAGGGGACCGCAGGCGGTGCAGGTCGTGGCCAACGCGCGCAACAATTCCCTGGTGCTACGCGGCAAGCCAGCCGCTATCGACGAGCTGCGCAGCCTGATCCGTCGTCTCGACCAGCCGGCAACCGTGATGGGTTCGACCCAGGTATTCCGCCTCAGCCACGGCAGCGCCGAGCAGCTTGCGGTCATCCTCAACGACATCCTTTCCGAGCAGAATGCCGGCAACGGGCGCCAGGTGCGCACCAGCGTGCAGGCGGACACCTCGCTGAATGCGCTGATCGTACGGGCGGATCCCTCGACCATGGTGGAAGTGAGCGCCATTCTCGACCAGCTGGACGTTCGCCGCACCCAGGTGCTGATCGAAGCCGCTATCGTGGAAGTATCGCTCAACGACCGGCAGACCCGCGGCGTCGATCTGGCCGCGGTGGACCGGGACGGCCAGACGATTCCCCTGTTCGTGAGCCCGCTGGGGCAGGCACTGCAAGGTCTGCTCGGCCCCGCCCTGGCCAGCGGCGACGACCTCGATCTGATCGGCGGCGCAGCAGAACTGACTTCGCCGACTCTGGCGGTCGCCCGCCTGTCGGGCGGCGTGTCGTTCGCCGCCATTCTGCAGGCCATCGGCACCCACAGCGATTCCGACCTCCTCTCGACCCCGAGCATCCTGACCCTGGACAACGAAGAGGCGACGATAATCGTCGGTCAGAACGTGCCGTTCCGAACCGGCTCGTTCACGACCACGGGAACCGGCGCACAGAATCCGTTCACGACCATCCAGCGCGAGGATGTGGGGATCACCCTGCGCGTCATTCCGCACATCCATGACGGCGACGCAGTGCGCCTGGAAGTCGAGCAGGAAGTCTCGTCAGTGGAACCCGCAGCGCAAGTTGGCGACCAGAGCTTTTCCGACATCGTCACCAACAAGCGCACGATCCGTACCACGATCCTCGCGGACGATGGTCAGACCATCGTTCTCGGTGGCTTGATTCAGGACGATATCCAGGAAAGTGGCCGCAAGGTCCCGTTCCTCGGCGACCTGCCGCTGGCCGGCAAGCTGTTCCGCTCATCGAGTACCGAGCGGACCAAGCGTAACCTGCTGGTGTTCCTGCGTCCCACCATACTGCGCACCAAGGACGACGTCGCCGGTGTCAGCGAGCGCAGGTACCGCTCGGTTTGGGAAGTGCAGAGCCGCCGTTTGAGCGAGGAAGAGCGCGCGGAAACACCGGACATCGACCGTCTCTACCGCGGCCAGCACATTCACTGATGCGCCGGGCGGCTCCAGACGTCGAAACGCGTCGATCTGCCGGCCAGACAGTACGTCGGCTTGGGGATGTCCTCCGGTAAAGCCACCCGTTGCGGCCGTTTGAGAACGATCCTCGTGGCCGGCGTAGCGAGTGCGGCCGCCAGCAGCCCTGCCAAATCGTCCCCGGTACGTGCCGTTGCCGCGAACAGCGCCGCGAGCAGGCGCAAGCGCCGATCACCCAGTGCCGCCTTGCGCCGAGGCGGATACATCGGATCCAGATACACGACCGCATCAGCCTGCTTTAGATTCAGGAGTTCAGAGCGGCTGTCGACGCACTCGAGCGTGATGCGATCGACGGCTTCGGAGTCCACGGTCCGCGCCCGCCGCAAGCCATCGGCAAGCAGTATGGCCACCACCGGATGCTGCTCGAGCACGCGTACGCTGGCTCCTGCGCGGGCCAGCAGCCACGCATCCATCCCGAGCCCACCGGTGGCGTCGACCACCATGGTGTTCTCGCTTACACCGCAGGCGCGCACGAGTCGCTCGTTGCGTGCTCGGGCACCGCGGTAGCCGGAAGATCCGCGCATGAGGTCGACGCTGAGTCTGCCCTCATCCGGCTGCGGACTGCAGAGGTGCAGCACGTCACCTTCCACTTCGAGACGGTACGGGCCGAGATCTCCCGGACCGATGCGCTCTAGCCAGAGCGCAATGAGCGGGTCCACCGAAACTGCATCGAGGCCTCGACCCCCGCCCTCTGTCGCGCGAGGTGGAGTCACTGCTGTTGTGCATCGGCTTGCGGCAAGGGATCGCCGACCCGACGCCAGCGGCGCTCGTCGCGCAGGTAACGGGGAATGGCCTCCCGCGCCGGCAGGCCTTCGCCGGCCTCGAAGCGCCGGCCGGCCAAAGTCAGCAGCATCCGCGCATCCACATCGGGGGCCGCCGCGGCGACCAGTTCACCCTGCTGCGGAACAAGCTGACTCGCGTCGCCTAGCAGGTCGGCTCCGAGCAGCAGCCAGCGCCCGCCAGCGGTTGCGACGTGGCGGGCGATCGCTGCTGCAAGCACATCGCGTTGCGCCAATCCGTCCGCCTGCAGCGCAAGCACCTGTCCCTGTTCTGCTCGAAACAGATTCCAATAGCACTCACCCATGCGCGCATCGAGAAGAGCGATGACCCCGTGCGCCGACGGGTCGGCTTCGACTGCGCTCGCCGCCATGATCTCCAGAGTGGATACCCCGATCACGGTCAGATCGTGCGCCCACGCAATCGCCTGCGTGACCGCGGTCGCAATCCTGAGGCCGGTGAAGGACCCCGGACCGCAGCCGAATGCGACGGCATCCAGCTCCGCAGGCGCGCATCCGGCTTCCGTAAAGACGTCTTCGACCATGGGCAGGAGCAGGCGATGATGCGCGCGAGGCTCGACCGTGTGGCGATGCCAAACCGCACCGTCGCGGCCCAGCGCGACCGAGCAGGCGTCGCCGGAGGTGTCAAGCGCGAGAATCGAAGTCATGTACACACCGTGCGGTCAATCAGTAGGGGCGTAGAATAGCGACTAGTCTGCTCCAGCGCCGACCCATGGAGTACTGCGAGCAGCCCGAATCAGCTCCTGACAGCTTCCGTAAGCTGAGGTTCCCGATGCAGGACCTGCTCGATCTCGATCTGGCGCGTGCGCAGATGCTGGGCACTCTGAAGCCATTGCCCTGGTTGGAGGCAACACCCGGCGCTGCCGCGGGATGCCATCTTGCCGAAAACGTCCACGCGGTCCACGCAGTCCCACCTTTCGCAAACTCAGCCATGGACGGTTACGCCGTGTGCAGCGAGGACCTTGAGCTTCGACGCGGTGACCCGCTGCGCATCGCCCAGAGCATCTTCGCCGGCTCCGCCCCGGGAGCGCCTATCGCTTCCGGCCACTGCGCACGAATCTTCACCGGTGCACCTTTACCGCAAGGCGCGGACGCGGTGATTGCCCAGGAGGACGCGACGGTTCTGGACGACGGCCGGGTGAGCTTCGATGGACATCCTGCGGCGGGGGCCTACGTGCGTCACGCCGGCGCGGATGTCCGCGAGGGACAACAGCTCGCCGCAGCGGGCACCGTCCTGAACGCCACCCGGGTCGCCCTTCTAACCGCCGCCGGCGTCGAGCGCGTACGCATTCATCGCGCACCCCGCGTCGCAATCATCGTGACCGGAGACGAGTTGCGCGCACCCGGTCAGGCGCTCGAACCCGGCGCCATTCACGACAGCAACCGGCCAATGCTCGAGGCGCTCGCACGACGCGTCGGCGCGGATGTCGTTCACAGTGAGCAGGTCGGCGACGACCCGGAAAGGTTACGGGCGACGCTGCGCGCTGGCGCCGACGCGGGCGACGCGGTGGTCTGCTCGGGAGGGGTCTCCGTCGGCGACGCCGACCATGTCCGCGCCCTGCTTGCCGAGGAGGGTGAAGTGACGTTCTGGCGGCTTGCGCTGAAGCCTGGCAAACCATTCGCGTTCGGCAGCCTGCACGGTCGTCCGTTTTTCGGTCTGCCAGGCAATCCGGTGTCGACGCTGGTGACGTTCATGCTACTCGTGAAGCCCGCGCTGCTGCGCCTGGCAGGCGCTGGCAACCTAGAGATCACGAGCCTGACGGCCACCCTCGCCCAAGACGTGCGCAAGCGACCGGGACGACGTGACTTTCAGCGCGGGCACTTCGAGATGACGGAAGAGGGAACACTTCGGGTCCGCGCTTTCGAGCGTCAGGACTCCAACCTGCTCGGCGTGCTGGCGGCGGCCAACTGTCTCATCGATTTGCCGCAGGACAGCGGCGATCTGGCGGCAGGCAGCCGGGTCCGCATCATCCCGCTCGAAGGAACTGTTTGAAGAGGGACCGACGCTTCGAAGCGAAAGGTCGTCAGAGGCACTGACGCCCTCGCGGCGTAGCTGCCGCAGGGCGGCGGTTGGGACATCCGCCCTTTCGCGCCCGCAGCAGCGACGCGAAAGGGCGGCTCCTGGTCAGGCGCGTTTGGCGGCCGTGCGGCGAGCTTTGGGCTTACGCATCTTGCTCTTGGCAGCACGCTCGATCTTGCGAATCTGGGTACGAGCGGTCTGCTCCCGCTTGCGTGCCCTCTTCGTCTCCGCGCGCTTGAGTTCCGCGGCCTTCTTCTTGCGATAGGTTGCAACTGCCTTATCGACCTTTTCGCCGATCTTAGCTTCTGCAGCCTTGTTCGCGTTCGCCACCCGATCCTGGATCGCAGCGACGCGAGCCGCCACCTGCGCCTGGATCTTGGCTTCCTTGAGGGCAGCAGAATTCGTCCGCAGTTTCTCACGCAGCGTACGAAGCTTCGTGTTGATCTGCTTCGTCTTGTTGCGCGCCGTCTTTACGGCATTCTTGTCTGCCTTGCGCGCGGATGACTTCGCCTTCGCAGCGGCCGCAGCCACTTTCTTTCTCGCATCGGCTAGACGCTTGCGCTCCGTTTCGATCTGCTTGCGCGCCGTATCGACAGCTTTTTCGGCACGCACCATCGCGGCCGATTTGACTGGGGCGCGCTTCGCTCTTGAAGCTTTCCGTGCTGCGGGGCGCTTGCGGGGCGCAGCAGCTTTCTTCTTCTTCGTGGCGCGACGTGCAGTTCCGGTCTTCGGCGCTCTGGCCATGGTCTTCTCCTCGGAATTGGTGAGCTCACCCGACCACAAGACGGCAGCGCTTTGTGATCTGTCGAAAGCATAGGCAATAAAGGAAAACATTTCACCCCTCGACGCAGTCGAGATCGTAGCGCTGCCGCTATGGCATCACATGATCACGACAGGTCAGGGGAGAGCAGGAACATTCCAACAACGAGAAAGAGTGGCGTTACCGGGGTGGCGCGAAAACCCTCAGAATCAGAATCAATTTTCGAGGGCGCCGAGAATTCGTTCGCGGATGTCATCCATGCTGCCAACTCCGGGGACACTGTGAAAAGCCACCCCGCCCTTCTCTTTCGCAAGCGACTGATAGAACTCGACCAGAGGCCGCGTCTGCGCGTGGTAAACCTCGAGCCGCTTGCGGACAGTTTCCTCTTTGTCGTCCGCGCGCTGCACCAGAGGTTCTCCCGTGACGTCATCGACACCTTCACGCTGCGGCGGGTTGAAGTCCACGTGATAGACGCGGCCCGATCCTTCGTGCACCCGGCGGCCAGACAGACGCTGGACGATTTCCTCATCGGCCACGTCGATCTCGATCACGTAATCTATTGCGATACCTGCGTCCTCGAGCGCCTGGGCTTGCGGAATCGTTCGCGGGAAACCATCGAAGAGGAAACCGGAGACACAATCGGGCTCTGCAATCCGTTCCTTGACCAAAGCGATGATCAGCTCGTCCGGAACCAGCTCCCCAGCTGTCATGAACCGATCCGCCTCCTTGCCGAGCTCGGTTCCCGCCTTGCGTGCCGCGCGCAGCATGTCCCCGGTCGAGATCTGCGGTATACCGAAATGCTCGATAATGTACTGGGCCTGTGTGCCCTTGCCAGCACCCGGTGCGCCAAGCAGGATGATTCTCATCGTTCGTCGTCTCCCTCGCCGACCGCCATTGCGGCGATGCGGTGCTCTCATCTGCACGAAGCGCCGCACATTACACGCGCCGCGTAAGACCGACAAGCGCGCCCAAAGAGTATGGGTAACGGCTCAGATCAGCCGTCTGCGGACGTCGATGACGTTTGGGATCTGACTGATGCGATCCATGATGCGACCGAGCGCTTCGAGGCTGTCGAGCTCGAGCGTGGCCTCGATCACGGCCGTCGACGTTTCCCGATCGGTGCTCGCAGTGCTCGAGGAAACGTCGACGCGCTCGTCGGCGAACACTGCAGACACGTCATGGAGCAAACCTGCCCGGTTGTAGGCGCTGATGGTCACTGCAAACGGAATGCGATGACCGGGGAGCTGGCCCCAGCCGACGACGATGATGCTGGAACTCTGTTCCCGCACCAGCCGCTGCGCATGGGCGCAGTCGCGACGATGCACGACGACGCCACCGCGATCGACCACTTCACCAACGATGGCATCGCCGGGGCTCGGCCGACAGCAGGCACCGAACTCCACCGTCCGGTGACCGGCGCCGCTGACCGTACCGCTTCGCTCGCTATCGTCGGCAAGCGCGTAGTGCGACGGCAGCAGGGACAGCTGACTGCCCCCGGTTACCGGATCGGCCAGGTGCTGAGCTGCGCGCAGCAGCCGTGACGGCCGCAGATCTCCGGAACCGGCGGCACAGAACATCTCGTCCACGTTGGCAAAACGCAATGTCTCGGCAAGCTGCTGCAGTCCATCTTGGCTGATCGCCATACGGTCGAGTTCGCGCATGACGATGGCACGTCCATCGGCGCGGTTGCGCTCACGGTCGCGAGCACGGAAGTAAGCCTGGACTTTAGCTCGTGCGCGCGAGGTCTTGAGGAAACCCAGGTTCGGATTCAACCAACTAGGAGAGGGCTCCGCGTCATCGTCCGTGACGATTTCTACCTTCTCGCCCGTGCGCAGCGTGTAGTTGAGAGGGACGATGCGTCCTTCGACCCTGGCGGCGCGGCAACGGTGACCGATTTCGGTGTGGATCCGGTAGGCGAAATCGAGTGCCGTCGCGCCGGGGGCCATGTCGAGTACATGACCCTCCGGGGTCAGGACATAGATCCGCTCCTGGTCGAAGTCGCGGCGCAGGCTCTCTCCGAGCTGGCCCAAATCGCCGATTTCCTCCTGCCACTCCAGAACCTGCCGCAGCCACGCAACTTTCTCTTCGTAGGAATGGTCGGCGGTCGCATCCGTACCCTTGTAGACCCAATGAGCGCAAACGCCGAGTTCGGACTCCTCGTGCATTTCGTGGGTGCGAATCTGGACCTCGAGATGTTTGCCCTCGGGGCCGATCACCGCAGTGTGGATCGAGCGATAGCCGTTTTCCTTCGGTGTCGCAATGTAGTCGTCGAACTCGTGCGGAACGTGGCGCCAGAGCGCGTGCACGATGCCGAGAGCGCCGTAGCAGTCCCGCAGCTGCTGGACGAGTATCCGCACAGCCCTGACGTCGTAGATCTGCGTGAAATCGACACCCTTCTGCTGCATCTTCCGCCAGATACTGAAGATGTGTTTCGGGCGTCCCTCGATTTTGGCCTCGATTCCGGCCGCCTTTAATTCCCGCTCTAGAATAGCGATCACGTTGTCGATGTAGACCTGACGCGCCTCACGACGCTCCTTGAGCAAGGCTGCGATACGGTGATACGCATCCGGCTTCAGATAGCGGAAGGAAAGATCCTCGAGCTCCCAGCGCAGCTGACCGATGCCCAGGCGATGGGCCAGTGGTGCATAGACATCGGCCACCTCTTGGGCCACACGCTCCTGCCGCTCGGGCCGAGCCGACTTGATCGTACGAATGACGCAGGTCCGCTCAGCGAGCTTGAGCAGGGCGACGCGAACGTCGTCCACCAGCGCAATCAGCATCTTGCGAACGTTCTCGATCTGCTCCTCGACGTTGCCGAGCAGACGCGGCGCGGAAGTCAGCTGCAGGGCACTGACTGCGGCCATGCGCAGGACACCTTCGATGAGCCCGGCGACGACAGGACCGAACTCGGATTCAACGCGCTCGAGCTCCAGCTTGCCTTCCCTGACGGCACGGTAGAGTACCGCCGCGATGAGGCCGTCCTCGTCGACACGCAGGTCCGTGAGGATATCGGCCATTTCGAGCCCCATCTCCAGGCTCGATGCGCCGGAAGCCCAGCGGCGTCCTTCAGCATTGGCTGCAAGTTCCACCGCTTCAGCGAGTTCACAGGCGGCCAGCAGACGCTCGGGATGCGGCAGGTGCATGCGCCGACGGCGCTCGTCGACCCAGGCTCTCAGGTCGACTTTGCCGTCCTCGGCGACGGGGCGGTCCGCTCTGACCTTGACCACGGGCTTTCAGACCCGCTCGAACACGGCGATGCTCTCGACGTGCGCGGTGTGCGGAAACATATCGAGGATTCCTGCTGCCGTGAGCATGTAGCCACCCTCCGCCATCAAGCGCGCATCTCTCGCCAGAGTACCCGGGTGACACGACACATAAACCAGACGTCGCGGAGCGAGGATGCCCATGGCCCGAACAATGGTTTCTGCGCCTGAACGCGGTGGATCAAGCACGAGCAGGTCGGCCTTGGGAAGCGTAGTCGGATCGAAATCTTCCGCGTAAAGGTCCGCGACGTTGAAGGCCACTTCCCGGCCATCGAGCAGATCACGATTGGCCACTGCGTTCTCCCGCGCTCTCTCCACCAGCTCCGCACTGCCCTCCACACCCAGTACGGCGGCCGCGCGCGTTGCCAGCGGCAGCGTAAAATTACCGATTCCGCAGAACAGATCAAGGACGCGGTCCGTCGGCCGGGGCGCAAGCTCCTCGACGGCGAGCGATACCATACGGCGGTTGATTTCAGGATTGATTTGGACGAAGTCCGTGGGATGGAACGCAAACGAGAGTCCGAATTCCGGCAGGCGGTAATGGAGACGCTCGGCGCCCGCACGCGGCCAGGCCCGTTCCACCGTGTCCGGGCCGCCAGGCTGCAGATACAGCTGCCAGCCTGCTGCCGCGGCGTATGCCACGAGACGCTCTCGATCCGCATCGCCCAACGCCTCGAGGTGACGCAGAACGACCGCCACACCATCGTCGCCGCAGGCGACTTCGAGCTGCGGGATTTTCGCCGCCGCATCCAGGGAACCGAGCAAGCCCTTCAGATCTGCCAGATGCTCTCCCACCTGCGGCAGCAGAATGCGACAGACGTCCACATCGGCCACGCGCGACGAAGCAGGCTCCCGAAAACCCACCAGCGTGCCCTTGCCGGGAACGTGACGCACACCGAGACGCGCCTTGCGGCGGTACCCGGTCGAGGTTCCGCAGACATCGGGTAGCCAGCGCGCCGGGCTGCGCACGCCCTCGTCTTCGAACAGTGCCGCCAACTGTGCACGCTTGCGATGCCGCTGCTCGTCGGGATCCAGATGCTGCAGGACGCAGGCGCCACAGCGCGCCGTCCAGGGGCAGGGAGGCGATACCCGGGCAGCATTCGGTCGGCAAACCACCTCGGCCTGACCCTCGAGCTGGCGCCGGCGCCGGCGCAGAACGCGCACAGAGACCAGCTCGTCCGGGAGCGCACCGCGCACGCGCAGTTTGAGGCCGTCGTGCTCGGCCCGACCGACACCTTCCGCATCGAGTTCGGTGACCAGAACGGTTTCGTGGCGATCGAGCCGACGGGCGCGAGCCATCAGCTGGTCCGCAGGCAGGGATACGGAAGCACTCAGGCCTCGGGCGAGAACACGCCGGTGGAAAGGTAGCGATCCCCCCGGTCGCAGACGATAGCCACGATCACGGCGTCCTCGAGTTCCGCGGACAGGCGCAGTGCCGCCGCTATGCTGCCGCCGGAAGACACGCCGGCGAAGATTCCTTCCTCCCGTGCCAGCCGGCGCATGGTCTCCTCAGACTCGCGCTGGCTGATATCCACGACCCGATCGACCCGGGCGCGATCGAAAATCTTCGGCAGATAGGCTTCCGGCCAGCGGCGGATGCCAGGAATCTGGCTCCCGTCCTGGGGCTGAAGTCCCACGATCTG